>JAEZJZ010000086.1 GCA_023436245.1 Bacillota bacterium | reverse complement strand
CCCCCCCCCCCCCCCCCCCCCCCCCGGCCCCCCCCGCAGCATGCTGCGGGGTCTACGATAAGAAGAAAAGCGACATTCTAAACGCTCTCGCACTCAGTGCTGCGATCTAAATAAAGCGATTTTCGCTGGCCGAAAATCAATGTGTACAACGGGGGGTGAGAAGGTGCTACTGTCCGCCATTAGGACGACGCTGCTTTATTTCGCGGTCACTCTGATCATGCGACTGATGGGCAAGCGGCAGATTGGGGAAATGCAGCCCTACGAGCTTGTGGTGACGGTGTTGATCGCTGAACTGGCTGCCATTCCGGTAGCTGACACGGACATCCCGTTGCTGAACGGGCTGATTCCGATAGTGATTCTGTTGGTGTTGCAGGTTCTGCTCTCAGAGGTGGCACTCTGGTCCGAACCGATTCGACAGGTGATCTGCGGCAAACCGAGTATTCTAATCGCACACGGCATCATCCAGGAACGGGAGTTGCGGCGGCTGCGCATCAACCTCAATGATTTGATTGAGCAACTGCGCAACAAGGACTACCCGAATGTGGCTGAGGTTGCTTATGCCATTCTGGAGACAAATGGACAATTGAGCGTGATTCCAAAGACGATGCACCGGCCAGTGACAGTGAACGACTTGCGGCTGTCGCCGGATGGTGGGGGCCTGCCAATCACGCTGGTGCTGGACGGGCATCTGAACCTCCAGAACCTGAGCCTGGCCAAGCTGGAGATTGCCGATCTGGAGCGGGAGGCGCGCACAAAGGGCCTGCGGCGGCTGGAGGACATCTTCTTCGCCGCCGTGGATGAGACTGGCCACTTTCATCTGCAGGCCAAGGAGGATGCGAAGTGAGGACGATTATCTGGACAACTGCCGTTTTGCTGGTGGTAGTAGTCTGCAGTCAGGCGGTGACCAGTTACCTGGCCCGGACCGCTGATGAGCTGAGCGAACAGATAGTACAGGTGCAGGCACTGGTCGAGGACAGCAAATGGGAGATGGCGCGGGCTGAATTTCGAAGAACGGATAACCGCTGGAGCGAGGTGGGAGAGGTCTGGGCCGCCGTTATCCGGCATCAGGAGATCGATGAACTGGAGAAATCATTCGCTCGCATCCAGCAATTTCTGGCCAGCGAAGAGCGAGGACTGGCGCTGGCAGAGCTGGAGATGGCGAAGTTGCTGCTCAGACACGTCCCGGAGAAAGAGAAGATCCGCCTGCATAACATCATGTAGCAGCAAAAGGCCCTGGAGACCGCAAGATCTCCAGGGCCACAGCATCCATAGGGCACCTCAACCATTTGGCATCCCGATTCCGAGGACTAGAGTCGTTTGCGGTTACCCTCGTCGTCCACATCCAGAAACGGTAGACCAGGTGTGGCAAACGAATGGGCCTCAACTTCCCAGGAAAGGGACATAGACAGACTGTCGGCAACGCCGAGCGGTATCACCTGCAAGTCCTGGGCATCGATCACCAGCGCCGGGCGCCGACGACCTACCCGTCGTGCAGAACGCAACACTTCGCCGATTACCAGTAGTAGGGCGGGTGGTTCAATCGTCGCAGCTTTGGCCACCGCATCCTGACCGCGATACCTGATCAGCAGCGGAAGTTCGGTGTCAGGGTCATAGCCGCGCACCTTCAGTACCGGCTCATTCTGGTGCATATTGGTCACTGAAGGCGGGCGATTGACCACTGCGATGGTAGTAAAGGCGTTCATTTCACGACCCCCTCTCTTTCTGGGTGGCACCCTGCCACGGAGCTACAGACAGGCCATCCACCTTACTAGCAGTCTGAACCTTGCAGGCCTAATCGTCAAGGGTAAACTATGTTATGAAAATGCCCTGCCCTATAGCATCCAGTCATCTAGCAGGGCGTCAAGCCTCAACCCAGATGATACAGGGCCAAATAACAGCAGAAGAAACTGGACTGAGACTGGATGCCGCACGATAGACTATCGGCCGACAGAGTCCTAGTCCAGTACACTGTAAAGCTGGGCGTTGAACAGTGTACGATAGGTGCCGCGGGCCTGCGCCCGGAACTGTGGCCTGAACCCAATCAACACCACCCTGCCAGTTCCGATTGGAACCTCCACCAAGGCACTTCTGCCATGCAATTGCTCACCGCCGAGAATCCAGCCGGCGACCAGCGGATTGTGTAACGGGTAATCTGCCAGGCTGATGGCGCCTTGCCCGAGCACAAAAGCGGGGCTGTGCAGGAAAACAACCGTCGCTTCCCGCGGCATCCCGTAGTTCACCGGATGCGAGGTGTCCAGGAGCACTCGCAGGAACGACCCAGGGACGTAGAACTTGTCTGTCGGCAGGCCGGACAAGGCATTGCCTACCGGCAGATCGAGGGCTTGCACTGCCCAGGCACTGGCTCCATCCAGGGCAATCAAGGTGCCGCCCCGCTTAACAAACTGACGAACATTCTCTGTTCCCAGTTCCCCGATGCCTCCAGAGAACTCTGCCGGATAGACAGACGGCAGTCCATCGATCATCGCTTTCGGATTGGCACTGGGCAGAACCAGACAATCGAGATCATGAAGCAGATCACCTTGCCTGAGATCTGCGTTGGTCACCGACTGATAAGGTATGCCATTTTGCTCGTAGACAAACCGGGTCCAGCCTTCATCTGCGTTGGGCACAAAGCTGCGGTAGAGCCCAACCTTCGGCAGATGCCGGAGCTTGCGGGCGGGTGTGTCCGGGCAGACCGCCCGATGCTTCAGGGCATAGCGCGCGCAGTCAGCCGCCAACTGACTGAGACGATCTGGCGACGCCTTGGCCAGGAAGCTGCCGATCGCATATCCGTCCAAACTCTCGGTCGTGCGGCTCACTTCCACCCCTTCCGCGAGCAGGGCATGCACCAACTGGTGGGCGCGGTTACTGCCGGAGTCGACCAACAGAGCCCTCTCGGCTGCGCATGGCAGAAATGCACTTGGCGAGGCCACAGCCGTCGGCGCCTCGGTCACCAGCTGGCCTTGCACCGTCAGTGGTCGGTTGGCGACAACCGTTTTCACGCCCATCTGCAGTGGCAGGGAATGGGCCGTGATGTCGTAGGGCCGACGGGGTGGTCCGCCGGGATAGAGCCGCAGATCGGGATAAGGCTGTGCTTCCAGCAGCGTCTTGGCGTAACGGCCATACGGCTGGTTGAGCTGAATCACCAAGGTGCCGGCCGGGTAGCAGACGTCGTCGTAGGTGAAGGGATTGCTGGCAGCCTGGACCTCCACCCCGCCAAAGATCAGCACATCGAGCATCTCGGCAGCCGTCGCCGGGTCATCCTGTTCCAGCGGAATGATGAAGGCATAGGGCGACTGCTGGTAGTTCACCGCATTCAGATGGATCTGATAGAAGTTTTGTACCCAACTGTCCCGATAACGGGCCGCATGGCGCAGGCAAGCCCAGGCAACAGCGTGGTCGTAGTCGATGATATCCCGCAGGCGCCAATCGCCACCCGTCCATGGGTGGGGATGATTCCAGGTGGCTACCCGCGGATCAAATCCCCGCACCTCATGCATCTGCTGGGGATCGATGCGGATCGGGCTGGCTGTGCGCACGCTGGCGGCTTCAGACAAAATGCGTACACCACCATGGTAATGCTGGTAGGCTCTGCTCGGCGAGAAGGCATCGTAGGTGAGGTTGGTGGCCACGCCGCGGAAGCCGCGACCGGTCAACTCAGAAGCCATGCTCATGCCCAGCCAATTGACCATGCCGCGCAGGATTGGATCGACGTTTTCGTCATACGGGTCAATGAATGGAGGCAGTACCATCCGCGGTCCATCACTGCCCTGTTGATGCTGATCATGTACTATGTGCGGATGCCAGACGTTGTGGATCTTGCCAATGGCCAGGCGGGTTTCTGCCTGGGTGGCCATAAACCAATCACGGTTATTGTCATGGCCGGCATATTTCTGATACAATTCCGGCAGCATTGTCCCTTCATACTTGGTGCCCAGAGATCTCTCATACCAATTGACCACCATGTCCAGCCCATCCGGGTTGAGAGACGGCACCAGCAGGAAAATCACGTTCTGCAGGATTTCTTTCGCCTCAGCGTCGTCGCGAGTGGCTAAGTCATAGGCCAAATCCATCGACATTTGAGCAGCGCCAACTTCACTGGCGTGAATGCTACAGGTGATCAAACAGATTGTTTTGCCTTCCTTGATCAAGCCCTGAGCCTCTTCTGGTGTCAGACCGCGCGGGTCAGCCAGGCGCTGCTGAATGCGACGATAGTGCTCGAGATTGGCCAGATTGTCAGCGGAGGAGATGGTGGCTAGGAGAAAAGGTCTGCCTTCAGTGCTTGTACCCAGTTCTTCCACCTGTAGGCGATCAGACTGACCCGACAACAAATGAAAGTACGCTGCAATTTGTGTCCAGTTGGCCAGTTTACGATCCGCGCCTACTGGGAAGCCGAGATGCTTCTCGGGGCTAGTGATACCGCGTCTTCGTCTTATCACTTGAATCACCCACCTGACTTCTGATTTAGCATCATGCTAGGAGCAGGATGCCATATTATGATTATTCGGCAACAGAAATAGCATCCCTGCGCCTTTTCCCATTTTCCCGAGGACACGAGACGACACGTGATGTAAAACGCGGGCGGTCGTGAAAGAATAAGCAAGAGTGGCAAGAAAGGGGACTAGACCCTTGGACCTAAGAGCACAGCGCAGAATTCCAATCCTGGACGCATTGAAGGAATACCAGCGTCAGGGGACAATCTCTTTCCACGTGCCTGGGCACAAGCACGGAGTCGGCCTACCGGATCTAGCCAAGGTCTGGGGTAAGACCATGTTCGAGCATGATCTGACCATCATGCCGGATATGGATAGCATCTATAACCCGCATGGGATTATCGCCGACGCGCAGAAGCTGGCCGCTGAGGCCTTTGGCGCCGAGCACGCATACTTCATGGTCAACGGCACCACCAGCGCCATTCAAGGCATGCTGATGGCCACCCTCCGCCCAAACGATAAGGTGATAGTTCCCCGCAATGTACATAAATCAGTGGTCAGCGGCATGATCTTGGCCGGAGTAGAGCCGGTCTACGTGCAGCCGCCGATTGACGACTACTTGGGCGTGGTCATGGGCATGACGGTAGACGGAGTGCGCCAGGCCTTGCGTCAGTATCCTGAGGCGAGAGCGATCTTCACCGTCAACACTACCTACTATGGCATGGCTCCTGATTTGGAGGCGATCGTGGAACTGGCTCACGATAACGAAATCCCGGTGCTGGTAGATGAGGCGCACGGATCGCACTTCAAGTTCCATAGCCTGCTGCCGCCGGCCGCGATGGAAGCGGGCGCAGACATGGCGGCGTCCAGTATTCACAAGCTGGCCGGCTCTCTCACCCAGAGCTCGATACTCTTCCTCCAGGGCGAACATCTCGATCCATACGAAGTGAAGGCCACACTCAACCTGACCCAGACCACCAGCCCGTCGTACCTGTTGCTGGCATCGCTGGACGCGGCCAGACAGCAACTGGTATTCAAGGGCGAAGCCCTGCTCACCGAAGCGATGAATCTGGCCAACTGGGCAAGGCATGAGATCAACCAAAATATCCCCGGGCTCTACGTCTACGGCAATGACCTGGTGGGAATGCCCGGCTGCATTGCCTACGATCCCACCAAATTAGTGATCAACGTGCGCGCTCTCGGGGTCACCGGCTTCGAAGTCGAGCGCATTCTGCGCCATGGTTTCCATATCCAGGTCGACCTGTCCGACCTGTACAATGTGCTCTGCGTGGTCACCATCGGGGACACCAAGCAGACGGTGCGTGCGCTGGTTGAGGCGCTGCGCGAGATCGCCAGCCGTTTCCGCCCCCGAGACGTACGGGAGGAGAAGATTGTGCTCCCACCCATCCCTGAACTAGCATTCTTGCCAAGGGAAGCTTATTACGCGGATACCCGCAAAATGCCGCTGACGCAAGCTGCCGGGAAGATAGTGGCGGAAATGTTGATGGCCTATCCGCCAGGCATTCCGCTGATCGCGCCGGGCGAGATTCTCACCCAGGAAATCATCGACTACGTGCTCGACCTAAAGCGCCAGGACGCGCATATCTACGGCACAGAAGACCCGACCGCCGAGTTCATCAACGTAATTCGATAAGCAGACTGAGTCAGGGGGACGGACTATTGACTCACTTCGGTGAGTCAATAGTCCGTCCCCCTGACTC
>JAEZJZ010000085.1 GCA_023436245.1 Bacillota bacterium | reverse complement strand
ACCCCGCTTACTCGTAGGGGTCGCATGAATGCGACCCGTGTTGTGCCACATCGTAACCTATAGAGAGTATTTGCGTACCCAAACGCGAGAGAGACGATACCCATCGTCTCTCTCGCGCTATACTTGGAGGCTATTGCAACAGCCCCTGTTCTGCTAGATTTCTTTGTCGTCCTGCTTGGCCTTCGCATCCATCATTCCGCCGATGGCAACGCCTAGGCAGAGCCCAACGCCCAGGTAGGCAGGTCCCCATAGGTTCTGCAGAGTGACACCGGCCAGCAGGCCGAGCGCCACCCCCAGGCTGACGTAGGTTCCCGGCTCAATCAGACCGTGCACGCTCTTCAAGTGTCTCGTCAGGACGAGCAGTTGCTGCTTGTGTTCCTTGTAGTCAATGGCTCCATTCTGAGCCTGACGCTCGATCTGCTGCACCAGATTCTCCATGACGCTCTTCAACCTGTCACATTCCTCGCAGCCCGCCGCCGAGAACTGCCCTAACCTACGAGTGATGCGGCGCAGTACAGCCGGTTGCAGACGTCGCTCTGCGCCCTTGTCCAGCCCGGCCGCGCCTTGTTCAATCCTCTGCGTGACTCGATCTTGCCAAGTATGGTTATCCAAAGCTTCGCCCCCTCCATGGTCCCACACTTAAGCTTAACAAGCGTGGCAACGCATGGCAAGGGTGCCAGTTGACAGAGCACTAGTGTTCGCACACCAACTCCCGCAGACGCTCTATCGGCAGTGCGAAGACCATGTGCCCGTCTCGCCCGCGCATGTCTGTAGCCTTCGTCAGCGAGTTGAGGATGGCTTCCTCGGTAGCCTCAATGGTAGCCTCAAACAACGGATCGAGGTGTTCATCCCTCAGGAGTTCCAGTTGGTAGGTGAGGCCCAAGCCGTGTCTCGGTATCAGCAAGCGGTTGGAGAAGGCCAGACAGAACTCGCCACTGACATGGCTGGCGAACGAACCAACACGTCCGATGCCCAAAGCAGCCCGTTTGGCCAGGCGCTTCAGTTGCAGACTGAACAGGGGGGCATCGGTGGCGATGATGGCCACGATAGATCCGTCTGGGTGGGGATCGGGCATCAGGTCTTGGATGCAGTCCCCAATGCGATGGCCCCCGACCAACAGGCAGCGACGCTGTCCGAAATTGGCCAGCACCAAGACTCCCAGTGTATACCCGCCTAGTTCAGTCGGCAGTTTCCGGCTTGCCGTTCCTATTCCAGCCTTGAAGTCGAAGGCGATCATGCCAGTGCCCGCGCCGATCGCTCCCTCTGCTACCGGCCCAGAGGCGGCTTCGGCCAGAGCTTGGCGCACGTATTTGCGGGTGACGTGTCTGCCCTGAATATCGTTCAGGTGGCTGTCATCGCATTCCGCCACCACGGGGATGATTGGATCGCTATGAACACCGGCGTCGGGATAGCATTCCAGCAAGTAGTCCAGGGCAGCGTCATGCACTTGTCCTACGCTCTGGGTGTTAGTGAGTAGAATGGGCGTCTCGATGGCGCCCCATTCCTCCACCTGCAGCAATCCGGTGACTTCGCCTGCACCATTGAGCACGAACCCACCCGCCGCCACCCGGTGATGAAAGAGGTCGTCCGAATGCGGCCAAACAGTTGTCACTCCCGTGCGCACCGGGCCTTTCCCCGGCACCAGCTTGCCCTCCCCCGAGATGATCGTAGCGTGGCCGACCTTGACCCCAGGGACATCGGTAATGGCATTGTATCTACCAGTTGGATAGTGCCCGATGGACAGACCTAGCTCGCGAATCCTTGGGCGCTCCAATTGCATTCTCTCCCTTCGCTTCGGCATCCTTCGATAGGTTGCTTTGGCCCGACCGGCATTATCCAGACGTGAAGAGGCAGGCTCTGCAGCCTGCCTCTTCGCACGCAGATTGACCTGACTCCGCGCTCCTCCTGCCTGACGCGTCGGCGCAATAGGGATCAGACGCGCACGACATAGCCCAGCTGCAGGAGCAGACTACCTTTCACCACCAGCCGGTCTCGCATGGTGGTGATCTGCTCAACTCGTGCCACAGGCTCAAAGGAAGAGACGCGCAGAGCCGCTGGGTGATCTTTCGGAATGTTGATCAGGTGGTGTACAGTGACTGTTGCAGACGCAGCCGGGATGTGTTCTGGATTTGTCCTCCAGCGGACTTGCGGACCGTCCGATTGGGCGACCCTCACCTCTTGCGATGAGAGATCGATTTCCGCTGCGATGCGGATTCGCCGCGGCGTCACTAGCTGATGTCGACAGGCAATCAGTCGGCAGGAAACTGGTATCTTCATTCCTGCCTTCACCCCTGGCAGCTTGATCAGGTGCGACCATTTGCGCTCGTCCCGCCAATTGTGAGGGCCTTGGTCGGGATAATAGGTAACCGGCATGCTTCCCCTCCTCTATGCACTCTACAGACACCGTATGCTCCCGCAGCGTGCTTGATTCCCGTGGACCGCACGGGGAAGACTACCTGCTGTTCGTTTACAGTTCCATGACGCCGTCGGCTATTAGTTGACAGCAGGCTTACGCCACTCTAGAATCGGTATTAGGAAGGGAGTGGTAGGAATGTCTATGGTGATCTGCGCCTGAGTACGCATTGTAGCCCTGGGAGATCACTCCGAGGGCTGTTTAGCGTACCCTTTTCGCGCAGGCCATGGACATTTGCTGCGGCACTTCTTTCCCCGAGCCTTGGGAGAGAATCCGAAGGCTTTTTGCTTTGGAGTGAAAAGCGGGCCGTTGATTTCTAAGCGGCCGCTCTGGTCAGGGGCAGCATGCGCTGATGTTCCGGCATTTTCCCTGCGCGATGACCAAAACAACGAATATGGGGGAGATATGAGATGAGCTTGATCAACGCGCAGGGCCTGCAGAAGTACTACGCGGCAGCGCCCATTCTGATTGACTTGAATTTTACTTTGGCCCGAGGCGAACGGGTGGGCCTAATTGGCCGCAATGGAACTGGCAAGACAACCTTACTGCGCATATTGGCCGATCTGGAAGAGATCGATGCCGGAACCATCACCTGGGCCAATGGGGCCTCGATGGGGTATCTGACACAGGATGTGGAACTGCCGCCGGAGGAGACCGTGTGGCAAGCAGTCAGTGCTGCCCTCGGCCCCGTGATGGAGATAGAGCAACGGCTACGCAGCTTGGAACAGCTAATGGGGGAGGGCGAGGTGCTCGCGGATCCGGCCCGCCTGGAGAAGGTGATGCGGGAGTATGATCGCTCCAATGCCGAGTTTGAGCGGCTGGACGGGTACAGCTGTGAGGTCAGGGTGCGCACGACTCTCAATGGCCTGGGGCTGACGGAAGCGTTCTGGCAACAACCGGTTGGCCGCCTCTCTGGAGGTCAGCGCACCCGAGCGGCCTTGGCGCATCTGTTGTTGCTCCGGCCGGATGTGTTGCTCTTGGATGAGCCGACCAATCACCTTGACCTGGAGGCAATCTCCTGGTTGGAGGAACACCTGAACGGCTATTCTGGGGCGCTGCTGGTGGTATCGCATGACCGCGAATTCCTGGACCATGTTGCCAATAAGATTTGGGATCTGGAGCAGCATGTGCTGACCAGTTATGTGGGCAACTATACTGCCCATTTGATGCAGAAAGCGGAACGTGCCAAGCGGCAGGAGTTGCTGCATCAGCAACAGCTGGCTGAGCGGGAGCACTTGTCCAAGCTGATAGCTAAGTTCAAGGCGGGAACCCGTTCCACTATGGCTAAGTCATGGGAGAAGCGGCTGGATCGCATGCAGCCTGTGCAGCGTCAGGCAAGACAACGACGCATGCGACTGGCAGCTGAGACCAAGCGTCGCAGCGGAAACGACGTGTTGGTAGTGCAGGAGTTGGCCAAGTCTTTTCCCAACAAGCACCTGTTCCAGGGTTTTTCCGCTGAGGTGAAGTTGGGCGAGCGAATCGCTCTGATGGGCCCGAATGGGGCAGGCAAGACGACCCTGCTCAGGGTGCTGCTGGGGGATCTGCCGGCTGATCAGGGCCGCTATCGCTGGGGAGCGAGCATAGATTTTGGTTACTTCAGTCAGGATCTGCAGCTTCCCGATGACCAGATGACCGTGCTCGAATGCCTGCTGGCCGGAACGAAGCTTCTCCCGGCTGAGGGTCGCAGTTGGCTGGCGCGCTTCCTCTTCACTGGGGAGTCCGTCTTTCAGTTGGTGGAGACGCTGAGCGGGGGTGAACGCAACCGACTGATTCTAGCCAAGCTTCTGCTCTCCAAGGCGAACGTGCTCATTCTGGATGAGCCGACCAATCATCTGGACATTCCTGCACGCGAGTCCCTGGAACGAGCGCTGACAGATTATCACGGCACCCTGTTCATCGTCTCGCACGATCGTTTCTTCGTGAAGAATGTGGCCACCCGCATTTGGCAGTTGGGCCAGGGGGAGATTCACGACTTCGTCGAGGGCTATGCAGAGTACGAAGAGGCGATGCGCCCCAAACAGCCGGAGACCCCTGCTAAATCGTCCAAGACGGCAGTGCGTCCAGTGCCCAAGCGGACAGAGACCGCTCCGGCAGAGCCAACCGTGGAGCAGTTGGAGCGTGAAATCGAGGTGCTGGAACAGTTGCACCGAGAGTTGGCAGACGAGCTGGCCAACCCTGATACCTATCGGGATCAGCTTGCTGGGGAGACGGTTGCTCGTTTTCGAGAAGTGGAACGACAGTTAGCAGCACTTTACAGCAGATGGGAGCAGGTGGCCAGCAAGACGACCTCTCCGTAGCAGCATAAGCCGATTCTTGAGCAAGAATCGCTTCATTGAGACCGCAACTCTACGAGTTGCTGGCGGTACAACCCGATTCTTGACAAGCAAGAATCGCTTCATTGAGACCGCAACTCTGCGAGTTGCTGGTGGTACAACCCGATTCTTGACAAGCAAGAATCGCTTCATTGAGACCGCAACTCTGCGAGTTGCTGGCGGTACAACCCGATTCTTGACAAGCAAGAATCGCTTCATTGAGACCGCAACTCTGCGAGTTGCTGAGGAGGTATTCGAATGAAGACGCAGCGCCTGTACTACGACGATGCATATCAGCACCAGTTTTCAGCGGAAGTGATCGCAAGCCGACCTGGATGGGTGCAGCTTGACCGCACCGCATTCTATCCAGAGGGCGGGGGCCAGCCGGCAGACCAAGGTTGGCTGAACGAGCTGGCGGTTACGGATACCCAAGTAGACGAACAGGGAGCGATCTGGCATCAGGTTGCTGAGTCAGTTCCGGTAGGGACGGTCGTTTCGGGCAGAATCGACTGGACGAGACGTTTTGATCACATGCAGCAGCATAGCGGGCAGCATGTGCTCTCCCAGGCGTTTTGGCAACTGTATCAGGCCTCCACTGTTGGTTTTCATCTGGGAGAGCAGTTAGTGACCATCGATCTAGACCAGCCAGATCTCTCCGACGCCGATTTGCTGCAGGCAGAGGAGTTGGCGAATGCCGTCATTCGCAGCAGCCGCCCGGTGGTTGCTAGGTTCGTGACTGCGGACAAACTGCCTCTGGAAGAACTGCGCAAGCTTCCTAAAGTGACCGAAGATATCCGATTGGTGGCGGTTGAGGGTTTCGACATCTGCCCCTGCGGAGGTACCCATGTGCGAGACCTGGGCGATGTGGGCTTGCTGAAGCTGCTCTCATGGGAGAAGCGTCGGGGTAATCTGCGCGTGAGCTTCGTTGCAGGCAGGCGCGCCTATGCAGACTACCGGGAGAAGCACCAGTTGTTGCAGCAGTTGTCCAGTACGCTGTCGCAACCGGTCATGCAGGTAGGGGCCGGGGTGGCCAAACTGATGGAGAAAATCGACGAGTTGGAGAGACAGCTGAAGCTGATGCAGGTGGAGCGGATCAGGCAGGAAGCAAATCGACTGCTGGCTGATTCACCGCGTATTGGCCAGGTCGCCGTCATCTGTCAACACTACGATCTGCAATGGACGTTGGAACAGATCAAGGACTTAGTTGCCTACTTGCTTGCGCAAGGCAGTGTGGTGGCAATCTGCGCCATCGCAGAAGAGAGTTTCCGTTTGGTGCTGGGTGTTGGGCCAGAATCTGGGCTCCATGCCGGAAACCTGCTCAAGCAGGTTGTGGGCAATCACTCCGGCAAGGGGGGTGGCTCACCCCAGCTCGCGCAAGGAATGGTTCCCCTGCAGGCTGGCGAACATGCTCTGTCGGAGCTGAAAAAGGCAGTGCTGGATGGCATCAAGCAATAAACGAGAGCAAACGACCTATCCGTCGGCGTTCACGGCGATCGGATGGGTCTCCTTTTTGCCTATTCTTGGCGCGTCATTGGTCAGAATTTGTCGAAACGGAGCCGACTGCGGCAGGAAAAACCAGAGGCAACGGCAAATAGCTAGTAGGGCGTCAAGTCTTTAACTATGGAATGCAGGATCAATGGATCCTGAGATCAGTCAACTGTTCGAGACTTGATGTTACACGCTAGTTTTTGGGTTGACTGAGCACTGGAGGGACAAAAGGAGGGGACCCCTTGCGTCGCATAGGAGTACGTCATTTACGTTCAGGCATGCAGTTGGCCCAACCGGTGATCTCCTCTGATGGGAAGATTCTTCTGACAAAGGGGCAACTCTTGCGGGAAAAGTATATAGATCGCCTGCGACAGCTGGGCGTACAGTCTGTCTACATTGTTGACCCTCGTTTCCCCGACCTGGAAGTCGATGGGATTATTGGCGAACAGACCAGACTGCGGGCGTTGCGCACGCTCCGGTCAGCGACCACGAGCCTGATAGCTGGCAACTCAGCGGACATACCGGCAATCAAGGACATCGTGGAGATGATCATTTCTGATCTTTCCATCAATCCGCGTCTGATGATCAACGTGCTGGACATTCGCACGCACGATGACTATACCTTTGCCCATTCGGTGAATGTCTGTTCCTTTGCAGTCTTGGTCGGATTATCTCAAGGGCTAAACAGCCAATCCTTGCGCGAGTTGGGTATAGGCGCCCTGATGCACGATCTCGGAAAGACACTCATCCCCAAAGATGTGCTGAACAAACCCGGCAAGCTGTCAGCAGACGAGTATGATCAGGTGAAGCTGCATGCCTTTGACGGGTTCAATATCCTGCGGCATCAGGAGATCAGCCTGCTCAGCTCCCACATTGCGCTGCAACATCACGAGCGTGTGGATGGTTCAGGTTATCCTCGCGGTCTGGTTGGCGAAGGCATTCATCCCTACGCAAGAATTGTGGCCGTTGCTGATGTCTATGACGCGCTGGCGTCGGACCGCGTCTATCGCCCGCGCTTCCTTCCTCACGATGCAGCTGCGTGGTTGACCACCAACAGCGGTACTCTATTTGATCCGGATGTGATTCGGTGCTTCCTGCAGCGGGTCGCCTTCTACCCGATCGGCACCATGGTCAGGCTCAGCACCGGCATGGCCGGGGTAGTGGTCGATATCAATCAGCCGATGACCATCCGGCCAATTGTGCGCTTGTTGCAGGACAGCGCTGGTCATCCGCTGCTGCACGGCGAAGAGATTGATTTGGTCAAGCACCCCGACATCTCCATTATCGCCGTCCTCACCGATGAGGCGGATCCGTTCTAGGCAGATGAGCTTGCTCATAGGCTGAACACGGGAGGTGATGGGTATTGCGTAGACTTGCCGCACACTTGTCCGCTATCAGTCTATCCCTGATCGCGCTGTGGGGAGCGCTGTCTTTGCCGGCTATGAACTCCTTCTCTTTGCCTAGCCTGTTCACGTTCTCTTGGATATCCTTAGCCGTGCTGGCGCTCGTGGCCCAGATGAGGCAGGCGAAGCTGATCCGCTCAGCTAAGCGGAGTTCCGGTCAGCGGAAGGCCGCTCTTGCACCTAGAAGGGGAGTATAAGCATGGGCACCGGGCCAAGACCCGGTGCCCTACTTTTCTGCGCAAAAAAAACCGAGCCCTGCGGCTCGGCCGAAACCCTGAACTAACGTGAGAAGACATGCTGTCCGATTACCGTCATCAGCTGACGGGCTGCCATCCAACTCTGACTGACTTTCCCCGGATTGTAGAAGAAGAGCGCACCCTTGGTTGGATCTGAGCCGGCCAACGCCTCCATGGTGGCTTGCATCGCTGCTCTGTCATAGCCATCATTGATGCGTCCGTTGAGAACCGGTTCAAACTGGTACCTCTGGTAGATGACTCCCCGAATGGTGTTGGGGAATAGGGGGCTGTCCACACGGTTGAAGACGACTGCAGCAACCGCAACCTTACCCAGATAAGGCTCTCCCGATGCTTCGGCCTGTACCAAGTGAGCGAGAAGCTCCAGGTCGCTACGACTGAAGGCGCCTCGAGAGGGGCTGTTTGCCCGGTCGGGCAAACGCAGCCTTTGGCCGGGGTGAATCAGGTCACTGCTGATGCTGTTTGCGGTTTTCAGTGCGTACACATAAGTGGAATAGCGGTTAGCTATCAACCAAAGCGTGTCTCCGGGTTGGACGACATGCCATTTGGTCGAAACCGCACTCACCAAGGCGGCTGATGTCAGCGGGCCCACCAGGCCGTCGGCGACCAGATTGTGATCTGTCTGGAACTGGCGCACTGCTGCGTCAGTCAGACTGCCGAAGTACCCGGTCGGTGACACAGGCAGGAGCTGCAGTTGATGCAGGTACTGCTGTAGTTGCTGAACATCGCTGCCCCTTGCACCTTGCCCAAGGACCGTGTCACCGAGGGCTGCATGGGCTGTTCCGGTCATAGTCAGTAAGAGGATGAGGAAGAGCAGCAATGGTCGTGCTTTGGACAACACCACGGCCACCTTTCTGCTAGAGCCTCCGAGGTTAGTTGACGGGTTCGGGAAGAAAGGAAGACCCTACGGTGCAAGCACCGATTCACCCCAATTAACATTTCCCCCGTACAGGGCTGCTTATTGGTTTTGCCCTGATTCGGCTCATATGTGTAGTATACATAATGCACCCAAAGTAAGCAAAAGTAGATTGTTCCAAGTAGTTATGGTAGCTTGACCTGATCTGAACCGCTGTCGTTGCTGACAGAGCTCTTGTCCAGCAGTGTCGGCAGGCTCCCGAATAGCGGCTTCCTGCCACAGTATCCTGCGTAGAAAATGTGTGGTTTATGCTTGGCTCTCTTTGCACGTGGCAGTTTGCAGAGCATTGCGCAGGCAGAACCAATGATTGGACCCAGCAGGAAAGTGACTTGTGAAACCAGAAAGGTTTAGTGAGATCGCAATTGCTGCGAGGATATGTGACCTTTTCAGATAGTTTTTTCCAACAGCCCAGCGAATTATTGAGTTGCCGGAGTCACTCTCTTGAAGGTGAGGTGTCAGTTCTTGCCGCGGGAAATGGTTCATCTCCATGTTCACACGGCGTTCAGTCTACTAGACGGTTCAGCGCGTGTTGATGAGTTGGTTAAGCGTGCAAAAAGCATGGGTCAATCATCCATTGCCATCACAGATCATGGCAATATGTACGGGGTGATCGACTTCTACAAAGCCGCAAAATCGGCGGGTGTGAAGCCGATCATTGGCTGCGAGGTCTATGTGGCGACGCGAACACGTTTTGATCGGCAGCCAAAGCTCGATGACAGCCAGTATCATTTGGTACTATTGGCCAAGGATGAGACTGGTTATCAGAGCCTGATCAAGCTGGTGAGCAAAGCTTTTCTGGAAGGTTTCTACTACCGGCCAAGGGTCGATTTTGAACTGCTCGCACAGCACCATGATGGCCTGATTGCCCTCTCTGCCTGTCTTGGTGGTCAGATTCCCTCCCTGTTGATGGCCGGGCAGTACGATGAAGCCAAGGAGTTGGCTTTGCGACTGCGGGACATCTACGGTGCTGAGAATTTCTATCTGGAGCTACAGGATCACGGACTACCCGAGCAACGTCCGGTGAATGAAGCTCTGGTCAGGATGCACGGAGAGACTGCGATTCCCCTGGTGATCACCAATGACATTCATTATGTGAAGGCGGAGGACTACCAGGCTCACGATGCGCTGCTTTGCATTCAGACCGGCAAGACGGTGCATGATCAAAATCGCATGCGTTTCGTGCCGGAGTTTCACCTCAAGTCGAGTGATGAGCTGCTGCAGAGACTGTCCTATCTGCCGGAGCAATTGCTGGAACAGGCATTGCAGAACACTGTGCTGATTGCCGAACGGTGCCAGGTGGAGTTCGAGTTTGGCAAGACAAAGCTGCCTGTCTATGAAGTGCCACCGGGATTTACCGCGGAGACGTACCTTCGCCACCTCTGTGCAGAGCGCTTGACCAACCGTTATCCGGAACCGACCGAAGCGATTTGGGAAAGGCTCAACTACGAGCTGCGCGTGATTGAAAAGATGGGCTTCGCCAGCTATTTTTTGATCGTGCAGGACTTCATCAACCATGCGCGCCACAAGGGCATACCGGTTGGCATTGGGCGCGGCTCTGGGGCCGGCAGCGTCGTCGCCTACGTGCTCGGCATCACCGGGCTGGATCCGCTGCCTTACGACCTCGTTTTTGAGCGTTTTCTCAACGAAGAGCGGGTTTCTATGCCGGACTTTGACACTGACTTCTGTTACGAGCGGCGAGGCGAAGTGATTGAATATGTGACTGAGAAATACGGGGCCGAGAATGTCTGTCAGATCATCACCTTCGGTACGATGGGCGCGAAAGCGGCTGTACGCGATGTGGCTAGAGCCTTGGGCCTTAGCTTTGCAGACGGTGATCGCATTGCCAAGTTAATTCCGGCAGAGTTGGACATCACCATTGACAGCGCGTTGGAGAAAGTGTCGGAGCTGAAGCAACTCTATGATCAGGATCAGTCGACACACCAACTGATCGACATCGCCCGTTCATTGGAGGGTTTGCCTCGCCACTCGTCTGTGCATGCGGCAGCTGTGGTGATCACTCCACAGCCACTGGATGAGCTGGTGCCACTTGCTCGGAATGCGGACGCGATTACCACACAGTACCCATGGACAACCATCGATGAACTGGGATTGCTGAAGATGGACTTTCTCGGGTTGCGCACCCTGACGGTGATCGCTGATGCGGTGGCCGACATCAAGCGTAACCACCAGATAGACATTGACCTGGACAGAATGACATTTGATGATCCGGCAGTCTTCGAACTGCTCAGCTCGGGGGATACTCTGGGTGTGTTCCAGTTGGAAGGCGGCGGTATGCGCAACTTCATGCGTCAGCTGAAGCCGCAGAACTTTGAAGACATCATCGCCGGAATCTCGCTGTTTCGGCCAGGCCCGATGGAGCAAATCCCCAGGTACCTGGAAAACAAGCACAATCCGAACAAGATCAAGTACGCCGACCCGAAACTGGAGTCGATTCTGAAGGTCACGTATGGTTGCCTTGTCTATCAGGAACAGGTGCAGCAGGTTGTTCGCCAGTTGGCCGGATACTCGCTCGGCCGAGCCGACCTGGTTAGGCGGGCGATGGCCAAGAAGAAAGCCGAGGTAATGGAAAAGGAACGCCAGTACTTCATCTATGGCATCGTGGACGACGATGGCGAAGTGCAGGTGCCGGGTGCAGAGCGCATGGGTGTTCCGGCAGATGTAGCCAACCAGGTATTTGATGAGATGGCTGAGTTCGCGAAGTACGCCTTCAACAAGAGCCATGCGGCTTGCTATGCCGTCTTGGCCTATCAGACGGCCTGGCTGAAGGTGCACTATCCAGCAGAGTTCATGGCCGCGCTTTTGACTAGCGTTGCCGGTAACTCGGATAAGGTGCAGGCCTACATTGAAGAGTGCCGTCGCCTTTCGGTCGAAATAGTGCCGCCGGATGTGAACCACAGCCGCCACAAGTTCACGGCTAAGGGCGGCAGAGTGGCATTCGGTCTGGCTGCGGTCAAGAACGTAGGGCATACTGCGATCGACGCCATTGTGGAAGCGCGGGAAGTGGAAGGCCAGTTTGAGTCGCTCTTTGACTTCTGTTCGCGGGTTGATCTGCGGGTAGTCAATAAGAGAGTGCTGGAGAGCCTGGTGCGATGTGGCGCCTTTGCCAGTACGGGGGCGAAACGGGCTCAGTTGTTGGCTGGGCTCGATTCGGCTTTGGACAAAGCCAACATGGCCATGAAGAGCAAACAGAGTGGCCAACTTTCCCTGTTTGACCTGATGGGGAGCGCCGCCGCAGCGCCGGAAGTGGAGTGGAACCTGCCAGATGTCCCCGAGTTTTCGCAGGATGAGTTGCTGGCCATGGAAAAGGAGCTGCTCGGTATGTACGTTTCCGGGCATCCGCTGGACCAGTATCGACAGTCACTGAAGAGCAGAATCAGTGTATCCTTAAGTGAAATTTCGGAAATGGACCATGGCACCCCGTTGGTGGTGGGAGGGCGAGTGATTGAGAGCAAGCGGATTACCACCAAGACAGGCAAGCTGATGATGTTCTGCACCTTGGAAGACTACGAAGGTGCAGCGGAGATCGTGCTCTTCCCTGAGTGCACTCAGAAGTATGGCGCGCTAATTCAGAATGAGCGCATCGTGGTCATCAGCGGCAAGGCCAATCGGCGAGACGAGAACATGACAGTGATCGCCGATAGTGTCAAACAGATATCGGCGGACAACCAGGCGTTGTTGGTGCGTTACGATGATGAGCAGGTCAGCCGCCTCGGCTATTTGAAGTCATTGCTCGGGCGCCACCCAGGTCCCACCCCGGTCTATTTGAGTAGGCAGGCCAGTCAGAAACTGATTCTCACCGACGAGAAGTACTGGTGTGACTGCAGTGACGAGTTGGTCTCAGAAGTGAGGCGCCTGTTTGGGGACGAGTCAGTGTTCACCTCTCTGCCCGAAGCGGAATAGTGTAGTTTTGACGGATCCGTGGAGGATTTTCGTCAAATCGCAGAAGAGGTGCTTGAGTTTGAAACAGCTGGTTGTGCAGATGATGACAGAGCGTGGAGTGACACTGAGTGATGTAGCGGAAATAGTCTACACCTTGCAGCAACCTTATCACCCGGGGCTAGGTAAGATGCAGTGCCTGGCCAGCGTGCAGTGCGTGCTGGAGAAGCGAGAAGTGCAGTACGCGCTGCTGACAGGTATTCTACTTGACACATACGCAGAGCAAGGGTTGCTGCCAGAACCACTGCAAAGCGTGATCGTCAGCGATGAACCGCTCTTTGGTATCGATGAGATTCTCGCGCTATCGATCACTAATGTCTATGGCACTATCGGCTTGACCAATTTCGGTTACCTGGACAAGACCAAGATGGGCATTCTAGCCGTGATCAATGGTCACCCACATGCAGTGCACACCTTCTTGGACGACTTGGTGGCCGGGCTGGCGGCTGCCGCTTCAGCCCGCATTGCGCACGGCTTTGACCGCCAAGAGTTGGTAGCAGACCGTCTGGTCAGCGCTGAGTGAGTGCCGGGGACGGAGGAACCAGGTTGGTTCCTCCGTGGATCGCGATGGGCACAGACGCAATTGGACAGGCTCTGCCCGGGATGTCTATTTGCGGTTGTACGGGGCCTGTGCTATCATAGGTTTGATTCTCCAGAGAATGTCTGTTGGATCATGTGGTTTACCTGGGAAAATGGAGGAGATCTACGCCCATGTTTAAGGTCATCTATATCGCACCCAACCTGAAGGTTGCTGATCACATCGTCGCATGTCTGGCAGAAGAAGGCCTGATGGCCACGAAGCGGGTGCTGCAGGGCGCCAGTGAAGACGGCAACGGGCCAGTGGAGATCCTGGTGCCACAATCGGAAGCGGCAGAGGCGCATGAGGTGCTCAGTCACCTGCTCTGCAGCCAGGCCGCTCGCCCAAAGCCACGCCAGTAGCCGAGGAAAGAGGAGTGTTAGTGTGCATCAGCGCATCGGTGTCTTAACTAGCGGCGGTGATGCCCCCGGAATGAACGCTGCCATCCGGGCGGTCGTGCGCAAGGGGCTTTTTCACGGGCTGAATGTAGTTGGAATCAGACGTGGTTTTGCTGGCCTGATCGCGGGTGATTTTGTTCCGCTCGAACGAGGTTCTGTAGCGGATATCATTCACCGCGGCGGCACGATGCTGCGCACTGCCCGCAGCGAAGAGTTCAAGACTGCTGCCGGGCAGAGGCAGGCCATTGCCCACCTGAAAGAGGCTGGGATCGACGGGCTTGTGGTCATCGGCGGAGACGGCTCATTGCGCGGCGCAGAGGCATTGGCCAAGCAGGGCGTGCCGACCGTAGGCGTTCCAGGCACAATTGACAACGATATCGCCGGGACGGAACTGACCATCGGATTTGACACGGCAGTGAATACAGCCGTGTCGGCGATCGACCGCATCCGGGACACGGCCACCTCTCATGATCGTACATACGTGATTGAAGTGATGGGACGGTTGTCTGGGCATATCGCGTTGGCTGCCGGTCTGGCTGCCGGCGCCGAATCGATTCTGGTGCCGGAGGCAACCCTCTCCAAGCAGGATATCTGTGAGCGCCTGCAGCGTGGTCATCAGCGAGGCAAGCTACATAGCATCATTGTCGTCTGTGAAGGCGCGGGCAGCGGCATGGAAATCGGGGAGTTCGTCCGGGCCTGCACCGGCTTTGAGACCAGAGTGACGGTGCTGGGGCATATTCAGCGTGGCGGATCGCCGACCGCACAGGATCGAATCTTGGCCAGCCAAATGGGTGCTCTGGCGGTGGATCTGCTGGCCGCTGGGGAGAGTAGCGTGGTAGTCGCTTGGCAGCGCGGAAGTTTGACCTATCTGCCGATAGCTGAGGCCTTGACTCGGCCGCAGACTTTGGATCAGCAAGCGTTGGAGTTGGCGAACGTATTATCGATTTAGGTTAGGCGGTGAAAGACAATGCAGTATAAGCAGTTTGGCCAGACTGGCTGGCGAGTCGGCGTGATGGGGATCGGTGGTATTCCGATTCAGCGCACCGACACGGATGTGGCGAAGAGTGTGATCGCCGCTGCGCTCGAGGCTGGAGTCAATTTCATCGACAGCGCTCGTGGTTACACTGACAGTGAAGAGAAGTTTGGACATGCGCTATCTGGCGTGCGGGAGAAGTTCATCATTGCCACCAAGAGCATGGCTCGCGACGGGGCCACCATGCGCAAGGATCTGGAGACAAGTCTGCGCAACTTCCAGACCGATTACATCGATCTCTATCAACTACACAATTTGAGCACAGAGCAGGACCTGCAGCAGGCGATTGCGCCTGATGGAGCAGTAGCTGCTCTGCAGCAGGCAGTGCAATCAGGTCTTGTCCGCCAAATCGGCGTCAGCAGTCACAACTACCAGGTATTGCAGCAGGCAGTGGATACCGGGCTGTTTGCCTGCATCCAAGTGCCGATCAATGCCGTGGAACGGCAGTTCGTTCCGGTGCTGCAATCGGCCAAGGAACGCGGCATGGGCACCATCGCCATGAAGCCTCTCGCCGGCGGTTCGTTCAAACGTCCGGATTTGGCGCTGCGCCAATTGCTGGCCGAACCGCTGGTGGATGTGCTCATCCCTGGCGTGGACAGCGTGGAGCAGATGCAACAGAATGCCGCACTGGCAAACGATTACCGGCCGCTGTCAGAGGAAGAAGCCGCCCTGCTCGCGGCAGAGGTGGCCGATCTGGGCAAGGGTTTCTGCCGTCGCTGCGAATACTGTCTGCCTTGCCCGGAAGGGATTCGTATTCCTCAGGTCTTCATTCTGGAGGGATACGTCACCCGTTACAATCTCGCAGAGTGGGCGCAGGGCAGGTATGCCGCCATGGACAGCAACGCAGCCAGCTGTGCCGAATGCGGCCTGTGCGAAAGCCGCTGCCCCTACCAGTTACCTATCCGCGAGATGTTGAAGCGTGCGCACGGCAATCTGAGCACAAACACTGGCAGATAGAACTAGCAGGGGTTGGCGCAAGGGCTTCCGGTACGGGGGCGCCATGCATACTCCGGTCACTCGTAGGGGTCGCATGTATGCGACCCGCGCTGAAGACGGGCTCCGCAAAAGCATTGCGGAGCTCGTCTCTTCGTCTCTTGGGCGTTTTCTAGGCTGCGTCCAGTTTGCCTGTGTAGCCTCTCTGCTGAGCCTTGGAAATCAGGGCCGTGCCGTGTCCCATCGGCAGACTTGACACCAACTGCGCGGCTTGAAGACAACGCCCATGATTATGCCCACAACCAGCGATGCCATCATCAAGCGGAAGGTGGCGAAGGCAACCGCGGTCAGTGGATTGGGTGACTGCAGCGCGTGGGAGAGCGAGAGCCCGAACATGGCAAGCATGAGTACGACCAGCGCGTGCTTCACTACCTGTGACCGCCAGGTATCCGGCAGGTTGTTGCCGAAGCTGATGCGCTGGAGGAATCTGCCCAGCAGCGAGCCGCGCGGACAGTACTTGGAGCAGTGTACTTTGCCATGCCCGCGAGCGGCATGATAGAGCGGTGCTCCAATGCAGGCAAACCCGAGTAAGCCGAAGCGAATGTCCAGAATTGCCAGCATGATGAACAGCAACATCACACTCCACGTCCAATGCTGATGACTACTGACTTTTTTCATTACAACCTCCATATTTATAGATTTATATAATACAATATAGGCCCTGTTGCCCATTTTACCGCCGACGGCACAGTCAGCGCAAGAACCAAAATCTTGGCGACCACGGGGACGGTACGAGACCACCGAAAGAGTCATTCCCGTAACACTACAGAGGTCGGCGTGGTCAGTGCAGATGGATGCGAGCCGCGCATCACTTGGGCACCGTTGCAGGATTGGGAATAGCAGCAAGCGACACCGTGCCGAAGTCACCTTCATAGAGTGCGTACGCTGACGCGAGAGTTCGGTGGCTGCGGGCGCCATGCATGGTGCGCCCTTACGGATTCTGCGCACGGTCGTAGGGGTCGCATGCATGCGACCCGGCCGCAGGCGGTGGTTCGCAACAGCCCAGCTATCAGCTTGGCAGGCCGAGCCTCTACAAGGGCACAAATCGAGCAGTCCTGCAACTTGCGAAGATAACGAGGTAATGCTGCCGTAATGGCCAATATATATAGTGATGCGAGCCGATTCTTGGCACGCAAGAGTCGCTTTATTCAGATAGCAACTCTGCTAGTTGCTACAGGTGACCGCTGGAAAGGGGGAATCAGTCATGTTGGTTTCACTGGTTCAAATGGATATTGCCTTGGGACGGCCCGAGCTAAACCGGCAAAGGGTCAGCGAACTGACAGCCGAGCTGGGCAACCGCGATGTCATCCTGTTGCCGGAGCTCTGGTCAACCGGCTATCAGTTGGACCAAGCCGATCGCCTGGCGGAAGACTTGACTGGGCCGTCGGTGCAGTTGATGCAGTCCTTGGCCACAGCTCACGGGTCATATGTGGGCGGGTCGATTCTCGGACGAAGGGACGGTCAGGTTTACAACCAGTTCATTCTGGCCTCACCCAAGGGAGAGGTCACGGCTACCTATGAAAAGGTGCACTTATTTGGTTTGATGCAGGAGGATCAATACCTTACTCCTGGCAGTCGTCTGACGACTGCTGGCGTAGCCCAGGAGATGGCCGGTTTGGCCATCTGTTACGATCTGCGCTTCCCTGAGATGTACAGGCACTACATGCAATCAGGGGTCAGCCTGCTGCTGCTGGCATCCGAGTGGCCTAATCCGCGCCTGGAACATTGGCGTACGCTGCTCCGCGCACGCGCGATCGAGAACCAGTTCTTCGTGATTGCATGTAACCGCGTCGGACGAGACGCCAGCAACACATTCTTCGGGCATTCGCTGGTGATTGACCCTTGGGGAGAGATAATGGTGGAGGGTGACGATCAGGAGAGAGTCCTCAGCTGCGAAATCGACCTGGCGTTGGTCGTCGCCGCGCGTCGTCGTCTGCCTGCGTTAAAGGATCGCCGTCAGGATTTGTATTGAGCGGGTGTCTTCGCTGGCAGCTATGAAGCTTCGTGAGCAGGAAAAAACGCTTGCGGGACGAATGGTAATTGTCATAGTTCTGATGAGGAGGGTCTAGCTTGAAACAGCCACTATCCTGGGAAACCAGAGCAGCCCGTGCAGGCAAACACGTGCTGGCGCCCACCACGACGCCGACTGTGCCGCCAATTTACCAGACGTCAGTTTTCACTTTTGATAGTTTGGAGAAGATGGATGAAGCGTTCACGGGGCAGCCCGGCGGTTACACATACTCCCGCATCCACAACCCCAACCATAGCGTACTCGAGGAGGCTCTGGCTGAGCTTGAGGGTGGCGAGGCAGCCGTAGTCACCTCCTCTGGCATGGGGGCGATCATGGTTGCCTGCCTTGCCAATGTCAGCGCAGGTGAACGCATACTGGTCACCCGCGACTGCTATGGTGGCACCGAGGTGCAGTTTGTGCAGGAGTTCCGACGTTTCGGCATCGAGATCGAGTTCGTTGACTTCTACGACTTGCAGGCGACGGAGCAGGCGCTGCGAGCCGGCGCGAAGGTGCTCTATTTAGAGACCATCTCCAATCCGTTGATGAAGGTGGCTGATATCACTGCGCTCAGCCGTCTGGCGCATGAGCATGGCGCCTTGGTGCTGATCGACAACACCTTTGCCAGTCCGTACGTTTGCCAGCCGTTGGCTTTGGGCGCCGATCTGTCGATTCATAGTCTCACTAAGTACCTGAACGGGCACTCGGATGTGGTGGGTGGGGTGGTAATCGGCAGCGCTGAACTGATGCGGCCAGTGAAGCGGGCAGCCGTGAACCTTGGCCCCACGCCGTCGCCCTTCGACTGCTGGCTCGTGCTGCGTGGACTGAAAACTCTGGCCCTGCGCATGGAGCGCCACTGCAGCAATGCTCTCGCACTGGCAGAGATGCTGGCGGCTCATCCGCTGGTGCAACGGGTCTATTACCCCGGACTGTCTTCCGACCCCGATCATCAGTTGGCCTTAAGGCAGTTCCGCAAAGGGTTTGGTGGAATGCTCAGCTTCGAGGTGGCCGGGGGTACGGCAGGGGCCGAAGCAGTGATCACCGGCCTCAGTTTGGTCGACCTTGTTCCCAGCCTCGCCGGCATCACCACCACCATTTCCCATCCAGCTAAGGCCTCGCACCGCGGCTTGACGGCTGCCCAGAGGGCAGCGCTGGGCATCTCCGATGGGTTGATTCGTCTCTCCGTTGGCATTGAAGAGATGGCCGACTTGCAGTCGGATTTTTCCCAGGCCCTCGGCCTGGTACAAAGTAGGTGAGTGAGCTCGTGAAGACTGATGTTTTGGTGGTCGGTGCGGGAGGAGCTGGACTGACAGCAGCGATCGCCGCTCGCCGCGCTGGCGCCGAAGTCATCCTCTGCAGCAAGACCAGTGTCGGACTCGGGGGTTGCACTGCCTACGCTGGCGGTGGCTTCACGTTGGCTGCCGGTAAGGTCTCGCCGGAAGAACATCGGGCCAACACCTGGTCCATTGGACGTCATGTCAATCAGCAGCCACTGCTCAGTGTCCTCTCTGCAGAAGGCGAACAGGCGCTGCGTGAACTGCAGGAATGGGGCGTGACCATTGCCATCGGTGATGGACACGCCACCGTGCGCGGTTCTGCAGCAAAACCGATCATGGGCGGGGCGGGTTTCACCCGGGAGCTGGCAGACATCGCCCGCAAGCAGGGCGTCCGCATTCTGGAAAACGTGGCGGTTACGCGTATTCTGACCAGTGACAATGCGGTGTCCGGCGTCGCTTTGACTGATTGGCGGACCGGCAAGTCCAGCGTGATTGCTGCCGGTACGGTGATTGTCGCCACAGGGGGTGCCGGTCAGATCTATCATCGCACGGATAATCCTGCGCGCGTTACCGGCGACGGTTATGCGTTGGTACTGGACGCAGGGCTTCCGCTGCTGGACATGGAGTTCGTGCAGTTCTATCCGCTGGGATGGGCCGAGCAGCATTTCCCCAAATGGATGATCGGACTGCCGGTGATCGACCACGCGCGAGTGACCGATGGACACGGGGAGGAGTTTCTGCTACAGGCGATCCAGGCGTGGGGCCTGAAAAACGGGCGAGAGGCAAATCTGTTTGCCCGAGATCGTTCGGCTCAGTTGGTCGGTCGCAAGTGGCATGAGGGTGATCAAGTCTACCTGCATTTGGAGGAAGTGAGTGACGAGGTGTGGCAGCGCCCATCCATGCGGGACTTGTTGGCGTTTTACCCCGAGGGCGTCAAGCCACAGGCCTACGGGCCGATCCAAGTCGCACCCATTCAGCACTATTTCACGGGAGGGGTAGTGATTGATTCCGAGGGCAGAACGGCCATCCCCGGCCTTTATGCCTGCGGTGAAGTCACCGGTGGAGTCGATGGCGCCAGCCGCATCGGCGGCAATGCCCTGACCAACATCGTCACCTTTGGATTGCGAGCAGGCCGGGCCGCGGCAGCAGAGCGGCGTGAACCGGGAGCGATGGACACGGGGGCCGTAGGTTCACCATGCACCGACGGAACCGACCCAGCCACATTGCGCAAAAGCATCAAGGACATAGCTGAAACGTATGCCGGCGCGGTGCGCGAGGCGTCAGGCATGGCACGGGGGGTGGCTATGCTGGAGGAAATGCGCCCGCAACTTCGCTGCCTGCGCCAGCACTCGCCGCAGGATCGCCTTTTGGCGCTGGAGCTGCCCGGACTCTGGATGGCGACTCGCGCTGTCCTGCAGGCAGCCCTCACCCGATTGGAGAGCAGGGGAGTGCATTACCGCACGGATTTCCCGGAGGAGAGGCCGGAATGGCAGAAGAACATCCTGGTCCACTGGGAAGACGAGCAGATGGTCAGCAGATGACAAAGAAGCGAGTAGGTCACCCAATGCATGGGTGGTCTGCTCGCTTCTTCTGTGCGACTAGCTTTCCTGGGGGGGTACTTGTCGCTTACCGCTGCCGGTCCTCGCCTGCTGCAGGCGTTCTTCCAGCAACTGTTGGAGTTTATCTGTGATGATGACGCATGTCTGATCCGCAATCTGGCAAGTAGTCGCCTGCTCCTGCCCGGTGACACTGAGCAGAATAGCTCCGTCTGTTTGGCGCCGCACGCCGAGCCAGACTTGCCGACCGATCGACTCCGTTCGTGCCAGCGCCTGTTTGGCACCACTCTGCAGTTCACGGAAGACCAAGCCAATTTCCGCATGGTCTGTGACCGTAACCATCTTCCACCCATCCTCATCCAAGACTGCGTACTCCAGTTGCAGTGGATTCCTGTACCAGCGCCAGGGGAGGTGGGTTACCTCGTTCTGCTTGAAGGTAAGAGGGTTGAAGAAGTAAGAGCAGTTCAGATAGACTGTTCCCGCCAAAGCAGTTAGGCATAATCCGACTATCAACCATGGGGACCGTCTGGCCACATTGCATCACGCACCTTGCCTCGATAGTGACTCTGATCCAACTAATAGACGCATAGCCTCAGGCCAAAGTTGCAGGTTTCGCAAAAAAGATTACATTTTTGTTACGGCTTTTCGGAACGGATAGTTGCAGGCAACCACAACAAAGTGATCAGCCTTGGGCTGATCACGCCTGTACATTTGCTGCCGCGTTCTTGGCTCGCGGTCTTCGGACTGTCAAAATGGCTACGCTTCCAAGGATTGAGATAATTCCAAGCAGTTGTGTGCCGCTCAGATGCTCTCCCAGGAACAGCAGCGAGAAGAGTACTCCACTCAGCGGTTCCAAGGCGGCAATGGTGGCTGTCTGACTGGCCCCGATGATCGCCACACCAGAGAGAAAGAGCATGATGCCAATCACTGTTCCTAGCGAGGCCACTCCGAATCCGATGCCCCATTGCTTGGCGCTGAGCTGGAGAAACCATGCCAGGTTGGGCCTGGTCCAGAGCAGAAGGCTGAGAAAACACCCTGTGGTCGTATAGGCACATGTCACCAGTGGGCTACCCAGTTGCTTTGTTCGCTGCCCGTTCAGAGTGAAGCCGGAATAGGTCATGGCCGCGATCAAGACAAATGCTACCCCGCTAAAGGAGAGGCTCCCGGAAAAGGCTCCTCCCGCCAGGAGAGCGGTACCCAAGACTGCTGCTGCCAGCGCAATCAACTGCCTCTGACTGGTGTGCTCATGCCAGAGCAGAGCAGCCAGTAGCGTGGTGGATACGGGATGCAAGTAGAACAACATGCTGGCCAGGCCAGCCGGCAGCAGCTTCAGTCCCTGGAACATGCAGCCGGCCGTCAAGGCATAGAGCACGCCTCCATGCACGACCAGCTGGACTGCGCCGCGTTTTCCCGGCCACGGGATTCGCCGGTAACGGTGTAGCACCAGCAACCAGAGCAATCCGCTGGCGATTCCGAAGCGAATCACCAGCAGGGAGAGCGGAGTGAACCCCGCCTGATAGCCCCATTTCGCCCAGAGCCCTAGCGTGCCGAAACCAAGTGAAGAAATGGTGACCATCAGATAGCCATAGTTGATGCTCTTCTGCTGCAACTGTTCCACCCCTCGTGACTGCATTGAATGGTACTGTTGCTATTGTAGCACGGGGCGAGCCTAGCGTCTGTCAAAAAAGGAAGGCGTGTCACGGTGACACGCCTTCTGCGTTCGGCTACTTCTGTTTGAAGGTTTGGCAATTGGTGTCCTGGCATTCGTCAGCGTTGCTGCCGGTGACTTCGATGGTGTCCGCATGGCAGAGGTTACCTTCTTCCCAGTACTGGCAGCTGTCCACAACGCAGGTGACCGAAGGGCTCATCTTTCCGCCAACCAGCGAAGATGTCATTCCGGCCCAGTTGACGTTGTCCATTGATCCCAGGTAGGAAGTGACTCCCTCCCGCTTGTAGAACGTTTTGCATTCCGTCTGCTCATCCATGCGGGACATTTTGCCCTCTTCCTCGTTCAGGATGTCGATGTTTCCGGCCCCACACATGCCGCTTAGCCAGTGGGTACAGGTGTTGACGTGGCATTTGACCTTTGGCATATTCCCACCTCCTCGACATATCTTCTGCGGAGAAGGCACCAAACATCCCAGCAGCACGGAGTGCTGCGATCTAAATAAAGGTGATTCTCGCTTGCAGGAATCAGTTGGTACCTTCAGCAGCGCTTCGCGCTGCGATCTAAAAAAGGTGATTCCCGCTTGCGGGAATCACCTTTTCTTCAATTCATTCAGTACTAAGCCGTCTGTTCCGCACAGAGCGTCGCCGGCTCCGGCAACCTGTATGCCTGCAGGAAGGAGATGACGCAGAGCAGGAAGCCGACCATGAAGGTGGCTACCGGGCTGATAGCATCCCAGAGGAAGCCACCGATCACGGGGATCAGGACAGCGGAAATATGGTTGATGGTGCCACCCATCGCCAGGCTAGCTGAGACATCCGCCTGGTCACAGATCTTGTCTAGGTGGGTTGTAATTGCCACCTCAAAGCCCAGGAACATCTGGTCGACGATGAAGATTGCATAGAGCAGGCTGACGTTCCGCAGGAACGCGTAGCCGAGGAACAGCACAGCCACTACCAAGTAGTTGAAAGTCAGGCTTCTGCCCTCTCCCCATCTGTCAATCAGTCGACCCAGCAACGGGCGCGTGACGATGGCCAGGATGTTGCTGACCAGTAGCAGGGTCGATATCGTGGCCAGATTGACGTTATAGAGATTGACCAGCGCAAACACGGCAAAGGTCTGATTCATATGGCGCCGCGAGCCGCCCAGCAGTGACAACACATAGTAGCTCTTGTACTTCCATTTGAAAACCAAGGCCTTGCGCAGATTCGCCTTGCCGCCGCGCTTGACTAACGCCTGAAAGACGGCGCCCACCACGGCGATGGCTGCACCAACTTTGAACATGCTGCGCATCGGAATCTTTCCTGCCGTCATGCCACGCACCAACAAGGTAGCTGCCACTGTGGCCATGGCCGTCACACTGTTCAGCGAGCCCAATCGGCTAGCGCGCTCACCCGGAGCAGACGTCTTCAACACCATGGCACTCTGCAGCGGGAAATAGAGATGCTGTCCGGTGCTCATCACGATGGTGGCGAACGCCAAGCTGGCGAATCCACCGGCACCAGAGTAGAGCAGCATGCCGGCTGCTACCAAGAGCATACAGATGGTGGCCAGCATCGATTCCGTGAAGAACATCGCCGCCATGGCCAGGGCCGCGGTCAATAGGCCCGGAATCTCTCTGATTCCCGAGACCAGTCCCAACTGATCTGCCCCGATACCCAGGTCATTGGAGACGAAGTTGTTGAAGACAGTACTCTGAATGCCGGTTCCCATCTGCAGCAGTAGGGCCCCGATGGCGATCAGAGTGAATGCCTTGGAGAAAACACCCACACCCTTTGCCTTGTCCATACGCTCCTCCTCAAGTTGCCCAAGATACTCCCATTCTAGCATGTTTCGACAACCAAAGGACAGCGGAATTTTGGGGGAACCGGACTACTTGCGGCGCGACTGGTGGCGTTCCTTTTGCCGAAAACGGAAGTTGTACAGCTTCGGGTTTTGCGCAGAAATCCGCTCAACTATCCGATGAGATGTGGTCGTGGACCAGTACCAGATCACAAGCGCCAGCACAACGGCCAGGACTATCGGCCACCAGAGATAGGCAATGGTGAACACGGATATGATCACTTCCTTTTGTCCTTTTCCGTATTCTGCCCGAAGATGCAAGGAAGAATAGACAAAAGGCCAGCAAAGGAGTGAATGCAGATCAGCGAGCGGAGTATCCTGTCCTATTTCGAGACATCAGTCGAGGCCAAGGCAGCCGAGAACGAGCTGCGTGAGCAGGGCATTTCGGTGGTGCAGGTAGATCAATTTGGCCATGTGCCAGGCTCGGAACTGAGCGAGGAAATGCATAACCCCATGACCGGCGAGCCTCAAAGCAACGCCGGTCTGGTGCTCGGTTCCGCGTTGGATGATGACAGCGCTAGACTGCTTGGCAGCGATCCTGCTGTCAGCGGCCTAGCCGGCACCGACCACGTGCGGGGGCGTTCCTTCATTCTGACTGTAGTCACGGATGATACTCATGTAGATCAGGCAGTACAGGTGATCAAGAAACACAACGGATTTGTCTAGAGGAGGCGTGAATGATGCCGCATGCGTATTGTGACCGTGATGACTGCAGCTATCGCTCATTAGGCGGGTGGTGCCAGTTGGGCCATCCGCGCTGGTTGGCTTCAGGACCAGTGTCCGAAATCAACTGTCAGCTAATTGAGGCTTTCAGGCGGGAGCAGGCCGGTTCCACGGAAACGCCGCGCTAAGCGTCGCTTATCCTGTCGGGCCAACAACCGCAGTCAGCGCCAAGTGGTGAAGAGGCGAGCACGGTCGGGGTTTCCTCGCCTTGCTCGCCCCTTCTTTTGCCGCATCTCGGTGCATTGCCCAAATCGCCTTTGACAAGTGTACGCCAGTGGCGTTATACTCAACTTACATACCCCCAAGGGGTATTTGGGAGGGGAGAACGTGCAACAGGTGAAGAAGAGCACACTGCAGATTTCCGGGATGACCTGTGCTGCTTGCGCCGCTCGCTTGGAGAAGGGTCTAGCAAGGCTGCCTGGGATGAGTGAAGTAAATGTCAACTTGGCCACGAATAGGGCCACTGTTCGCTTTGATCCGGGGCAACTCACCATCGACCAGATTTTGTCTAAGGTTGAGGACATCGGCTACTCGGGTCAGTCGGCTGACTCCAATCGCATCGAGTTGGCTGTCTCAGGCATGACCTGAGCTTCCTGTGCGGCGCGCATCGAAAAGGCGCTGTCGCAGGCCGCCGGGGTGCGGCAAGCAAGTGTTAATCTGGCAGCCAACAAGGCTAGCGTGGAATACGATGCCTCGGAAACCAGCCCGACTGAACTGATCGCAGTCATCGAAAAGACAGGATATCGGGCCGAACTCCTGGAGCAGGCCAGGGACATGGATCGCGAACAGGCTGCGCGTGACCGGGACATTCGCCGCCTGCGTAATCTGTTCATTCTGTCAGCGACGCTATCCCTGCCCTTATTGGTGGTCATGGTCAGTATGGTCACTGGCCTTCGGATCCCAGAGTTTCTCCATCTACCCTTGGTTCAGTTCGTGTTTGCCACACCAGTGCAGCTGTTTGTCGGATGGAATTTCTATCGCGGCGCGTATAAGGCGCTGCGCGGAGGCAGCGCCAACATGGATGTGTTGGTTTCACTTGGCACCTCCGCCGCCTACCTGCTCAGTGTCTATAACACCTTCTTTAGGCCGATGGCCCACGGCATGGAGATACACCTCTATTATGAGTCGGCGGCGATTATTCTCACATTGATCGTGCTGGGCAAGCTACTCGAGGCGGTGGCCAAGGGTAAAACATCGGAGGCAATCAAGAAGTTGATGGGACTGCAGGCCAAGACTGCCCGTGTGATTCGCGATGGGGCGGAGCAGGACATCCCCATCGAACTGGTCGTCGTCGGGGATATCATTCTGGTACGCCCGGGAGAGAAGATTCCGGTGGATGGCGTGATCACCTCTGGTTCGTCCACAGTTGACGAGTCGATGCTCACCGGTGAGAGCATCCCGGTGGACAAGCAGGTGGGGGACGGCGTAATCGGGGCCACGATCAACAAGCATGGAGCATTTCAGTTCCGGGCAACCAAGGTGGGTGCGGAGACTGCCCTGGCCCAGATCGTGAAAGTAGTAGAGGCGGCCCAGGGTTCCAAGGCGCCTATCCAGAGGTTGGCGGACATTATCTCAGGCATTTTCGTGCCGGTTGTGGTGGTCATCGCTGTGCTGACTCTGCTAGTCTGGTGGCTGATCACGCGCAACCTGGAACAAGCCATTGTCAACATGACGGCTGTGCTGGTCATCGCTTGCCCCTGTGCGCTGGGGCTGGCAACGCCCACCTCCATTATGGTGGGAACCGGGAAAGGGGCCGAGAATGGCATTCTGTTCAAAGGCGGGGAGCATCTCGAAAACGCTCATCGCCTGACTGCCGTCATTCTGGACAAGACGGGCACCATCACCAAGGGAGAACCGGAAGTGACTGACGTGGTGGGGCTGGGCGCCTATGCCGGGCGGGCAGACCGGTTGTTGCAGTTGGCTGCGGCCGTGGAGCAACAATCTGAACACCCGCTTGGAACCGCGATAGTCGCCGCCGCCAGGGCGAAGAGCCTAGAACTGCCGGCCCCCTCAGACTTCGAGGCAATTCCTGGCCATGGCATTGTTGCCAATGTCTCGGGTGAACGTGTGGTGGTGGGCAGCCGCAAGCTGATGCAACGCGAGCGGGTTAGCTTCGACGACAATATGGACGCGATGGAGCGTCTGGAGGAACAGGGCAAGACTGCCATGCTGGTTGCCGTGGACAACCGGGCGGCGGGGTTGGTGGCCGTGGCCGATACCATCAAGCCCAGTTCACCCCAAGCAATCGCAGATCTGCAGCGCATGGGTGTGACTGTGCACATGATTACCGGCGACAACTGGCGCACGGCCAAGGCGATAGCGGCACAGGTTGGGCTGCAGGAAGATCAGGTGATGGCGGAAGTGCTGCCCGAGCACAAGGCCGAGGCAGTAGAGCGCCTGCGGGAACAGGGCAATCGCGTGGGTATGGTGGGTGACGGCATCAATGACGCTCCTGCCCTGGCCACAGCCGATGTCGGCATGGCCATCGGTACCGGCACCGACATTGCCATGGAGGCCGCGGATATCACGTTGATGCGGGGCAGCCTTGATGGCGTGGTAGATGCGATTCAATTGAGCCGCTATACCATGCGCAACATCAAGCAAAATCTGTTCTGGGCCTTCTTCTATAACACACTGGGCATACCGGTTGCCGCCCTCGGCCTCCTTAGCCCGATTATCGCCGGGGCAGCCATGGCCTTCAGTTCCGTTTCGGTGGTCAGCAATGCCCTGCGCTTGCGAAGGGTGAAACTATAAGCAGGCTAAGGGCGCCACCGTTCCGGTGGCGCCCTTAGCCTGCGTTCGCTATAATCACTGCATAGGTTGATGCGCGTTGTGCCGAAGGGAGGTGAGGCAGGTGGGAGTGGCAAAGCGACAGGTCGCCAAAGCTGCGTTGGTGATCACGTTGGTTTCCATATTCAGCAAGCTGCTCGGCTTCGTGCGGGAGCAAGTGATTGCCGGCCTGTTTGGGGCGACCGGTCTGACGGACGCCTACTTTTCGGCATGGGCCATTCCGCTATTGCTGGTCGGACTATTCGGCGGCGCTCTAAGTACGGCCTTCCTGCCTGTCTTTCTCGGCCTGTTGGCGAAGGGTGAGCAGGAAGAGGGCTGGTCCTTAGCCGCGTCGGTCTGGCGACTGTCATTGCTTACCTTGACTGTAGTCACCGCTTTGGCCTATCTGGCTGCTCCCTTGCTCACTCGCTTGCTTGTCCCGGAATTCGGCCCCAGTATGCAGGCTCTCACCACCAGTATGTTGCGCATCATGCTCCCTGCCGTGCTCTTTCTCGGCACCGCCACGCTCTACAGCGCGCTCCTGAACGCGCACAAGCAGTTCATCTGGCCGGCTATGGGGCCGGTGGTGATGAATGTAGTGCTGGTGGGCTCAACCTTTCTCTTCACGCATCGATTCGGCATCCCGGGGTTAGCTTGGTCAACTCTGGTGGCAGTCCTTGCGCAGCAGCTACTGCTCTGGTGGCAGGTCCGTCGACAGCAGATGCCCGTCTTCCAGCTTGCTGGAGGGCTGCGCGATGCCGGCAGGGTGGCAGCGCTGGCTGCACCCATTCTGCTCGGCACCCTCTTCAGCCAGGTCTATGTCTTCGTGGACAAAGGGTTGGCTTCCGGGCTGGCTGCCGGCAGCATTGCATCCCTGAACTACGCCAGCAAACTGGTGCAGTTGCCCATCGGCATCTTTGTCGCCGCGCTCAGTACAGCCATTTACCCCACCCTGGCTGAGTTGGCCGGCAGGCGAGACCACAGTGGGTTGGGTCGCGCCGTTTCTGCCGGAGTGAGGACGCTCTGTGCGCTAATCTTGCCGGCAGCTGTTGGCATGGCTGTGCTCAGGTACCCGCTCGTGGAGTTGGCTTTTCAGCGAGGCAGCTTCGATGCCATAGCTACCGAGAAGACCGCATTTGCTCTGCTGTTCTACGCAGTCGGCCTGGTCGGCGTGGCGAACATCCAGCTGCTCAGCCGCGCGTTCTATGCGCTGGAGGATGCCGCCACCCCAGTGCGGATTGGCATTTTCTCCGCAGCCCTGAACATTATCCTGGACTTCCTGCTGGTCGGACCGCTCAAGCAAGGGGGATTGGCTCTTGCCAACTCAGTGGCGGTGCTTGTGCAGATGGGCTGCCTGCTCCTGGTGCTGCGCCGACGCTTGCAGACCAGTTTGGGGCTAGTGAGGCCCCTGTCGCAGGTAGCCGTCGCTTCCGCCTTGATGGGCTTGATTGTTGCCGTCTGCTATCCAGCCTTTGCCCCAAATGATGGCCTATTCTCGCTGGTCCTCGGCGCCGCGCTAGGTGCTTTCATCTATCTGGCCCTGTTGTGGCTGCTTGGTTATAGTGACACTAGACGGGCGTGGGCCATGGCCGTGCGGCGGTTCTGGTGATCAGAAAGAGCGGGTAGCTGGTAGTGCAGCTCCCCGCTCGAGTCTATTCAGTGCCCATTTTGCCGCCACAATGAGGGCAGAATGACGTGACCTGATCCAACGCTTCACCGCAGTGTGGACAATGAGTTGTTCCCTTGATTCTGTCCAGTTCCTGCCGCAGATTACAGAGTTCCTGCCGCAGTGTATCGATCTCGACACATTTCTCGATCAGCTGCACCGGTTCCGTTCCGGCATTGTATGCCTGGTAGAACTGCTCTCCGATCTCTTCTTTCAGTTGAGCGATGCCATTCTCCAGTTCCGAGACCCGCTTATTCACTTTTGCCACATCCAGTAACTCCTTGGATTTCTCTTTGGCAGTGCTGGCGGCTTGAGACAGCCTTTGCCCTACTCTGTCCAGGAATTTGGCCATATTTCGTTCCCTCCCGTAACATCCACTCTTTCAGTCTTCATCTCAGACTATGTAGGCGACGCCCCGAGTATGACCCGCTCGGTCAGGCGAGTTGGTCGTTGCTGACTCAGCAAAACAAAAACCGCAGCCATTGACTGCGGTTGAACTCGCTATGGTGCCGAAGGTGGGAGTCGAACCCACACGCCCAGAGGACGCTTGATTTTGAGTCAAGTGCGTCTGCCATTCCGCCACTTCGGCCCGGATGAGGAACATTTATTAGTATAGCGGGGCCCCGGATTTCTGTCAAGTAGCTCGGAGGAGCCCGAGGTACTGGTTCTGCGTGAGCGCCACTTGCCGCTTCGCCTCCTGATCAGTGTTTCGCATCAGGTCTGGTCAGATGAATGCCTAAAGCGTCATTTTTGATGATTTCCTCTTCTCTCATGGATCCCCTGCAAATCCTTAGTTTCAGCTTTTTCGGATGGGCTTGGCGTTCTAGACAGCAATTGACGAACGTCCAGACCTATAAGCTTCCCCCGCCTGAGGAAGACTGTCTAATGGACAACAAATAAGTGGAGGTGTTCGAATGACAGTTGCATCCCAATTCGCGCAATGTGTGGCCAGTGCCGAGAGCGTAGCCGCCAGCCTGAAGTCCTTTGCCTTGGAAACCCAGGATCAGCAGGCAAAGCAGATGTTCCAACAGTTGTCCCAGACCATGGACAACACTGTCAGTCAACTGAAGGGTCGTTTGAACTACATCATGCAGGAAGAGCCGCAGTATGCCAGCGAGATCCAGCCGACCTACGGCAGCGGCATGACCAGCACCCAGAGCACCGTCAATCAGTCCAAGAGCGGCAAGATGATCTCCAAACGCTAACATTCTTGGGGCTGTCGCAAATAGCCCGTCGGCAAGCGGGCGCCATGCATGGCGCCCCTACGAGGCGATGCATGCCCCGATCACTTCGTAGGGGTCGCATGAATGCGACCAGCTGGTGCATCGCAGTCTATGGATAGCATTTGTTCACCCAACGCAAGGGAGACGACAACGGTCATCTCCCTTGCGTTATTCGTGAGGCGCTATTGTGACAGCCCCTTTTTCGTCCATTATGTCCCAAGACTCAATCGAGCGGGTGTGTGTAAAGCGACGTCATGGCGCAGACTAACCACATGAGCTTTACACTCAAAGGGGGAGACGCTGGTGTGGGTTTGGCTACTGTTGGCGAGAGGGTTGGTTGCCTATTTGGTTGTACGTTTTGCAGTACAGCTACTCGGTCCCGGTCGGGTTCGGGAAGCCAATACGCTGGACCTGGCTTTGGTGACTGCATCGACTGTCATTCTCGGCATTGCGGCACTCTGGCCTGCGGCCTCAATCGCATCTGCCGTGATCCTGGCAGCACTCTGGGTGAGCTTGTTCGCGCTCGAAAGATACGCGACTGTGCGCAGTGTCGCTTGGCGCCGGAATAACAGCGAGGAACCGGTAGTATTGGTCTATCGAGGTAAGGTCTTGGAGCACAACCTCTATCGGAAACGCCTTTCAGTGGATCAGTTGCTTTCCAGGTTGCGGGCCCGCGATGCTTTTCGTTTGGCCGACGTGGAGTTGGCCATCTTGGAGCCAGATGGGGATATCTCCATCCGCAGAAATCCGCAGGCCGAGCCACTCACCCGCCAGGATATGCTGGTCGCCGGGCGTCATCATGGATTGGAGCTCCCGCTCGTCAGCGACGGCCAGATTGTCCATGAGAACTTGCGGCATCGGCAGCTCAGCGAGAAGTGGCTGCGCGATCATCTGCGGGCCTTCAATGTCGAATTCGTCAGCGAGGTTGCCCTGGCAACAGTTGACGAGAATAATGAACTCTATGTCGACAAGTATGATGACGGTCTGCTGCAGCAGCGCATGTTGCATCCCAACCTGCAGGTGGAGGGGCAGGCGAGTGCGCCCAGGGCCAAAACCCTGAGTGAGCAGCCGATCAGTCGAGCAGAACAGGCGATGGCGGAAAAGCAGTTGCAGCAGGCAATGCGAGGCAGTCGACCAGACGTGCCCAAGAAGAAATAGCGCAGGCTCGGGGACGGGGAGCGGTTGAGGCCATTAAAGAACCACCCAGAGAAGTCATTCTGAACACTTCGGCAAGCTCTCGATGAATACGGGCCTTTCAGATCCTTCGCGACGCTCAGGATGACAAGACTGGGCTTCTTCTGTGGTCTCGAACCGTTCCCTTGTCCCAGTCTGAAGTTCCCCTAATGACGAAAGACGGCACTCTGGCCGTCTTTTGCATGTCATTCAGTCCCCTCTGCTAGCGTGGGAGCTCGATCTTCGGTTCCTCGGCGTTGCGGCAATAGAGCACGACGTTGCGTCCGATCACCTGAACCACATCGGCTCCGGTTTGGGCGGCCAGTTCCTCCGCCACTTCCCTGACATCAGTATCCACGTTCTTCAGCACCCGTACCTTGATCAGTTCGCGGGCCGCAAGTGCATCGCTGATTGCGTTGGTGATGGTATCGCCGATACCCCCTTTGCCTACCTGAAAGATCGGCTCCAATGGATTGGCCATTGCGCGCAGAAAACTGCGTTGTTTGCTGGTGAGCATACTTCCTTATCCCCCGTTCCACATGCTTGCATCACGCTATTATAGCACGTCCGGTCCGCTCACCCCAAGCTAAGCGCTCCGTGTGGCCGGTCAAGGTGCTCGTCACCCAAGACAAATTTCCTGGAATAAGGTAGAATATTAACCGCGGCGACAAGAGAGATGATCGCATTGGGGGTGATGGGCTTGGAACTGACGGATGAGCGGCTGGTGGAGCTTTTCCAACAGGGTGATGCACAGGCATTCGATATGCTGGTGGAACGCTACGAGCAGAAGGTTTTCAATATGGCCTTCCGCCTCACCGGCAATCAACAGGATGCCTGCGATTTGGCGCAGGAGGCTCTGCTCAAGGTCTATCGCTACCTGGCGCAGTTCCGCAGTCAATCCACCTTTTCCACTTGGCTGTACCGCATTGTCACCAATACCTTCTATGATGAGATGCGCAAGAAGAAGCGCCGCCCGTCAATAGCTGTTTCACTCGATGAGACGATCGAGACGGCTGACGGAGAGATTACGCGTGAGTTGGCCTCGGATGATCCTGGCCCGGAAGAGGTATCATTGCAGTTGGAGCTGCAGGAGTTGGTGCAGCAGGCACTGCGTCGCTTGCCCGAAGATTATCGGGTAGTATTGGTTCTGCGCGACTTGCAGGATCACAGCTATGAGGAAATCGCCGAGATACTCTGCCTGAATCTCGGCACTGTCAAGTCACGTATCAGCCGTGCGCGCCTGGCGTTTCGCCAACTGGTGCAACATGAGGAACAAATCGGAGAACACTGGCGTCAAAGGGATTGAAAGGGGGGCTGAGTGATGTCCTGCAAGACAATTGAATCAAAACTGGCTCTGTATATGGACAACGCGCTCACGCCCGTTGAGTCCCAAGCGGTGGATGCCCATTTGGAGAGTTGTCCTGTCTGTAATTCTCTCTTGGTTGAGTTGCGGCGGGATCGAGCCAGTTTGCAGTCACTGCCGACCGTCTTGCCGCCTGCCGGTTTCCGTGCGGAGCTGTTGCGGAAAGCGGCGCTGATCAAGCCGCAGAGACAGTCGGTTGTTCGCTATTTGGTGCCCAGATTGAGTTCTCTGGCCGCGGCGATCATGGTGGTGCTCTTGGCCAGTAACCTCTATGTCTTCCCAAGCTTATGGCCTGGGCAGCCGGTGGCTGACGAAACGCAGCCGCGAATCATGCTGAGAAGTCCGGGGGCGCCTGACGCTGGCATGTTGCAGATCAGTGGTGCTGGGGCGACCGATCCGGATGCTTCTGCCAAGAGTGGAGAAGCCGCCGGGAAGCAGGTGGAGGATGCCAGACTGGAGAGCACGACCACAGGCGAAGGCCAAGTCTCCATCCAAGCAGCGCCTCCCGAGCAGCGGTTCAGCACGTTGGCGGAGGCAGTGCCGGGCGACGGGCCAAACCTCTGGCTTTGGTCGAGTCTCGCGGGCGCAGGTCTGTTTGGTCTCGGAACCGGGTTCTTCGTGTTCAGGTATCGACGCATCTAGCAAACACTGCCAGGAGCCGCCGGAGGGCGGCTTTTGCTTTTTCCGCCCGATTGGCTGTTGGACGGTTGTTTCTGGTAGAATGGTGAAGAAGAGCTTGCTTCTTAAGGGGGATTCATTCGATGAGCAAACCGCGCCTATTCCTGCTCGACGGCCACAGCCTGGCTTTTCGTGCGTTTTTTGCTTTGCCCTTGTTGACCACGGGCAGCGGTCGCTATACTAATGCGACGCATGGCTTCGCTATGATGCTTACCCGCTTGCTTGACGATCATCAACCCGAATACGTCGCCGTAGCCTTTGACAAGGGCAGGCCAACTGTGCGGCTGGAACGCTATGCCGAATACAAGGGTACCCGTCAGAAGGCGCCCACGGAGATGAGCGAACAGATTCCTTACATCAAGGAAATATTGGCAGCGCACCGAATTCCGGTGCTGGAGTTCCCGGGTTATGAGGCGGACGACATCATCGGCACGCTGGCCGCAAAGGCAGAGGCCGCAGGTCTGCAGGCGATGATCGTCACCGGCGACCGCGATGCGCTGCAGTTGGTCTCACCGGACGTGACAGTGCTGCTGAACAAGAAGGGAATTAGCGACGTCGAGGTCTATGATCCTGAAGCAATCAGGGCCCGCTATGGGTTGGAACCGAGGCAACTGATCGACCTGAAGGCGCTGATGGGGGACACCTCTGACAACATTCCCGGCGTCCCTGGAATCGGGGAGAAGACTGGCATCAAGCTGATTTCTGCCGCAGGTGATTTGCAGACCTTGCTAGCAAGTCCGGCCGCCTACACCAGTAAACGCCAACTGGATCTGCTCGAGACCTATCGCGACCAGGCGCTGCTCAGCCAGGAGTTGGCCACCATCATCCGCGACTTGCCTCTGTCCCTGGACCTGCCAGACTTAGTGCGTCAGCCCACCGACTACCTGGCTCTGGTCACTGCTTACCGCGAATATGAGCTGAAGGGCCTGCTGGATCGTCTGCCGGCAGAACAGGTGGCGACTGTCACTGCAGTGGGTGAGGCGGTCAGTTGTGAACAATGCACTCTCAGCACTGATGAAGATTGGGCTAAGCTGAGCGAGGAAGCGGACGCCAGCCAACGGCTCACCCTATCCCTGCGTCGCCTTGGCCAGGGGCAGTTGGCCCTCGCCCTTACAGCTGACGGCCGCCAGGTCTTTGTCCTGTCGGATGTGCTAACCGCAGCTGATCAGCTGAACGAGCTGCTTTCCCGTACTGATCTCCGGATTTCCGGACACGACTGCAAGTCCTTGGAGGTCGCGCTGCAGGCATACCGCATCAAGCTTCCGGTACCGGCAGGAGACTGCCTGCTGGCGGCTTACCTGCTCGAGCCGAGCCAGACGGATTACTCCCTGGCCCGGTTGGCGGAAGTGCACCTGGGAGAGCATCTGGCGGAAACTGCAGGCAATCTGCTGGACAACCTGGCAGTTGAGGCGGCTGCGACGGCGCGGTTGATTCCTCTACTGGAGGAGCAGTTGGCAGAGCGGCAGTTGGAGTACCTCTATCGGCAGATTGAACTTCCGCTCAGTTCGGTGCTGGCGGCGATGGAACTGCAGGGTGTGCGGGTGGATCAGTCCGTTCTGGAGTCGATGCAGGCCAGTTTGGAACAGCGTCTGGCCGCGATCATGAGCGAGATCCACACCCTAGCCGGCGAGGTGTTCAATATCAACTCCCCCAAGCAGCTCGGGTTCGTGCTGTTTGAGAAACTGCGCCTTCCGGTGATCAAGAAGACAAAGACAGGCTACTCGACTGATGCCGAGGTGCTGGAAGCTCTGGCCGATCAGCACGAGGTCGTCAGCCGTATTCTCGAATACCGGCAGTTGAGCAAGCTCAAGTCAACCTATCTTGACGGTCTGCTATTGGTGATCGATCAAGCGGACAGCAAGGTGCATACCACCTACAATCAAACGGTGACCACTACCGGCAGGCTGAGCTCTAGTGAGCCAAACCTGCAGAATATACCAGTGCGTCTAGCAGAGGGCCGGGAGATTCGCAAGGCTTTTCTGCCTGGTTCGGGATTTGACTACATTCTGGCGGCAGACTATTCGCAGATTGAACTGCGCATCTTGGCTCACGTTTCCCAGGATCCGATCCTGATCAAGGCTTTCCTGCACGATGAGGACATCCACACGCGCACCGCGGCTGAGGTGTTTGGCGTCGACCCCGCGGCAGTGACCAGGGAGATGCGTTCACAAGCCAAGGCAGTCAACTTCGGCATCGTCTACGGCATCAGCGACTATGGCCTTTCGCGCGATTTGAAGATCTCCCGCGCAGAAGCGAAAGCCTACATTGAACGCTACTTTGCGCGCTATGCCGGCGTGAAGAACTACATCGAGCGTGTGATCGCTCAGGCTCGCCAGGACGGTTTTGTCACCACGTTGCTCAACCGACGGCGCTACTTGCCCGACATCAACAGCCGTAATTTTAACCTGCGCTCCTTCGCTGAACGCACGGCCATGAACACGCCCATTCAGGGGAGTGCCGCCGACCAGATCAAGCTGGCCATGGTCAACATAGAACGTCGGTTGCGTCGAGACGGATTTGACAGCCGCATGATTCTGCAGGTGCATGACGAATTGATCTTCGAGGTGCCAGCAGATGAACTGGAGCAGATGACTACTCTGGTCCGGAGCGAGATGGAGCATGCTCTCGAATTATTGGTGCCGCTCAGGGTTGCCGTCAAGGTGGGTACCAACTGGTTCAACGTGGCGCCGGTCGCGGCCAAATAGGCCATGGTCAGTCGATCGCCATTGTAACTTACTGGAGGGCATCTTTCCGGACGGGGCTGCATGCCATAATCGTCAAGTAACGCTCGCGCGAGTGCGAGACTGCTCAAGTGGTCCTCTGTAGCGGCTCGGCATGCCGCGCCGCTCCCGGC
>JAEZJZ010000051.1 GCA_023436245.1 Bacillota bacterium | reverse complement strand
CTCTGGAGCAACATCATGCCCAGAAATCAGGTACTCTGCCACCCGATTCGCCCTGGCAGTAGACAGCCACCAGTTCGAGGGGAACTCTGCCGTCTGAATCGGAAGATTATCCGTGTGCCCTTCTATTGCCACTTGGTTCGGCACCTTGAGCAGCACCTGGGCCAGCTTGTCCAGGATATGCACAGAGTCGGGCTTGAGATTCGCCTTTGCTAGATCGAAGAGGACTGTATCCATGAAGCGAATGACCACACCGCGCTCCTCATATTCAGCAACCACAGCACCCTGTAGACCATTTTCCTCGATGTACTGCTGGATTTCAGCCAGCACGTCCTCCATCTGCGCGATCTCTACCTCAGACCCTCCAGCGTCGATTCCATCGGTAATGGCGCCGCCACCCATCAGAATGCCACCCAGGGCTTCCTGCAGCGAAATTACAACTTGTTTGAACTTCTGTGAGTCGACGGAAGAAAAGGAGTAGAGAAGGATGAAGAAGCAAAGCAGCAAGGAAACCATATCGCCATAGGTAGCTAGCCAGGTAGATGCAGTCTTCTCTTCTTCCCCGCGCGACTTCCTAGCCATTGCGCTCCACCGCCATCGTCTCCTGCGCAGCTGTTGCCTGATTGCGATCGCGCTTCGGCGCCAGGAAAGCCTTCAGTTTCTCTTCCACGATGCGCGGGTTTTCTCCTGCCTGTACGGAGAGGATGCCCTCGATCATCACTTCCTTGAGCAGGATCTCCTCCCGGCTCTGGGACCGCAACCTCGTGGCGAGCGGCAAGAAAATCAGGTTTGACAGCATGGAACCGTAGAAGGTCGTGATCAAGGCCACAGCCATACCCGAGCCGATTGCCGAGGCATCCTGCAGATTCCGCAACATCTGAATTAGTCCGATCAAGGTACCGATCATCCCGAATGCCGGCGCGAAATTACCCATAGTGTCGAAGATGGCCGCATTGGACTTATGGCGATCCTCGATGAAGCTGAGCTCGGTCTCCAGAATACTGCGCACAAGCTCAGGATCTGTACCGTCCACAATCAGCTGAACGCCCTTCTGCAAGAACGGTTCGTCCATCCCAGCCACGTCATCCTCCAGTGCCAACAGGCCTTCACGCCTAGCTTTCTCAGCATGACCCACCAGCACTTCAATCACGTGTTCGGGATCCTGTTTGCTCTTGCGTTGCAGTGACTTCAACACCTTACCCAGATTCTTCATGCGATCAGGTGGGTAGGCCACGAATGTAGCCGCAATAGTGCCACCGACAGTGATGATGACGGAGTTCAAGTCGAAGAACGCTGCTATGTCTCCCCCTGCCCAGATGGAGTAGATGATCAGCATGAAGCCAGCGATCAGGCTGATGAAGCTAGAACTCATGCCTACTCCTCCTCCCTGGGATACGTCATCTGCATCTGCAGCTTATGGCGCAAAATCAGATCGTTCACAACGCTGGCAGGCTCGCTAACCACATACTTGTGGCCGTTGGTGAGAGTGAGCACCACGTCCGGCGTCTCCTCTAGCGTTTCGATCAAATCTTCATTCAGCCAAAACTGCTTCCCATTTAGTCGTGTCAACTTGATCATTGCTCATACCCTCCCCCAGACGGAAAGTGGGTGAGGGGGGCTAGGCCCCCCTGTTAACGCTTCAGATTGACTATCTCCTGCAACACCTCGTCGGAGGTGGTGATGATCCGGGAGTTTGCCTGCAGACCGCGCTGCGTGACGATCATGTCCGTGAACTCCTGAGAGAGGTCAACATTGGACATTTCCAGAGAGCCGGGGGTGATGCTGCCAAAACCCACTGTTCCGGCTTTGCCCAGCTGGGCAATGCCCGAGTTGTTTGACTCGATGAAGGTGGTGTCTCCCGCCTTCTGCAAACCGGCCGGGTTGGCGAACTTGGCCAAGGCCACCTGACCGATCGAGCGCATCATGCCGTTCGTGAACTCACCCACGATGTTGCCGGCGAAGTCGATGGAATAGCTCTTCAGCGAACCGTTCCGCGCGCCGTCCCGGTAGGAGACGGCAAGAGAATTGTCACCATCCGAACTGGTCACTTCCGAGAAATCGAGGGTGAGGTTCACCTTATTGGCGGCACCGTAGGCGGAGTAGATGATCTCGCCGACATGAGTTTTCTCCTCATCGTTGTAGGTTCCTTCGGAAATCACACTGCCATCGCTGTCGACAGCTTGCCAGTTGTACAATCCCTGCGAGATCTGAGTGTACTCAACGGAGATCTGACGGTCAGTTCCGTCAATCCCCATGTAAGGAACATCAAAACCCGTGTTCACGTCCACCGTGGCCGGCCAAGGCACGGTCTTCTCCACTTGCGGCCGGAACCAGATCGAGTTGTTGTTTTGCATCAGCAAGCGACCGTCTGAACCAAACTCCAGCAGCCCAGACTGCACAACCGGCTGGTCATTTCCAACGCCATTGACAGTGGGGGTGAAGTCCGTGGCATCGGTGGTCAAGGTCAGACCGGCGAAGTTCAGGGAGATGCCGTTCCCGCTGACTGGGGTTGAGCTCCAGGCAGTAAAAGCTGTTGTGCCGTTGATCGCACCGGTCACTGGATCAAACGTGAGGTTGAGGTCCAGTGGTTCCCCACTCTGATTGACCAGGTCAGCTGGGCCAGCCGCGTTTCCGTCAGCGGTCGCGCTGAGAGATGTATCGGCTGTGGAAAGGGTCAAACCGGTGAAATCAAAGGCGATTCCAGGACCTGCGATTGGGGTTGCCCCCCAGGCACTAAAGGTGGCAGGGCTGGTAAGGGCTCCTGTTCCCGGATCAAAGGTGAACTGAACGGTCAGCGGGCCACCTAGTGAATCATAATAGCCGGGAATGGTCAAATCTGCAGTGTTGCCGACTGCGTCAATTGTCATAGTGTAGTTGACAGTCTGCAGAGCTCCGGCAGCGTCGTAAACGCTGAACGTGCCTGCATAGTTGGCCGTATCGCTGTCCAGATTCTGATTGATAAAGTCCACATTGGCCGTCGGCACCGATGGGGTGAACGCCCGGAGACGAGCGGTATGACCGGCACCGTCGATGTCGATTTGGTAGTCCACATTATGTGCATTGCCGTCGGCATCAAACACCGTCATGCTGCCGGTATGCAAAGCCGTATCGCTATCTAGATTCTGGCCTTGGAAGGTAACAGCCGTAGTGGCCGCCGGCGGCTCGAATACCTGCGGATCCCTCAGTGTCCATCTCCAGCGATTGAGCTCAGTGTTGCTGCCTGGAGGCGTCTCCTCCTTCGTGAACTCCAGCGTGACAGTATGTAGCCCACCTAGTGAATCGTAGATATCAGCCGTGGTGGTGAACGTCTTCTCATCTCCGTCGGCATAGGCATTCAGGTTATTGGCGAAGTTGATGGTGGATGTGGGCTCGGCAGCATAGGAGGAGCCGCCCGAAATGGTGATGTCCTTCAGTTGCCCGTCAACCCAGCCCTGTACCTTCATGCCAGTGCCGGGAACCACCAAATAGCCGTTCTCGTCTTTGTCAAAAGCACCGGCACGAGTGTAAACAATGCTGTTGCCGCTGCGGAGAACGAAGAAGCCGTTACCCTCTATCGACAAGTCCTCCGTCTTGCCGGTGGTCTGGCGGCTTCCCTGGGTGTGATTGGTGTCGATGCTGCCGACGGTAACACCCAGCCCGACTTGCATGGGATTGACGCCGCCGCGCCCATCCTGAGAGCTGGTCGCAGCCTGCAGAGTCTGGCTGAGCATGTCCTTGAAAGTGACGCGACTCGACTTAAAGCCGATAGTGTTCACATTGGCGATGTTGTTGCCGATGACATCCAAACGGATCTGCGAGTTGCGCAGCCCAGAAACGCCAGCGTAGAGTGACCTTAACATAGAAAATGACCTCCCTCGCTAAATTAGGATTGACTGCCACCATCTGGTAGCGGTCTAGAATTGCGGGCATCAATCAGTCAGCCTGCAGTAGGGCTTCCTCGAGAGGTCCAGCCCTTATTCCACGATCACGGCACTGTCAATATTGGTGAACACGTTTCCCTTCATACTCTCTCCGTCAACTGCGGTGACCACTGTGCGGTTGGGCACGTTCACCAGGAAAGCAGTACGGTTCATCAGAATCAGCGAATCACGTCCACCCTTTTGCGCGGCTTGATCTACTGCTTGAGTCAGCCTGGCGATGTCACCCTGGCTGAGGGCGATATTTCGGCTTTCCAACCGCTGAGTCGCGTGCTTCGAGAAGCGCAGTGACTGCTCGCCGAGCTTCTGCTGCAGCAACTCCTGGAAACTGGGTACACCAGCTTCAGGCTGTGGTTGGCTTGGTGAAGTTGGGCGCAAAATGGGACCTGGACTCGGATAAATGCGCCGAGGGATATTGTTCTCTGTCACTTCACACCCTCCTTACTCCACCGCAACCACGTCGTCCACGTTGTACTGCTTACCGTCGATGGCCAGCTTGCTGACCCCCTTCACGGAGACAACCTTCTCCACTACTCCGCTGACCACGTCTCCACCGTCCTTCGGCTCGATGGTCACTTTCAATCCGAGCATGGACAACGCATTCAGGCGCTGAATCTGGCCGCTCATGTTCTGCGATTGCTCCAGTGCGGTGAACTGGGCCATTTGGGCGATGAAGTCCTTGTTGTCCATGGGCGAAAGCGGGTCCTGATAGCGCAACTGCGTGACCAGCAACTGCAGAAAGGCATCCTTGCCCAACATGTCATTCCGTTCTTTCGTGACTGTGGTTTCGCTGGTGGTCGTCGCCGATCCACCTGCCGTGACACCCGATATGTTGCTCATCATCTCTCCTCCTTTCAGAAACGATAATCCAGCCGGGACAGCCCGGATAATGGTCTGGAAGCGCTCGCCTCTGCACTCTCAGCGACGATTACCCCTACCTGCCTTTGATTCCGCTCGTCGCGGAATGGAGAACGACGGGAACGACGGTCGGAGTGCTGTGCCAGATTGCTGCCGAATGACTCGGCTGTCAGCGAAACTTGAGAGAAGCCTTGTCCGTCCAGAGCTTGGCGCAGATTGGCCAGGCTCTCCTTGATCACCTGGGCTGCCTCTCGCGATGCTGCCTGGAACTTGGCGCTGATTGCTCCCTCGCTGATCCGTACATTCACACGCACCTCGCCCAAGTCCTCCGGGTAGAGCTGCATCTTCACGGTCACTTCGCCCTTCTGTTCAGCCGAGACCTTGATCTGTCTGATTCCGGCATCCATCGCCGCCTGCAGTTGCTCACTCGGTTCGCTCAGCTGATCCGCGACCAGGTTGACGGTCTCAGATGACGAGGCTGACGAGCGCAGCGCTGGCGACGAAAAACTAGGCACTGAGGTGGCTTCTGCGGGTTCACCGACCTTGCTCGACGACTCGGGCATGGTGTCATCTTGACCGGATTCTGCTTTGGAAGCGAGTCTCGTCGCCTGAGGCGGTCTAGCGGTGCGGCTCACCGCTGCCTTCAGTTCCATCGTAACTGAGGTCTCGCTAGGGGTGATGCCCGTCGATGGCTCGAGTCGCGATTCGGCCTGCGGCGCCTCTGCATCAGCCTGATTCTGTGTATGCGCCGACTGAAGAGACTCGCCGTCTCGCAGTGTGAGGGGGCTGGCTAACTCAGAGAACGACTCCACCTCTTGAGCGGCGGCGGCTACGACGCCCTCCCGACTGGACGATCCGGACTCCGGCAACTGCTCAAATTTCTCGGGCTGAGCAACTGCTGCACCGACCGAACCCATCAGGGGTGCAGACTGCATTGGCGCGCGTTCAGCTGAAACGACGGCATCACTCTGTAGGAAACCGATGGACGCCTCCGCCGAAGTTCCGGATGCAACTGTCACTTCGGCTGCTCCGGCAGCAGCCGCCTGCGCAACAAGTTGTGCAGTTCGAACTGCCGCCAACTGACTGACCGCCACAGAAGCTCTGTTAATCGGTTGGTCTGCTTCCTGAACGCTGCTTGCGGTCTGCTGCCAAATGCGCGGCTCCATACTCCAAGGGCGCAAAATCGATCTTGCAGCGTCCAGCGGACTGATACCGCCCTCCTGCATCATCGCGGTCGGAGATCCGGCCGTGACGGCAGCCCCGCGGGCGTGCATGTGGGCTTGGTGGAAGACACCAGCTCTGCCGCGGTTCCAGGCGGGGACAGTCAATGCTTTCGGCAGGTGGTCCGCCGTAGGCGCCTCCGCGTCTTCGCCTAGTTGCGTAGAGGGCTGCGGAAGTTCCGCTCTGCTTTGACTAGCTTCTGCTGATGCTTGCTCGGTCGTTACTCTCGCCGCCGTGAGGGGGACCGACTCCACTGATGCCGCTTCTGGCTGTGCAGACGCATCTATGCCGAGCTGATGGTGGCCGAGCGATGGTTCCAGTGCTGAAACGGACTCTTGCATCGGAAGTGTTCCGGCTACACCGGGTTCGGTCATCATTGATGGCGACTCCTCTGCCGTCAGCGAGACCGGCTCCGTCTCCGGGTTGAGCAATGGATGTGTGCCAACCATGCCCTGCAACCAGGATAGAACAGCCAGTTCTGCGGCGCCATCCAGAGCAGCACTCTGCTCTTCGTCGGACTGCGTAACACCACCTGTCGGAACCTCTTCTGATTCGCCAGATCCCGAGGTCAGCGCCTGCAGTAGGTTGCCAAACGCGATCGTCTCCTTGCCGGGGTGGGCCTCGACGTTAGCCGTACCTGTAACCTGGGGAGGGACTGGCGCGCTGGCCACTTGGGTTAGGTTCATCAATAAGGCTTGCATTCTTTATCACCTCCTTTCAGTGAACTCAGGAAGGAAACTTAGCGACTGGCGGCCGTCACGCGGGCGGCACGGGCAGGATCCATCTTGCTGAGAATTCCTCCAGCGGTCTCGGCGGACATCAGTTGCAGCACCTGCATGATCTCCGCATCGTCGTAATGGCTGATGATGGCGGCAGCCTGCTCGGCACGCATGTTCTGCAGCATCTTGGCCGTCTCTTGCCACTTCTCTGACACCGAATCGGCCGTCTGCTGCTCCAGTTGCGCTGTCAGTTCTGCCAGACGCTCGCTGAGGCTAGTCACTTCCTCGTTCTTCTGATCCAAACTGGACTGCAAAGCAGCGATCTCTTCCTGCTTCTTAGCCAGTTCAGCAGTCAGTTCAGCCACCGGGTCCACCACCGGCTCACTCGGGGACTCTTCTTCCGGCTCTTCAACCGGAGGCGCCGGGAAGAAACGACCGATCACCGGCAGTTCGGCGTACGTCCACCAGCCGAGCGCTCGACCAACCAGAACCGTACTCACTCCCACGATCGAGATCAATAGGAAGATGAGCAACAGCAAGGCAACCGGCGAAACCCCTCTTTGGTCGCGTCTCATCTTTGCTCTCTCCGTGGCCAAGCCATTACTGCCAACTCATCCTGTTCCTGCTGAGTGGCCAACTGCTCCTGCCAGCGATGTTCCCCTTGCTGACGGTCTCGCAAGTTAGCCATGACTTTGCTCTTCTGCCTGGCCAAGCGAAAGGATTCGCGCTGTCGTTCGGCCACTTCCTCAGCCTGCCGTTGTTCATCCAGGCAACGGTCAGCGATCTGCTGCAGATGGGGCAACCAGCGACGGTGAGCCTGCAGGCTGCCTACGGCCATACCGTGCGCCTCCAAATGCTGCACTTCGATGCACCAGTTGTCCACATGCTGGTTGGCAGCTGATAGTGCCTGTTCGGCCCGCGCCAGATCTGCCAAGCTGTCTTTGAGCAGCCTCTTCTGCGCCTCTTCTTCTGCTTGTCCAAGCCTCTGCAGCTGAGCCAGGCGAAAATGAAAAGCCTTCATCTGTCAACCCCCTTGACCGCCTTGATTAGACCTTCCACCGTCTGAGAGAAATCGCTGTGCTCCGAGGTTGATTGCTGCAAGATGCTGTTGATGGCCGGCAATCGGCTAATCGCCTGATCTATCTCCGGATTGCTACCGGTCCGATACGCGCCGACATTGATCAGGTCCTGATTGTCGCGATGAATACTGAGCAATCTCCTGGCCAAACCTGCCGCTTCCTGATGTCTGGCCGGCGCCAACTCGGTGAATAGGCGGCTGACGCTGCCCAGCACATCAATGGCCGGATAGTGATGGTGGTTGGCCAACTCCCGCGAGAGAATGATATGGCCGTCGATGATTCCTCGCACAGTATCGGTCACCGGCTCGGTCAGGTCATCGCCATCCACCAGGACAGTGTAGATGGCGGTAATGGAACCGTCCTCACTGTTTCCGCTTCTCTCCAGCAGCCTTGGCAGAAGTGAGAAGACCGAAGGAGTGTAGCCACGGCTGGTTGGCGGCTCTCCCACGGCCAGACCGACCTCTCGCTGAGCCATGGCAAACCTGGTCAAGGAGTCGATCATCAGCATGACCCGCTGACCTTGATCGCGAAAGAACTCAGCGATGGCAGTGGCCACAAATGCCCCCTTCAGGCGAATCAGCGCCGGCTGGTCCGAAGTAGCCACAACCACCACGGAACGCGCTAACCCTTCCGGACCCAAGTCACGCTCAATGAACTCGCGCACCTCACGGCCTCGCTCCCCAATTAAGCCGATCACGTTCACATCTGCTTGGCTCTGCCGGGCAATCATGCCCAGCAGAGTGCTCTTTCCCACACCGCTGCCGGCGAAAATGCCCATGCGCTGACCTTCTCCCATGGTCAACAGGCTGTCTATCGCACGCACTCCAGTGGAGAAGACCTGGTTGATCCGTGGTCTGGATAGCGGGTGCGGCGGGTCAGTCTGCAAAGGATAAGCCTGCAGCCCAGTGAGCGGTTCGCCCCCATCCATCGGCTGACCCAAACCATCCAGTACCCGACCGAGCAGGGCGGTGGAGACCCCCACTCGCAGCGGAGAGTCCGTCGCCACCACAGTCGCGCCGGGAGCAAGGTTATCAGCAGCACCTAACGGCATCAGCAGCAGGTAATCATCGCGGAAGCCAACCACTTCGGCCGGCAGAGGCTGCCCCTCGGCTCGTTCGATATAGCAGAGCTCTCCCACCTGCGCTCGCGGGCCAAGTGATTCAATGGTCAACCCGACCAACCGGGTAACTTGACCTGTCCGGCGGTAGGGCTGTAAGTTAGCCAGTCTTGCCAGCAGTTCTTGCCGTCTGGTCAAATGCCCTCACCGTCACCCAATTGGTCAGCGACCTGCGACAGTATCGTCTCCACACTGGCATCTATGGTACCCAGGTTGCTTTGCAGGATTAGGTCGCCTTTTTTCAGGTTGGGGCTCGGCTCGAGGCTGAACTCCCTGAGGCCCGGTATACTGGCAGACCACTCCTGGCGTTTGGCCCAAAGATGCTCAAAGTCATCCGGCGATACGAGCAGCAGGGCTGATCTGGCCCCCAAGGCCTTCGCCAGCACCTGCCTGAGCGACGATTGCACTGCTAGATCATCTGTCCGCAGATGCTGTCCAATCACCCGACCGGCTACTAGCAGGGCCATCTCCACGATCTCTGTCTCGGCCTCGGAGATGAGGGCCGAATCTCGCTGCACCAGCCGCTCACGCGCCTGCTGCAACGAATCAACCTCCCTCTGATACTTGGCCTTGCCGGCTTTTTCACCCGCGGCTAGCCCAGCCTGTTTGCCCGCCTCATAGCCGGCTTGGCGCTGCTTTTCTGCCTCCTGCTTGGCGGAGGCCAATATCGCCTCGGCGGATGCCTTCGCCTCCGCCAGCAACTGATCGGCTTGCTGCTTGGCTGTGTCCAACAACAACCGAGCTGTGCAATCCGCATCCAAGGCGGGCGCCGCGGGTGACGCTGGCGTGGCACTCAGGCTCTTGACCAGCGTCGGCCTCCACGGTGCCGTCATCGTCAACTGGTCTGCTTTCCAGATCCTAGACAATTACCTGGTCACCTCCCCGACTGTAGACAATCTCGTTGGATTCCTCGAGACGACGAATGATGTTCACTATCTTCTGTTGCGCTTCCTCAACGTCGCGCAAACGAACCGGGCCCATGAAGTCCATGTCTTCCTTAAGCATCTCGGCAAAGCGCTTGGAAACGCTGCCGAAGATCAGCTCCTTGACCTCTTCGTTGGCAACCTTCAGCGCCAATGCCAAGTCCTTGTTGTCAACTTCACGCAGCACACGCTGCACCGCACGAGTATCCAAGAGCACAATGTCATCGAAGGTGAACATCCGCTTCTTGATCTCTTCGGCCAACTCCGGAGTCTGAATCTCGAGTGACTCCAGAATCGTGCGTTCAGTGCCCCGATCCACTCTGGTCAGAATCTGCACCACAGTCTCCAGACCGTCAATCGTGGTGTAATCTTGGCCAACCAGGGTAGACAGTTTGCGCTCCAGCACCTTCTCAATTTCCCGAATCATCTCCGGAGAAGTGCGCTGCATCGATGCTATTCGCTTGGCGATCTCAATCTGTAGCTCCGGTGGCAAAGAGGAGAGGATAATCGCCCCTTGATCGACCGGGAGAAAGGAAAGGATGAGGGAGATGGTCTGCGGATGCTCCCCCTGCAGATAGTTCAACAACTGCGCGGGATCAGCTTTGCGGACAAACTCGAACGGACGCACTTGCAGTGAGGCCGTAAGGCGATTGATCACATCGACGGCCTTTTCAGTTCCCAGCGCCTTCGTGAGGACATCCTTGGCATAATCGATGCCACCCTGGGAAATATAGTCGCGCGCGATGCAGAGTTGGTAAAACTCGTCCAGCAACTGCTCCCGGTCATCAGCCGTAATTTTGCGCGTATTGGCAATCTCCAGCGTCAGTACCTCAATCTCCTCTTCCTCCAAGTGCTTGAACACTTGTGCAGAGACATCCGTTCCCAGCGTGATCAGCAGGGCGGCAGCCTTCTGCCTTCCACTCATGCCAGCTTGACGAGGCATCAGTCACCCTCCTCATTCAGCCAGGTTCGAATCAGCAAAGCGAACTCGTCCGGCTTTTCTTTAGCCATCTGCTGCAGAGTCTTGCGCTTCAGTTGCACTTCCGTGTCCTGTGGGGCCGGCAGCTCCAGCTCGAGTGCTTGCTCGGCCTTAGCCAGTGCCTCACTGGCGGTGACGGCTAGGGGCGGAGACTGAAGCTCTTCCATCAGCACACGGGAGCGTTTGCTGCGCGAACGCAAGATCAGGATGAAGGCTGCAGCCAGCAGCGCACCCAACCCTACCTGAACCGGGAGGCTTGTGTACCACTTCGCCGGCTCCGGCGGTTCGCCAGACTGCCCGCCCGGGTCCGGCTCAGTGAAGCTCATCGCTTGAATGGAAACGAGATCAGATCGACTGGCATCGTAACCGATTGCGGCCTGTACGGCGGCCTGCACCTTGGCCGTTTCCGCGCCGAGATCCGGGGTGTTCACGATCACGGAAACAGAGAGACGTTTGATTGCGCCAGGCGCATAGGTGATCTGCTCCTTGATTTGATCCAGTTCATAGTCGATCACTCGCTGGCGCGTCTCCGACAAGCTGCTCGCGTCACTGTCGTCCCCGGTCTGATAGGACCCCCCGTTACTGCCGGTACCAGGTTGTCCTCCGCCGGTGCCTCCCTGGCTGCTATAGTACTCGCTCATGTCCTCCAAGTGGCTAATCAGTCCCTCATCTCCGCCCTCCGGCGCAGACCAGCGGACCGATTCCGAACTACGCTGGTTGAAGTCCAACTCGGCCTTCACTCGCACGGCCACATTGTCTGCTCCGAAGACCTGGCCGAGCAGCGTGCCTATGCTCCGCTCCAGCTCGGTCTGCAGAGACTGCTGTCTGGTCGCCTGGTCAACTGACCCACTCTCCGAACCCAGACCATCGGCCGTCAGCACGCGTCCTTCCTGATTGACAACCGTCACGTTATCTGGTTCAAGGTTGGGTACAGCCCGGGCGATCAGATGCACGATGCCGGCCACTTGACTGCCATCCAGGGCGTCAGCCTTGACCCAAACGGAAGCGGTTGGCACAACCTGCCGTTTCGGGTCAAGAAAAATCTCGGTCTTTGGCAAGACCAGCTTCACCGCAGCTTCCCTCACCCCAGAGATCTTCTGCAGGGTAAAAACCAATTGCTGCTCCAGCAGCAGTTGCTGCTGCAAAGTTCTCTCGCTCTCAGTCATGGTCAGGCTACCTTGCGTGACCAACTCGTAACCAACACTACCAGTCTTGGGCAGGCCGGCTGACGCAGCCGCCAAGCGCGCCAGATCGGCGCTCTTCTTCGGAACGGCAATGGCGCTGCCGGAGCCCTCCAATCTACTCTTGATGCCTTCAGCCTGCAACACACTGGTGATTTCCGCGGAATCGGCCAGCGTGAGGCCGCTGAACACAGTCGTATACTGCGGTCGAAACGCTATGTAGAGCAGTCCGGAAAGAACCAGACCGGAGATGACAGCAATCATTATGTTGCGTCGTTTGACCCGTGGGTCCATCTCCTCCCACCAGAGAGCCACCCGGGCCAACAGCGTGTTCACGTCCATCCCATCACCTCAATCCTGACCAACTGGTCGGGTTCTCTACATCTGCATGCGCATCACTTCTTGGTAGGCTTCCAGGAGCTTGCTTTGTACTTGTTGCAGCAGTTGCCAGGAAAGAGAAGCCTTCTCTGCCGCGATCATCACTGCCTGCACATCGTCAGTTTCACCAAGGGCCAGTTTGACACTCTGTTCGTTGGCCAAAACCTGGTTATCCACTGCCTGCTTGATCAGACCCTGCAGCAACTGCCCGAAACCAGACTCGGTGGTAGTTGACGATTTCTCCCCCAGCTTCGCGAGACCCGGAGATGCCAAAGCACTGTATACTTTCATCACTCAGCCTACCTGCCTATTTCCAAAGAGCGACTGATCATCGCCTTGGCCGCGTTCATGGCGGTGACATTGGCTTCGTAAGCGCGGCTGGCAGAAATCATGTCAACCATCTCATTGACCACATTCACATTCGGCATCTGCACATATCCGTCAGCATTGGCGTGCGGGTGACCCGGATCATAGACCAGATCTCCGGGACTGACCCGATCCTCAGCAATGCTGGCGACCGTAACTCCCAGAGTAGAGGATCCCGAGAGTTCTCGCTTCAACAGGCTGGAGAAGCTGGGTTTGCCCTTCGCGTCAAAGACCGGATAGCGCCGGTAATAGGGAGTCTCACCAGACGGTCTCGTCGTGGTTGCGTTGGCGATATTGTCCGCGATGATATCCATCCGCAGGCGTTGCGCGCTGAGTCCGGACGCACTGATCCCAAGTGAACTGAACACGGTCTACCGCCTCCCCTCCGTTATCAGGTATCTCATGGTGGATAGTTGCTTGTTCAAGGCAAGGGTCAGGGCATCGAAATAGAGACTGTTCTCGGCAATATTGGCCATCTCTTGTTCCACGTCCACGTTGTTTCCGTCGACGCGCAGGCTGCTCGCTGTCTCCTGATAGACCGTCTGCTCTCTGGCGCGTTCAGACTTAGCCAGAATAGCCTGCTCAAGCGCAATATCAAACCGCTTATAGCCCGGCGTATCGACATTGGCCACGTTGTTGGCCAACAGCTTCTGTCGAAACGCAGCGACAGACATTGCCCGTTCAATTATCGCGGTGCTGGAAAGAGACTGCGTCACACCCAACCGACCTCCATTCCCATGGAATTCCCATGTACTAACGTTCGACACAATTCGCCCTATTCCTACTTGGACATTCAACTTGTTACCAAATAGTAACGAAAATCATTACGAGATTCAAGCACAAACTTGCGCGTGTTTTATACAACGGGATGCTGGGTCGTATCAAGCGACCCGAGAAGCAGAAAACCGGCTTCACCCAGAGGTGAAGCCGGTTTGTATTCTGGCCTTAGTGATTACGCCGGAAGATCTGATCGAGCAACTTGTCATTCAAAACACGGATGAACGTACCTTTCATTCCCAATGAACGCGACTCAATTACTCCGGCACTCTCCAGTTTACGCAATGCGTTCACGATCACCGACCTGGTGATGCCGGCCTGATCTGCCACTTTGCTGGCCACCAGCAGCCCTTCTTTTTCTTCGCCGAGTTCGCGCATGATGTGTTCAATGGCTTCTAGCTCGGAATAGGAGAGGGCGTCTACTGCTTTTTCCACCACGTCGCGCTCTCTGGCTTCCGCCTCCAACTCGTCAGCCTTGGCGCGCAGGATCTCCATGGCCAAGGTGGTCGCCCCAAATTCCGAGAGGGCCAAATCATCATCGTCGAACGGTGTGTCGAAACGAGCCAAGAGCAGAGTACCAAGGCGCTGCCCTCGGCCGATCACCGGAATCGAGGTGGTCAACTTGTCCGCAAACTCGCAGGGCGTGTCATCAAACACACAGTTCTTCGACTCCTGCCAGTTGACGATCGGCTGCTCCTCACTCATCAAGCGGCTGTTATACTCGCTGGGAAACCTGCCACTGCGCACGTAACGGGAAAGCATGTCGCATTCGTAATTCGGCTTCAGGGCATAGCCCAGCAATTTTCCGCGTGAATTCAGAATATAAACATTGGCGCTCAGCACGTCTGAGAAGACTCTGGCCACATCGCTGAAGCGGACGGCATCGCCCGCGCTCTGTTGCAGGATGCGAGTGAGGCGTCTGGTGTTTTCCAAGAGTCTGGATGGCATGTAAACAACCCCTTTCTGAACTATAGAATATACCGGCTAAGGTCCTGATTTTGCAGGATGGACCCCAGGCGCTGACGTACGTATGCTGCATCGATGGTGATGCTGCCGTCCGCAGTCGGCTCCGGTTCAAAAGCAATTTCCTCCATGACCTTCTCCAAGACGGTATGCAACCGCCTGGCCCCAATGTCCTCACCGTCAGCATTCAATTCATGAGCCACACTGGCCAGTTCGTGGATGGCATCGCCTGAGAAGATCAGGTTGATCGACTCAGTCGAGAGCAAAGCCCGGTACTGCCCAAGCAGAGCATTTTCCGGTTCCACCAGTATTCTCTCCAAATCCGAGAGGGCTAGACTGGTCAACTCCACCCGAATCGGAAAGCGGCCCTGCAACTCCGGAATTAGGTCGGACGGCTTGCTGACGTGAAACGCGCCGGCCGCGATGAACAAAATGTAATCCGTGCGCACTGGCCCGTACTTGGTCATCACCGTTGAGCCTTCCACGATGGGAAGGATGTCCCGCTGCACGCCTTCGCGAGAAACGTCTGGCCCGTGGGAGCTTCCTCCGGCAATCTTGTCTATCTCATCGATGAACACAATTCCGGTTTGCTCTACGCGCTCGACGGCAACTTGGGAGATCTCATCCTGATCGATCAGGCTATCTACCTCTTCCTGCTGGAAGAGTTTGCGCGCCTGGCTGACGGAGACCTTTCTCCGCTTCTTCTTCTTCGGCAGGAGATTCCCAAACATGTCCTGCAAGTTTGATCCCATGTCGCCCATGCCGGAGTTGGCGAAGAGGTCAAACATCGGTTGCGATCTTTCGGACACCTCTATTTCCAGGAGCAAATCTTCCAGTTCGCCAGCCTGCAGCCGACGTCTCAGCTCGTCCCGCCGAGCCCGGCGCGAGTCACTGCTCTCAGCTTCATGCTCATCTTCTCTTGCGGTCGGCTGATTATTCGAGCCAAAGAACATCTCCAGCGGATTGCGACTGGGGCTGGGCTTCCTGCCTGGGAGCATGGCATCCAGCAGTCTTTCCTCTGTCCGGGAAGCAGCCCTCGCCTCGACTTCTGCGGTTCGTTCGGCGCGCACCATCTGCAAGGCGCTCTCCACCAGGTCGCGGATCATGCTTTCCACGTCGCGCCCCACGTAGCCCACTTCGGTGTACTTGGTAGCCTCCACTTTGATGAACGGGGCGTTCACCAAACGGGCCAGCCTCCTGGCCAGTTCTGTCTTGCCCACACCGGTCGGACCAATCATCATGATGTTCTTGGGGCTGATCTCCTCCTGCAGTTCCGGCGCCAATCTGCGCCGCCTGATGCGATTGCGCAGCGCCACCGCTAAAGCGCGTTTAGCGTCCTCTTGGCCAACGATGTGCTTGTCCAGTTCATGTACGATCTGTCTGGGCGTCAAATCCACCAAGTCACCCCCCTAACTCCTCTACGACAATCTGATGGTTGGTGAAAACACAGAGGTCTGCGGCAATCTGCATCGCCTTTTCCACGATCTCGCGCGCCGGCAAGTCGGAATGAAGCAAGAGTGCTCTGGCTGCAGCCAAGGCGAACCCACCGCCGGACCCAATCGCTGCCAAACCGTCGTCAGGTTCAATCACCTCTCCGGAACCGGAGATGAGGAAGATCTGCCCGGCGTCGGCCACCAGGAGTTGTGCCTCCAATCGCCTGAGCATGCGATCGGTTCGCCACTCCTTGGCCAACTCCACGGCTGCCCTGGCCAAGTTTCCCCGGTACTGTTCCAACTTGCCCTCAAACTTGTCGAACAAAGCGAAGGCGTCTGCCACCGATCCCGCAAATCCGGCCACCACCTGGCCGTGGTACAAGCGACGCACTTTGCGTGCGTTCGCCTTCATGATCGTATTGTTGCCCATAGTCACCTGACCGTCACCGGCCATGGCGACCTGTCCGTTCCGGTGGACAGCTACAATGGTTGTCGCCTGAAACATCGGCAATCCCCCTATGCTCGCGGATGGGCCTGGCTGTATACAGCCTTGAGGCGCTCCTTCGTAACGTGCGTGTATATCTGAGTAGTGGAGACGCTAGTGTGTCCCAGCAGCTCTTGAACACTGCGCAGATCCGCTCCGTGGTCAAGCAGATGTGTGGCAAAGGTGTGGCGCAGGGTGTGCGGGCTGACATGCTGATCGATGGCTGCTAGGTCAACGTACTTGTCGACCAGTCGGCGCACGCTGCGGTCGGTCAACCTGCCGCCCAGCCGATTCAAGAAGAGGGCTCGCCCACTGGATTGTTGTGCCAGCCGTGGCCGTGCATCAGCCAAATAGCCGCTGACCGCTGTGCAGGCCGTTCTACCCACAGGCACGATCCGCTCCTTAGCACCCTTGCCAAACACGCGCACATAGCCTTGCGCCAGATCGATGTCGTAGATGTCCAGCGAGACCAACTCCGAAACGCGTATGCCAGTAGCATATAGGAGTTCCAGAATCGCCTTGTCCCGCTTCCCCAACTCACTACCGTCCGGAGCTTCCAGCAGACCGAAACACTCAGCCTGATAGAGAAAGCCGGGCAGCAGTTTCTCCTGTTTGGGGGTGGCCAAGTGCTGCAAAGGATTCTCAGAACAGACACCTTCAGCCACCAAGAAGCGAAAGAAAGAACGCAAGGAAGAGAGCTTCCTTGCGATACTGGATCGAGCATATCCTCCCTGCTGCAGGTGTGCCAAGTAATGGCGGAGCATGGAGCGACTAATTTTGGTCGCCTCCGCTTCATCATCGCATAGGAATTGCACGAATTGCAAGATGTCTCGCTGGTAATTCACCACGGTATGCGCCGATGCATTGCGCTCCACTCTTTGAAAACGCAGAAATTGCTCCAAGTGCTTCTTCACAGTCACCACTCCAAGACAGATAGTAGCACACAGGGCGAAGGGACGGCAACCGTTATTGTCCTAAATTGTGCAAAAACTCTCTCAATTTTTGCAGAGCCCGCTCAGCGTGGGCGGCTCCTCGCTCTCTCTTGCCGCGAATCCGGCCCGGCAGTGGCGGGAACAGGCCAAAGGTCATGTTCATCGGCTGAAAATTGCGCTTTGGCTCGGTTGTGATGTAGCTGAGCAGAGCGCCATGCGCCGTCTCGGCCGGAAAATGCAGCAGATTCTGTCCCCTCACTCGGCGGGCAGCATTGATTCCTGCCACCAAACCGGACGCAGCGGACTCGACATACCCTTCCACACCAGTCATCTGCCCGGCAAAGAAGACGGAATCATCCCCCCGCCAAGCCAGCGTCGGCAACAGCAGTTCCGGCGAATTGAGGAAAGTATTGCGGTGCATCACACCGTAACGCACGAACTCTGCCTGCTCCAGTCCCGGAATCATGCGAAAGACCCTTTTCTGCTCGGGCCACTTCAGATTGGTCTGAAAGCCCACCATGTTGTACATCGTGGCCGCCTGATTATCTTGTCTCAACTGCACCACCGCATGTGGCAGCCGACCAGTTCTCGGGTTTAGCAAGCCGACCGGCTTGAGTGGACCGAAAACCAACGTCTCTGGCCCTCTAGCCGCCAGCACTTCGACCGGCAGACACCCTTCAAAGTACGCATCGCGCTCAAATTCCTTCTTCGGCGCCACCTCTGCCGCGAGTAACGCCTGGTAGAATGCCTCATATTCCTCCCGCTCCAGTGGGCAGTTAACATAATCGGCCTCGCCCTTATCATAGCGCGACGCCCGATAGACCTTGTCCCAATCGATCGTGTCAGCAGCGACGATCGGTGCCGCGGCATCGAAGAAATGCAGATACTCTTGGCCGAGCATGCGCCCCAGGCTCGCCGCCAGCGAGTCTGAGGTCAACGGGCCGGTGGCAATGATCAGTGGTCGGTCAGTAGGCACCTCGCTCACTTCAGCCTGAACAACGCTGACCAGCGGGTGCGCCGATAGCTTCTCGGTCACGTACTGCGCAAACCCCTCGCGATCCACGGCCAGCGCCCCGCCAGCCGGGACCCGGTGCGCCAGTGCCGCCTGCATGATCAGAGAACCCATCATCTCCATCTCCGCCTTCAGCAGCCCGGCCGCGTTGTCCAGACCGGCGCCCTTCAGCGAGTTACTGCAGACCAGCTCCGCAAAGCCGCCCGTATGATGAGCAGGCGTCATTTTGGTTGGGCGCATCTCGACCAATGTCACCGACACACCGCGGCTGGCCAACTGCCATGCCGCTTCGCTGCCGGCCAAGCCGGCGCCCACAACCATTACGTTATTGTCCATCTTTGTCCACCTGCTCCTCATGTCGGCACTCTGTATTCACGCAAGCGTGACGCACCTGTCCGCCCTGGCGTTTCTCCACCATCAAACCACCACAGCGCGGACAGGCCTGCTGCACCGGCTTGTTCCAGACCACGAAATCACACTCAGGGTACTTGGAACATCCATAGAAGACGCGACCCTTGCGGCTGCGCCGCTCAACTAGACTGCCGTCACACTTCGGACAAGCTACTCCCGTCTCCTTGATCAGCGGCTTGGTGTTGCGGCAATCCGGAAATCCAGGACAGGCCAGAAACTGCCCAAAGCGACCAGTCCGGAGTACCATGTTGCGCCCGCAGAGCTCGCAGACCACATCGGTCTCGGTGGGAGCAATGGCCACGGCCTGCATCTCGGTCTCCGCGTGCTCCAGATCGCGCTGAAACGGCTGATAGAACTGGTTCAACACAGCAACCCAGTTGCTGTCGCCCTCTTCCACCGCATCCAGCCCGGATTCCATTTCGGCGGTGAACTCGACATCGATCACCCGCGGGAAAAACTCTTTCAGCAGTTCCACCACAATCTGCCCTAGCTCTGTCGGATAGAAACGCTTCTGTTCTCTGACCACATATCCTCTGGTCTGGATCGTGTCAATAATCGCTGCATAAGTGGAGGGGCGCCCGATTCCCAGTTCCTCCAGGGTCTTGACCAGCATCGCCTCGTTGAAGCGGGCTGGGGGCTCGGTAAAGTGCTGCTTGGGCAAGAGCCGCTCCAAACTGAGTGCCTGCCCGGCAGCCAGATCCGGCAACAACCCGGACTCTTCAGCCGACTTCTTTTCCTCCTTCGGGTCCTTCAACACCAATAGCCAGCCGGGAAACTTCAGCTGTGATCCTTTTGCTCGAAACTCATATTCGCCGGCGACTATGTCAGCCGAGATTGTGTCATAGACAGCAGCCGCCATTTGACTGGCAATGAACCGTTCCCAGATCAGTCGATACAGCCTGAGTTCATCCCGCCCCAGATGAGCCTTCAGCGAGTCAGGAGTACGCTCAGGGTAGCTCGGACGGATCGCCTCGTGCGCGTCCTGGGCACCCCGCTTGCTGTCATACTGCCTAGTCTGGGCTAGACCTTCGCCATACGCGGCAGCAATCACCTGCTTGGCTTCCTCCAGCGCCTGCGGAGATAGCCGGGTGGAGTCTGTGCGCATATACGTGATCAGGCCGACTGAACCTTCCTTGCCCAGAGCGATACCTTCGTACAGGGTCTGTGCCAACCGCATCGTCCGCTTGGCCGTGAAGCCCAGCCGTTTGGAGGCTTCCTGTTGCAAGGTGCTGGTGGTGAACGGAGGCGCGGGATTACGCCGTCTCTCGCTGCGGCGCACATCCTTGACCAGGAACTTGGCCTTTTTCACCGCCCGGAGGACCGCGTCAGTCTCTGCCTTGGTACAGAGCGCCAGTTTCTCTCCAAGCTGACCGTAGAAGTCAGCCTCTACTGCTGCCCCCTCAGATGTAAGCAGCTTGGCTGTCAGCGACCAATACTCCACAGGGGTGAAGTTGCTGATTTCATCCTCACGATCGCAGATCAGACGCACCGCCACCGACTGGACACGGCCGGCACTGAGCCCCTTCTTCACCTTTTTCCAGAGCAGCGGGCTCAGCTTGTAGCCGACGATGCGATCCAGAATGCGCCTTGCCTGCTGAGCATTCACCAAGTCCTGATCGATCGGCCGCGGATGCAGAAAGGCTTCCTGCACCGCCCCTTTGGTGATCTCATTGAATGTCACCCGGCAGGGGGAACTGACATCCACGTCCAACACCTGCGCCAGATGCCAGGAGATGGCCTCGCCTTCCCGGTCGGGGTCAGTAGCCAGAAAGACTTTGGTAGCCTTCTTGGCAGCGTCCTTCAGTTCCTTGACCACCGCACCCTTACCCCTGATGGTGATGTATTTGGGAGCGAAGTCATGCTCCACATCCACCGCGAACTGGCTCTTTGGCAAGTCACGAACGTGTCCCAAAGAAGCCTTGACTATGTACTTGCGGCCGAGATACTTGCTGATTGTCTTGGCCTTAGCCGGTGACTCGACAATAACCAGATTCTGTGCCACCTATAGTTCTCCCCCCATCGCTTTAGCGCGCGTAACACTGACACATGCTTGATATGATCGGCCCAGAGGCTCTATCGTCCATGACCTATTCGTGTGACCCAGCCGACCCGCATTCGTCGGACCATATCTGCCGGATCAACTGCGGTCCCCTAAATCGCACCTGCGACTGGCGCTTTATCCGTATTCTACCGTGAGTCTTGCACTTCATACCTGCCTTCGCGGCGATAGCTCTGGTCGTTGTCCGTCCGCACCAGCCCCTTCAGTTCCAGGGTGGTGATGGCGGCCAGAATATCTGCGACCGCGAGTCCTGTCTCCTGCACCAGCCTGTCGAAGCTGAGCGGATTGTCATCCAGCGCCAAATAGATCTGGCGCTCCACTGGCTGCAGTACCGGCGAGGCTGTCCGCTGCTCCTCAGTCGAAAGCCCCCAAACTCCCAGAATATCCTGCGCAGACAGAGCAATCCCGGCTCCTTGCCTGAGCAGCAGGTTGGTGCCGCGGCTCTGGCGGCTGGTGACATTGCCCGGGACAGCAAGAACCTCCCGCCCCAAGTCCAGGGCATGATCGACGGTGATCAGTGACCCGCTTTTCTCATCTGCCTCTACCACCAGTACGACACCGGCGAGAGCGGCAATGATGCGATTACGGGCAGGAAAATGATAGGGCATTGGTTCTTCATCCGGCCAGTACTCGCTGAGCACCGTGCCGCCAGAGTTGACTAGCTGTAAAGCCAGTTGCTTGTGCTCCGGCGGATAGATGCGGCCAAGTCCGCTGCCGAGCACTGCCCAGGTAGTCAAACCGTGTTCCAGGGCGGAGCGATGCGACTGGCCGTCTACCCCTCGGGCCAGCCCACTGATCACCACCGGTTGCGCGGGAGCAAGGTCAGCCATGAAGCGTTCAACCACCTGCTTGCCGTAGCTGGTCATCCGCCTGGCGCCGACGATCGCCACGCGAGGCCGCCCAAACTGCAATCTACTGCCCAAGCCATAGATCACAATAGGCGGATCAAACAGCTCACGCAATTGCTCGGGATAGTCAGCATCCTGAATGGAGATGACCCAGCCGCCGGCCCTCTCCACGCGCGTGAGCAGAGCTTCCGGGTCAAGCTGCTGCCGTCTAGTTAACAGGCTATCCAGCCGGTCCGCCTCCAGGTTGAGTACGGACTGCAGGTCCCCTGCGCTGGCTTTCCACACGGCTGACCCGCTTCCGAAGGCCTGCTGCAACCATAGTGCTCGCCTGGCGCTGAGCCCTGGCAGTCGCGATAATCCCAGCCAAAAGGCAGTCTCTGACGGCATCGCTTGTCCTCCATCCTTAGCAACGCCTCGCGTTGCGGTTTCAATGAAGCGATTCTAGCTTGTCTAGAATCGGCTTGTACCTCTCTTCTCCTGAACCGGGTCAATTATAGCAGAGGCTGGCGTAATCTGACAACCAAGCCAGTACAGCGTCAAGTCTCAAACCATACAAGGGAGCGCCTGACGATACCAGAAAGCAACTCTCCAAGTTGCTTTGGACTGAGACTTGACGCCGCACGATGGTCTTGGAGTTGACATAGTACTAGTGACAACGAAGGAAGCCCGGCTCACAGCCTGGCTTCCTTCCACTTCAGTTTGCTGTCTTGATTGCAGCCTGAGTGAAGCGCATCACGCGCGCGAACATGCCTTTCTCTTCCTCAATGGGCAGACCATCCACCGTCGCCACCTGCTTGAGCGCCACGCCATCGACAGCACCGGCCGCAACCATCTCCTGCAGCATGGACAACAGGACCTGTTCGTCGATGCGGCTACTTGTGCCGCTCTGCCGTGAGAAGATCGCGGCCAAAGCATAGGCACCCCAATTGCTCACTCCGCACGCTACCAAATGATCTACTGCTGTCACACAGGCGATGCCGGACGCTGAACCGAGGATACGCCGCGCTTCCTTCACCCTGGCGCCAAACCCCAACTCATTGCCCCCGTCACCAACTGCAATGGTGGCCACTCGTGCTGCTCGGGCAGCCGCAAACAGGTTGTCGAAATGGGCCACGTAAGGACTGATGTCAAACCCGCTGGCGTTGTAGTAACGACCGTCAGCAGCACGCCCGGTGCGCTCAATCGCCACCAGTACATCCGGCCGATATGTCTGCAGTATTTCTCGAGGCACAGCCTTTCCCGGCGGAAAACCGAGAATGCTAGCCTGCAAGTCGAGCACACGGGCGGCGCGTTCAAACATGGAAACGCAGCCCAGATCGGTGCAAATGGTCACGTCCACCTGAGCCCGTTCCAGCGCGTCAGCCAAGACCAAGGTGCCGAGCGGGCCATCCGTCTCCCAGGCTTTCGCTTTGCCGATGTAGAAGCCACTAACCAACATCACCCGACGTGCCTGCTGCAGGCAACTGCCGGCCGCTGCCAACGGCGCAGCCGCAGAGAGGGCTGGAATCAGGCGTTGCCCGGGGTCGTGAGTGAGCAGTGCGGCGAGTTCCTGACAGATATCTTCCATAATAAATCAGGCCCTGGCCAACTGATCGTTCACGAGATCAGTCACCAGCATATGCCCCGGCGCGTGGGCAATCAATATCGGTGGCCTGCTGGCCAATGCGGCTGCCTGTGGCGTTACTCCGCAGGCCCAAAAAACCGGTACCTCGCCAGGCGCAATCGTCACCGCATCGCCATAATCCGGCCGGTCCAGACGAGCGATTCCAATCGCAGCAGGGTCGCCGAAGTGCACAGGCGCACCGTGCACGGCAGAATAGCGGCCGGTAATCAGCGTCGCGGCAATCGCCTGAGCCGGAGTCATCGGCCGCATGCTCACGACCAATGGTCCATGGAAACGTCCGGCCGACCGGCAGGCAATGTTGGTGCGGTACATCGGCACATTTCTGCCCTCGGCGATGTGGCGCACAGGAATGCCCGCATCCAGCAAAGCGGCCTCAAAGCTGAAGCTGCAACCGATCAGGAAACCGACAAAGTCCGGCTGCCAGAGATGCGAGATGTCCGTCAGCTCATCAGACAGCACGCCATCCCGGTACACCCGATAACGCGGCAGATCGCTGCGCAGATCAGCCCCTGACGCGGCATGTCTGAGCACCGGATCACCCGGATCAGTCACTTCCAGCAGTGGGCAAGGCTTCGGGTTTGCCTGACAGAACCGCAGAAAGTCGAATGCCCAGGATTCCGGCAGAATCACCAGATTCGCCTGAGCATAATGGGGAGCCAGACCGGCAGTGACTGTGGATAACTCGCCACTGCGACAGAGGGCACGCACGGCAGCCGGACTGGATTGTTCCGTAATGTTCATCCTGCTCACCTGATGCCGCTGATGGTGGTCACGTCCAGACCAGCATCGCGCAGTCGGCGCACGAAGGGGTTGATGCCCACTAGGTCACTGCTGATATGCCCGCTGACGATCAACTGCCCCTTCTGTTCTGCCCGGAGCTTCAGCAAATCCGCATGAGGAATATGAATGTAGAGAACGGTGGGCACGCCATGCTCGAAGTAGGTGTTGGCCACGGAGTAGCCGCCGTTGGTCAAGGCGCCATGGGCCACCACCACCCGGCCCGCCTTCGCCTGCGGGTCTCCGACCGCTATTTCGATCTTAGTGAACGCCTGCTGGAACTCGGGCAAAGCGTTCAATGCATCCACCACATCCTGCAAGCTGGCATCAGGTTTTCGCTCGAGGCATTTGTCAACCGTCTCTTGCATGATCCGGCGCCCCAGTTCGTCCAGTGGACAGTGGATATTCATGAATGGCATGTCGTACAAGCGAGCGATGGAAGGAAAGTGGTCATGATTGGCCGACTGCCCGGCGGCGATCATCCCCTCCACGCGCTGCATGACGGCAGCCCTGGCGGCTGCTTCCGGCACCCCAGCGGCCACCATGAAGTCGATGTGCCGCATGTAGATTTGCCAGGCCGGAATCACTGGCAGCATGGGAGGATGATGTGCGATTACTGCATCGAATCCCATCTGCTTGGCCGCGTACAGCTCAGTAGTGCCAATGTCTATGCCGAACAGCACCTTCTTAATGCCAGTGCCCGGGTTGTAGATTGCACTGTCTCCGGGCATGTCCTGCATGCCGACCAGATCCATGGCCATTTGCATGATCTCTGCTGTGGAGAACATTAGTCAAACCCCCTGTCATGATCAACATCATTTCGTACCCGAGGCAGGCACAATCGCCCCTAGTCATTATCCAATATTCTAGTCGGCCTTGCAAAACCCTTTATCTTGGGAGAATGCCAAGGACACTGTACGAGTCAATCTGTACGAGACTTGGTGCGCTGTAGACCGCGCGGACTGTGTAGCCGCTCCCAGACTAATTGTGCCGTTTGTCGCTTCCCCTTGACTAAACCCTTGCGATATACTAAGAGTAGTCAAGCAGTCAAGGGAGGTGATCGAATGGAGGATACACTGCGACAGATTCTGCAACAACTGCAGCACTTGCAGCATGGGCAAGCGCGTCTGGAAGACAGAATGTCTGGCATGGAAGACAAAATGTCTGGCCTGGAAGACAGAATGTCTGGCATGGAAGCAGATATGACTAGCATCAAGGGCGAAATCAAGGAAATCAAGTCGTTCGCCCAAGCCAACTTCGATCAACTAGGGGCGCTGACGGAGTTCCGCACCGAAATGAAACAGTTTCGCAGCGAGACCAACGAACGACTGGGGCGAATCGAGGATACTCTAGATCGACAGGAGAAGCTAATCGACCGTCTGGCAGTTAGGTCGATTGAACATGAAGCAGACATCATCGCTTTGCGGCGAGCTAAGTAAACTCCGGCGGAGCTTTTTACGGGGCTGATCCAGCTGTGGCTGGATCAGCCCCGTTTCTCGACCATCGTCCAATGCTAGAACTAGGGAGCACTGACCGCGTTGCCGGTGGTTCTGCGATTCCCACTCGGTAGAGGCTCGGCATGTTAAACCGCTGCCCGCCGCCCCGCAGCCTGCGAGATCGTTCCTAGAGTCCGATTTCCTTCGGGTTCGTAGCACCACAGCATGCTGTGGTGCCGGGATCAACTCGGCATGCCGAGCCTCTACGAAGCGCAAACTGAACAGTCTGGCATGCTGAGGGCTACGGTGGGGGATATGCCGACTTTCTGACGCTCTCGCGTGCTGCGGGCGCGA
>JAEZJZ010000023.1 GCA_023436245.1 Bacillota bacterium | reverse complement strand
CCAGCGCCTTTCCATGCCAACCACACGCTCAAACCAGCCTCAACTGATCAGTCTGCTCGGCCTTCACCTGCGGCTCGATGCCCAGGTGTTGCATCGCCAGCCGCGTGGTCATGCGTCCACGGGGAGTACGCTGCAGGAAGCCAATCTGCAGCAGATACGGCTCCAGCACATCCTCGATCGTCTCCGACGCCTCACTGATCGTGGCGGCCATCGTGTCCAGGCCCACCGGACCGCCGTCGTAACGCTCGATAATCGCCCTGAGCAACTGGCGGTCAGTGGCGTCCAAACCAAACTCGTCGATCTCCAGGAGTTGCAACGCCTGCTCTGCGATGGGGAGAGTAACGACTCCGTCGCCCTTCACCTCAGCGAAGTCTCGCACCCTGCGCAGCAGACGGTTGACGATGCGTGGGGTGCCCCTCGCTCTTCTAGCCAACTCGACCGCTCCGTCAGGGGCTAACTCGATGCCGAGAATGCGCGCGGAACGGTAGGCGATCGTCTGCAGCTCAGCGTGGGTGTAGAACTCCAGGCGGCTGATCACACCAAAGCGATCGCGGAGTGGCGCCGACAGCGACCCAGCGCGCGTAGTCGCGCCGATCAGAGTGAAGTGCGGCAAATCCAAACGGATTGAGCGCGCACTCGGACCTTTGCCGATGATGATGTCCAGCGCGTAATCCTCCATTGCCGGGTAAAGCACTTCTTCCACGCTGCGGTTCAGGCGGTGAATCTCGTCGATGAACAGGCAGTCATGCGGGCCCAAATTGGTCAAGAGCGCCGCCAAATCGCCAGGCCGCTCAATCGCTGGGCCGGAAGTAATGCGGATGCTGCTGCCCAGCTCATTGGCGATGATATGCGAGAGAGTTGTCTTGCCCAGCCCTGGCGGGCCGTAAAGCAACACATGGTCCAGTGCTTCCTGACGCCGTTTGGCTGCCTGAATGTAGATGGCCAAGTTGTCCTTGACCTTCTCCTGTCCGATGTAATCCTGTAACAGGCGGGGGCGCAGACTGCCATCCAGTTCAAAGTCCTCAGCCAGCTCCTCGCTGGCGACGATGCGTGATTCATCCATGTTCACTCACCCCTACTTTGTCTTGCCGCCGAGGTACTTCAATGATTCGCGCAGCAAATCATCCACTCGGGTTGACTTCTCCGGCGCCTGTCTCTCCGCAGCGCGCATCGCGCCCAGCGCCTCCTCCGTTCGGTACCCGAGTGAGGTGAGGGCAGCGATTACCTGGGATTGCACTGATTGATTTCCAACTACCTGTGAAGCGGTACCGAGTTCCGGCAATTCGGGCCCGAGGGCCGGAATCTTCTCCCGCAGTTCCAGCACCAAGCGCTGGGCAGTCTTCTTGCCGATGCCGGGAATCCTGGTCAGCTGCGTCAACTCGTTCTCCATGATCGCCTGATAGAGTACACTCGTCTTCGCCCCGTCCACAATGCTGAGGGCCAACTTAGGACCAACGCCTGTCACGGTCAACAAGAGCTCAAACAGTGACAGCGCCTCCGGTTCGGTGAAGCCATAAATGGTCAGCGCGTCCTCCCGCACCGCCAGATAAGTGTGTACCGTAGCCTCCTGCTGCGGCGTGAGGGCTTGCGCCATCCTGGCTGGCACGAAAACTTTGTAGCCCACTCCCTGTACATCGATCACTATGTAATGGGCCGTCTTCAGGGCCACCTTGCCTCTGAGATAAGCATACATCGCGCTATGTCCTCCGTTCAGCGGTCAGACTACGAAATTCCTGACTATGTAGGTGGCAGATGGCAATCGCCAGCGCGTCGGCCACATCATCCGGTTTAGGCAACCCCGGCAGGTTGAGCAGCGCCTTGACCATCTGCTGCACCTGCTGCTTCTCTGCCCGCCCATAGCCGACTACCGCCTGCTTGACTTGTAGTGGGGTATACTCCACCACCGGGATCCCGTGCTGGGCCGCCGTCAACAGCACCACGCCCCTGGCCTGACCAACCGTGAAGGCGGTAGTGGTGTTGCGGTTGAAGAACAGTTGTTCCACGGCAAGCACGTCTGGCTGGTGTTCGGTGATCAGCGCGGTCAGTTCGTTGTGCAACTGCAGCAAGCGAGTGCTCAATTCGGTATGTGCCGGGGTGCGCAAGCAACCGTAAGCCTCGGCCAGGCCACTCCCCTGACGCCCTTTACGCACAAAGCTGTATCCGGTGATTGCTATCCCCGGATCGATGCCCATCACCAGCATGCTGCCACCTCCAATCCATCACGTTGACTGCTGTGTTTAACCCTCTTCGACAGTCCGGGGGCAAACACCTGCTTGCCCCAACAGAAGACGGAGACAGTCATTGACCGCGAAGAAAAAACGAAGTTCGTTGTTGCATAAACTCTCTTCAGTTGTCTTTATAGCTAAGGCAATGCATGGGGGTGTCTTGATGGCAGCGATTAGTGTACCGCAATCAGAAACTGCGGGTGAACACAGGCTGAACGTGCGAGAGATGGAGCAAGATCGGACAGCACAGGCGGGCGGCAGGCAGCGTGGTCCCGCAGATCAGGGTAATGCGGTGCTGGAGATTTTAGCGGCCAATCAGGGGGACATGAACAGGCTGGCCACACTCTACGACCGCTATCATCGGTCACTGCAACGGATCGCTTCGTCCATCGTCCAGGATTCGGGAGACGCGCATGATGTGGTGGTCGATGTGTTTCTTAAGGTATGCCAGCTGCCAACAGAACGTCTGCCATCGGCGAACGGACCGGCGTGGCTACGGCGGCTGGCGCGAAACCAGGCGCTGGATTTTCTGAGGAAGTCAAGGCGTTGTCAACCGACAGCCGACATGGAGGTCATCTGCGGTACAGTCAGCGCTGACCAGACTGGTGAGATGGATCTCCAACTGCTGCTGGCGCATCTGGACTCCGTTCCGCGCAGAATAGTGGTTGAGAAGATCGTGAGCGGAAAGACACACCAGGAGATCGGCAAGGTACTGGGAATGTCTGAGACATCCATTTGCCGCATCTACAGGCAGGCTTTGTCTCAACTAAGGGAGATCCTCATGGCGCAAGCAGCTGGAAACTGACTGTAATCCCTCGGTTGACGACTGCCGCAGCATGCGAGACTGTTCATTTTGTCGCTCGTAGCGGCTCGGCATGCCAATCCGATCCCTGTCCCGCAGCATGCGAGAGTGATCAAATTGTCCCCCGTAGAGGCTCGGGCTGCCGAGC
>JAEZJZ010000038.1 GCA_023436245.1 Bacillota bacterium | reverse complement strand
TGATCTCGATCTGCGCCTTTGTTATACCCCACAGATAATCTCTCCCAACTCACCTGTATGGGTATATTATACCACTTGATCCAACATTATGTCAACTAGAAAGCGGTTTTCACACAGGCTGACGGTTCGTCGTCCCAATTGCTGGGACAACGAACCGTCCCCCTGTCCCACTATTCCGGCAGAAAGCGCCCCATGACGCGGCGCAGCACAAATACTAGGCTAGCGGCCACCGGTATGTAGATGGCCTGGTTGAGGACCCGCAGCGGCAACAGCGCGGCGGCGGTTTTACCCAGGATGATCGTCAGCCAATAAGTGTCCAACACCAGCGAGGTGACGAGCTGAGAGAAGGCAATGGCGGACAACAGTCGACCGAAGGAACTGGTTATCCGCTGCCTGCCGAGAATGAGTGGAACTATGGCTCCCACCAGTCCAGCTGTCAAGGTGAAGCCTGGAAAGTAGGTGCCGACTGGATGGAGAAAGAAGCCGACCAGATCTGCCAGCGCGCCCGCGGCGAAGCCCCAGATAGGACCAAAGGCCAACCCGGCGAGGAGAATGGGGATACCACCGAATCCAATGCGCACAAAGGGCGTCTGAATGCTGAGCAGGCGCGTCGCCACCACTGAAAGCGCAATCAGCAGGGCGGAATAGGTCAGTCTACGAATTCTGGACATGAAGCACACTCCTTATCAGCGCTGAGATTCATGGTTGCCGGGAGTGCAGCAACATGCCTAGTTTATGGCTGACTGCACCTGATGATACAGATCGTCCAGTTCGAAAGGCTTGCTGATCCAGCCCGAGATGCCGAGCTCCATTGCCCGGTTGACTGAAACATCATTTTCGTCAGCCGTGATCATCAGTACGGGCAATGTGCGGTGCAAGCGTCGCAGTTCGCGCAACGTCTCCAGGCCTGACATCCCAGGCATATTCATGTCCAAGAGTACCAAATCGGGTGGAGTACGGTCAAGGTAAGCCAGCGCCTCCGGTCCGCTGGCAGCCGGCTGCACTTGATAACCCAGCACGCCTAAGGCTTCGGCAAGCAGGGCGCGTATTCCGGCTTGGTCATCAACCACCAAAATCAGCTTCCGCTCTGTCACGGTATCACCACCTAGTCTGGCAACTCTGCGAGTTGCTGCTGTACCTAGTTTCTGTTCGACGGGGCGGCTGAGCGCACCTGCCACAAACGCGAGCAAATCTCCATAAGCCTCTGGGCTATTTGCCGACTGAGTATTATAATAGGCATTAACAGTGGATATTCTTCGGATTCAATCCAGGGGAGGAAGAGCAATGCAGACGATAGATAATCGGGGGCTGGCCTGCCCCGAACCGGTGATCCGCACCAAACGGGCGCTTGACGCCTTGGAAAGAGGCGTGGTGCTTTCGGTGGTAGATAACCTGGTCGCCAAAGAGAACGTGCTGCGCTTGGTGCAAAGCTTGGGTCTCACGGCCGGGGTGACTGAAGGAGATGGTCTTTATCAGATCGCTATCACCAAGGGCGAAGCCAGTGATGCCGCAGTGGTTGCCGATCGGGATAACCCAGGGCGGGCATCCACGACCTTGTTGGTACAGACCGATCTGATGGGAACCGGCGACGAGCAATTGGGGAGAGTGTTGATGAAGAGCTTCTTCTATGCGCTGGCTGAGAGTGACGATCTGCCGCGCACGGTCTACTTCCTGAACAGCGGCGTGAAACTGACCTGCCAAGGCTCCCCCGTTCTGGAACGCCTGGAGCGTCTGCAGGCTGCAGGAGTGGAAATCTGGAGCTGCGGCACGTGCCTCGATTTCTATGAGTTGAAGAATCAGTTGGCGATTGGCGGTATCTCCAACATGTACAGCATCGTGGAAGGCATGCAGCAGGCAGACAAGACGATTACGCTCGGCTAGTGATATCGGGCTTGCTGAGACCTCAGGCGGCCAAGCTTGAGGTCTTTCTGCTGCCTTGGTTGAGACATCACACTGGGTGTGGTATAAACGTCATGTGGAGCAACTCTCAAGAGTAGCTTACGTGCACGCCGATTCTTGGCAAGCAAGAATCGCTTTATTTAGATCGCAACCCTAAAGGGTTGCTGGGAGGGAAGCATGAAACGGATATCACCCACGCGCCTGTTTCTTGCCCTGGTGGGCTTGGGATTATTGAAGTTATGGTATCTGCATGGCCAACTGGGGCTGCGACTATCGCCAACTTGGCTGATTGGCTCAGCGGCGGTACTCGGCGCCGTCTTTCTGCCGGTGCTCTACCTGCGGCCACAGCTACGTCGACCAGTGGCGATGGTGCTCAATCTGCTTGTCTCCTTGCTGCTCTTGGCTGATGTGGTCTATTCCCGCAATCTTCACATCCTCATCCCGGCTGAGGCTTTTCAGATGGTTGGCCAGGTCGGGGCGGTCACGGCAGACGTGCAGAGCAGCATCTCTCCCCTTGATCTGGCGCTGTTGGCAGACTCCGTCCTGCTGATCATCGCCCTTCGCCTGTTGCCGGAGGGCCAAGCCCTTCTGCCGCAACCCCGGGCTCTGCTCGGAGTGCTGGTCAGCATCTTGGCAATAACCACTCTGGGTTCGACTGTGATTACCGCGCACAACAGTCGTGCGCTGGCTGTGGCACGCTTCGGCGCCCTTTCCTATCATCTGAGCGACTGGTTTTTTGGACCAGGCGAACTCCAGGTGGACGATTTGGCGCTGGCAGAGTACCGACGACAACAGGCTATGGCCCGGCGCGGTCAACTCGATGTGCTAAACGGAGCAGCGGCGGGGAGGAACCTGATCGTGATTCAGCTAGAGTCATTTCAGAACCTAGCCATCAACCGCCAACTGGGCAACCAGGAGATCACACCGTTCCTCAATCGCCTCATACAACAGGACACGATCTACTTCGACCGCTTTTATCAGACCCTCGGCCTGGGGCGCACCTCGGACGCTGAGTTCAGCTCACTGACTTCGCTCTATCCATCCGAGCAGCAGGCGTCCTTCCAGGAGTATCAGGGGAGCAGTCTCTATGCCTTACCTCAGATTCTGCGCGACCTCGGGTACCAGACGGCTGCTTTTCACGGCTATGAGCCAGCCTTCTGGAACCGGGAGCAGATCTATCCAGAGCTCGGCTTTGAACGGTTCTACAGCCAAGGCGACTTTTCGCAACAATCTCCCATCGGCATGGGCACCAGCGACAAGGAACTTCTGCAGCAGACAGTCGCATATCTGGGGCAGACAGCACAACCATTCCTAGCCTGGACAGTGACGTTGAGCGGCCATCATCCGTTCTACATTTCAGAACAGGCGATGACAGAGCGCCTTGATACCAAGGTCTACGAGAAATCAGGCTCGCGCGACACCCGCATTTTCGGCCACTACTGGCAGGCATTGCGCTACGCCGACGCTGCCTTGGAGCTTTTCTTCCGGGAACTGCAGACCGCTGGCCTCTATGATCAGTCGCTGATCGTGATCTACGGCGATCACTATGGCATCCCCAGATCAAATGCGGAGCAGGCAGAACTGATGTCCGAACTGCTTGGCCATGAGTACGGCAATCTGGACATGCTGAATGTACCACTCCTGATTCACCTGCCCGGTCTCGGCAGTGCGGAGACGCTGCAGACGACTGGGGGGCACATCGATCTGCTGCCCACGCTGCTCAACCTGCTGGGGATTCAGTCGGATCCGAGGGCGATGATCATGGGTCAGGATTTGATCAACACTGATCACGGGTTCGTAGCACTGCACACCTATCTGCCCAAGGGATCGTTCATCGATGACCAGCGGATCTTCCAGATGGCCGCCGACGGAGTTTTCGCACACAGCTCGGCCTGGGACATCAGCAGCGGAGAGCCGGTGAATCTAGAGGCGTGCCGAGCCGGCTACGAGCGCTCGCTGAGGGAGATAGAATACTCGCACTTTGTGCTCGAGTATGATCAGGTCTTCGCGCCAGCTGGCGACTAGCCTGGCTGGCACTATATCACTGCCAAGAATAAACAGGAGCCTGGGTCGCAATGACACGGGCTCCTGTTCGCTCTTGGCATTACTCCGTTTGTAGCGGCCACTCGCCGGTATAGACCAGCCTTGCGGGGCCGGTCATCAGCACATGCTGTTGGTTGCGCCAGTTGATCTGCAAAGGCCCGCCCGGCAGCTCCACTGTCAGGGCAGACTCGGTCAGGCCGTTCAGCACAGAGGCAACAGCCACGGCGCAGGCCCCGGTGCCGCAAGCCAGCGTGGCCCCCACTCCCCGCTCCCAGACTAAGACCTTGACTAACTGCGGGTCAATCACCTGGACAAATTCCACGTTGGTTCCCCGCGGGAAGAGGGGATGGCGCTCCAGGAAAGCTCCTTGCCTCGGCAAGTCGATTGCCGCCAAATCCGGCACGAAGACGACGGCATGCGGGTTGCCCATGGAGACCGCCGTGACCCGATAGACTTCGTCCTGTCCGAAAATCGGCAGCAGCACTGCCGGGCTCTTCCGACTCTGCACCGGTATGCGCTCCGGGTCCAGGATCGGGCTACCCATGTCCACGGTGACGGCGGAAACGACATCTCCCTCATGATGCAGCCGGATCTGCCGCACCCCAGCCAGGGTCTCCACAGCCATCTCGCTCCGGCGACAGATGTCGCGCTCGTAGGCATATTTGCCGACACAACGAATGGCGTTGCCGCACATCTCGGGCTCGCTGCCGTCTGCATTCCAGATGCGCATGCACAAATCGGCGGTGTTTGAAGGCAACAGTAGCACCAAGCCGTCTGCGCCAACCCCAAAGTGCCGATCACAGATCAACCGGGCCAACTCGGCCGGATCGGCCGTCGGCCAGCCGTCAAAAGCTTCCACCAATACAAAATCGTTGCCCAACCCCTGAACCTTGGTGAAAAACATGCGGAACACCCCCTACCCCTAACATATTAGCCGAAGGCCGGCTTGTGTGCCTAGATGATCTGCGCACATGCAAGCTGACGACCAGCAACCATTCCTAAGTGCCATGACAGAACCAAAGGACAGCCTGACCATAGCGGTCAGGCTGTCCCTCTTATCGAGCCCACTTGAGCTACTGATCCCGCGTGCAGGGGTCGCACGCATGCGACCCGAAGCCATCAGCTGTCTAGAGCGCTCGGTGGGCGATGTCGCGCCGATAGTGGGAGCCTGGAATGGCGATCGCGCGCACACCGCGGTAAGCAGCGTCGACAGCGCTGGACAAACTGTCGCCCAGGGCGGAGACTGCCAGAATGCGGCCGCCGCTGGTGACCAGGTCGCTGCCCTGCAGACCGGTCCCGGCGTGAAAGACGAGGCATCCTTGCTCCTCGGCGGCTGCCAGACCGGTAATGGGCAGCCCCTTGGGGTAACTGCCAGGATAACCAGGGGAGCTGATGATTACGGTGGCGCAAGCTTGCTCAGTAACCTGCAGGCTGGCAGCAGCCAGCTTGCCGCTGGCGGTGGCCAAGAGCAATGGCAACAGATCGCTCTGGATGCGCGGCAAGACCACTTGGGTCTCCGGATCACCAAAACGAGCGTTGAACTCGATCACCTGTGGCCCGCTCTCGGTGAGCATCAAACCCAGGTAGAGCACTCCTCGGAAGGGACAGCCCTCAATCTGCATGCCCCTGATTGTCGGCAACAAGACCCGCTCCACTGCCTGTTGCTCCACCTCACGAGTGAAGACCGGTACCGGAGAATAGGCGCCCATACCGCCGGTATTCGGCCCTCGGTCGCCGTCAAAGACGCGCTTGTGGTCTTGGGCAGCAGGCAGCAGCAAATATTTCTCACCGTCGATCAGTGCCAGCAAGGATACTTCCGGGCCAGTGAGATATGACTCAACCACCACCGTGTGACCGGCAGCGCCAAACTTATCGGACTGCAGCATCTCCTGCAGCACGGATTTGGCTTCATCCAAGTCGGCGGCAATCACGGCTCCTTTGCCGGCGGCCAGGCCGGAAGCCTTGATCACCAAAGGAAAGGGCTGCGAAGCGGCATACTGCAGAGCCGGGGTCAACTCGTTGAACACCCGGTAACTGGCGGTGGGAATCCCATGCCGCTGCATGAATTCCTTGGACCAGGCTTTGCTGCTCTCCAAGCGGGCTGCCGCCTGGCTCGGCCCAAAAGCAGCGATGCCGAGAGCAGCCAGACGATCTACCAAGCCAAGGGCTAATGGGTCCTCTGGCCCAACGACGACCAGATCGATCTGCTTCTCCACGGCCAACTGCACCAAGCCATCCAGATCATTGGCTGCAACCGGCAGGCAGGCGGCATGACGGGCGATGCCTGGGTTGCCGGGGGCCGCATAGAATTCGCTGAGCAGGGGACTCTGGGCGATCTTCCAGGCGAGGGCATGCTCTCTGCCGCCGCTACCAACCAAGAGAACGCGCATTGCCATTACCTCCTTAATGGTGGCTCAAGGGACAGTGTGACAGCGGAAGAATCCGGAGAACACCTGTGAACACGAGTCTTCAAGATCCTTCGCGGAGTTTACGCTGAGCTTGCGCGGGTCGCATGCATGCGACCCCTACGGATGTGTCCCCGAATCCCGATGGGGACATTCCTCGAGCCCACAAAACTGGCTTCCTGTTGAGGCGTGTCCCCGCACCTTAATGCCGGAAATGCCGATGCCCGGTGAAGACCATGGCGATGCCATGGGCATTGGCCATGGCGATGCTCTCGTTGTCGCGCACAGAGCCGCCGGGCTGCACGATCGCGCTGATCCCGGCCTTGGCGGCTGCCTCCACCACATCGGCAAAGGGGAAGAGACCGTCGGAGGCGAGCACCGCGCCTGGCGTCTTCTCGCCGCCGCGGCTGAGGGCGGAGACGGCAGAATCGATGCGATTCACCTGACCGGTGCCGATGCCGCAGGTGGCATCCTGCTTGGCCACCACGATGGCGTTGGACTTAGCGAACTTGACCACCTGCCAGGCGAAGCGCAAGTCATGCAGTTGTGCTGCGGTCGGTTGCTGTTCGGTGACCACCTGCCAGGGCTCTTCTTCCGGGGCGATCAGGTCAGGGTTTTGCACCAAGAGACCGCCAGCCACCCGCTTGTAGTCCAGTCCGGCTGCAACGGCCGGACTAAGCGGGCCGACGGCCAACAGGCGCAGGTTCTTGCGAGAAGCCAGGATCTCCTTAGCTTCGTCGCTGAAGCTGGGTGCGAGCACGATGTCCAGAAAGATCTTCTTCAGTTCCAGCGCGGTTTCAGCGTCCACCGGACGGTTCAGGGCAACGATGCCGCCGTAGATGGACACGGGGTCTGCATCGTGGGCCCGGCGGTACGCCTCGGCCAAGGTTTCACCGATGGCCACGCCGCAGGGATTGGTGTGCTTGACGGCCACGGCAGCCGGTTGCCGGAACTGGCGTACCATACTGAGCGCAGCGTCTGCGTCGTAAAGGTTGCAAAAGGACAGTTCCTTGCCCTGCAACTGCTCAGCTAAGGCAAGGCTCGGCGCCTCGGCCCGCACTTCCCGGTAGAAGGCGGCCTGCTGATGCGGGTTCTCGCCATAGCGCAGTGACTGCACCCGATCGAAGGTGAGGGTGAGGCTGGCCGGCAACAACTCATCCGCCGCATACTGCTGGCCGAGGTATTCCGCGATCATCGCGTCATAGCGAGCGGTGTGGCGGAACGCCTCCAAAGCTAATCGTTGACGCAAAGTCTGCGGCACATCAGCGCTCTCTTCCAGCGCCCGAATGATCTCCGGGTAATGAGCCCGATCGACCACGGCGGCCACTGCCTGATGGTTCTTGGCGGCTGAGCGCAGCATACTGGGCCCGCCGATGTCGATATTCTCAATCGCTTCCTCCAGACTGACGTCCGGACGGGCGACCGTCTCGGCGAAGGGATATAGGTTACAGACTAGAAGGTCGATTTGGGTGATGTCATGCTCGGCCAAAGTGGCCATGTGCTCCGGCAGGTCGCGCCGGGCCAAGAGACCGGCGTGCACGCGCGGGTGCAGCGTCTTCACCCGGCCATCCAGCATCTCGGGGAAGCCGGTCACCTCGTCGATGGATAACACCGGCAGCCCATGCTGCTGCAGTAGGCGGTAGGTGCCTCCGGTGGAGACAAGCTCGACGCCCAGTCGCGCCAAGTCTGTGGCGAACTCCACCAAACCAGTCTTATCTGATACGCTGAGCAACGCTCGTTTCAGCAATCTGATCATCCTCCTTCGGGTTCCAGCAACCTACTTGGCTGGCAAGATGCGCACCCGGCGGCCATCCAGTGACAGCCTGCCTTCGGCAAACAGTTTCACAGCTTCAACGTAGAGGCGATGTTCCACCGGCAACACGCGCGCCGCCAGAGTCTCAACCGTGTCATCATCGAGCACCGGCACGGCCTCCTGCAGAATGATCGGGCCAGCATCGACGCCGTCCTCCACGAAGATAATCGTGGCTCCGCTCAGCTTGACCCCATAGGTCAACACGGCTTGATGCACGTGATGGCCATAGAACCCGGGGCCGGCGAACGCTGGAATCAGGGCCGGATGAGTGTTCATAATTCGCCCGGCAAAAACCTTCAGGAAAGGATCTGCCAGCACGGACATGAACCCGGCCAGAAGAATCAGATCCGGCTGATAGGGCTGCACGGCAGCCAAGAGAGCCTGGCTGTACCCGGCCAAGTCATCCCCAAAAGACTTGCGGGAGACTACGGCAGTCGGTATGCCGTGCTGTTTGGCTCGTTCCAGAGCAAAGGCGTTCCGCCGCGAGCTGACGACGACAGCCACCTCTGCCGGCAGATAGCCTGACTCACAGGCGTCAATGATCGCCTGCAGGTTGGTGCCGCCGCCAGAGACGAGCACCGCCAGTTTGCTGGTCATCGGTAAGTCACGCCCTGGCCAGCGATCACCTCGCCGATATGATAAGCCGTCTCGCCCAGTTCGTTGGCCAAGGCGATCACCTGTTCCACTTGCTCTGCAGGCACGGCCAGCACGAAGCCGAGCCCCATGTTGAAGGTGCGGTAGATATCCTCAGTCGGCACTTGCCCGAGGCGCTGCAAGTAGCTGAAAATGGGCGGCACCGGCCAACTACTCCGATCGAGCAGCGCTCCGCAGCCCTCTGGCAACATGCGGGGAATATTCTCAGTCGGCCCGCCACCGGTGATATGCGCCATGCCCTTGATGGTGCATTGGCGGAGTAATGCAAGCACCGACTTGACGTAGATGCGAGTGGGCGTGAGCAGAATGTCCTGAAGCGGCGCGGGGCCGAGCTCCGGCACTACATCCGTCAGTTGGTGCCCGGCCACCTCAAGAACCAGCTTGCGTACCAGAGAAAACCCGTTACTGTGCAAACCGCTGGAAGCGAGCCCGATCAGATGATCGCCTGGCTGAATGGTGCTGCCGTCGACCACTTCCGAGCGGTCGGCAACGCCAACGGAAAAGCCAGCCAAGTCGTACTCGTTCTCGGCATACATGCCGGGCATCTCGGCCGTCTCTCCGCCGATCAGGGCGCAGCCGGCCTGACGGCAGCCGTCTGCCACCCCGGCCACGATGCTGGCAATCTTCTCGGGGACCAATTTGCCGGTGGCGATGTAGTCCAGGAAAAACAGCGGTTCTGCTCCCTGCACCAGCACGTCGTTGACACACATGGCCACGCAATCGATGCCGATGGTGTCATGTCGGTCAGCCAGAAAGGCCAGCTTCAGTTTGGTGCCGACGCCGTCGGTGCCGGCCACCAGCACCGGCTGTTTGTAGGGGCGATCCGGCAGCGAAATCAGGCCGGCGAACCCGCCAAAGTTGTCCAGCACCTCTTTGCGAAAGGTGGAGCGAACTGCATCCTTCATCAAGCGCACGGCGCGGTCGCCAGCATCCACGTCCACGCCAGCAGCGCGGTAGGTGATCGGATCCATCTATTTCACATCCTTTGCCGCAAATCCCTGACAGGAACCGTTGCAGGCGGCGCTACCGAATCGCTCCGGATAGTCTCCGTTCAGGCAAGCCAAACAGTATCCACTGCCGGTGACCGCCTTGAGCAGCCCTGGCAGGCTGAGATACCCGAGCGAGTCTGCACCGATCAACTGGCGAATCTCTTCCAGGCTGTGCGTGGCCGCCACCAACTCACTCTGATCCGCTGTGTCGATGCCGTAGAGACAGGGCGACTTGTAGGGCGGGCAGGCGATGCGGAAGTGCACTTCCTTGGCGCCGGCCTCGCGCAGCGCCTGCACGCGCCCCTTGGTGGTGGTGCCACGCACGATGGAATCGTCGATCACCACCACCCGCTTGCCCTCCACCACATGTCGATTGGGATTCAGTTTCAGGCGCACCTTCAGCTCGCGGAGTGACTGTCCAGGCTGAATGAAGGTGCGACCGATGTAGCGGTTCTTGACAAACCCGTCTTCATAGGGCAACCCGGATTCCAGGGCATAGCCGACGGCTGCCGGCAGTGCCGAATCGGGCACCCCAATCACGATATCTGCGTCGGCGGGCCGCTCCTGGGCCAACATCTGGCCCAGGCGGCGGCGCACCTGATGCACGTTCAACCCATCGATCACTGAGTCGACGCGGGCAAAGTAAACATATTCAAAGACACAGGAGGCACGGGGCGGCTCGGGGCCAAGGCGCTCGCTGTGCAGGCCTTCGCTGTCGATCACCAGGATCTCTCCCGGTTCCAGATCGCGCACCAACTCAGCGCCCATGGCGTCAAAGGCGGCCGACTCAGAAGCCACCACGTAGCCTTCGCCCAGGCGACCGAGCACCAGCGGCCGGAAGGCACGCGGGTCGCGCACAGCAATCAGCTTGTCGTCGGAGAGCATCACCAGACTGTAGGCACCCTTCACCTGACTGAGGCCGTGGCGAATAGCGCTGACGATGTCCTCCCGCCGGTAGCGGGAAATCAGGTTGAGAATGACCTCGCTGTCGCTGTTGGTCTGAAAGACCTGACCGTCCAACTCCATCTCTTTGCGCAGGTCGTCGGTATTGGCCAGATTGCCGTTATGCGCCAAGGCAAAGTTGCCCTGCAGATAGCGGATCACAAACGGCTGAGCATTGGCCAGTCCCGTGCCGCCGGTGGTAGAGTAGCGCACGTGGCCGATGCCGAGCAATGGGTTGACAGTGCTGAGCTCCTGCAGATGCTCCGGGCTGAAGACGTCCGAAACCAGACCCTGCGCCTTGCGCAGCCGGATCTCCTGTCCATCGCTGACAGCGATGCCGGCGCTCTCCTCGCCCCGATGCTGCAGGGCGAACAGGCCCATGTACATCAGCCCGACCATGTCAGTCTGCACACCGTAGACGCCGAGCACACCACACTCTTCTCTCAGGTCGGCTAACTCTCCATAAGACACGGGATCGCCTCCTGCCAGGTTTTCTGTAGGCCGCAAAGCGGCGCGTTGATCTGTTGCTTGCCGTTCACGGAAACTAGCAACTCGTCCCCGCCTACCCGGCCGAGCTCGCTGGCGCTGACGCCAGCCACTGCAGCGGCTGCCAGGAAGGTGGCCAAACGCTCGCTGGGCAGGGAGACGACCACGCGGGACTGGCTCTCAGAGAAGAGCAGGATGTCTGAGCGCAGGCTGGAGGACAGATTCACTTGGCAGCCCAGCCCGCCGCTGATCGCGGATTCGGTCACAGCTACAGCCAGGCCACCCTCAGCGCAGTCATGCGCCGAGTGCAACACGCCGTCAGCCATCTGTGCGAGCAGGAACTGCTGCAGCTTGGATTCACGCTCCAAGTCCAGTTCTGGAGGTTGCCCGCACTCCAGGCCGTGGACCACGGCCAGATATTCACTGCCGCCAATTTCCGGCAAGGTCTCTCCGAGCAGCACCACCGCGTCGCCAACTGCTTTGAAGCCCTGGGTGACGCGGCGATCGATGTCCGGCAGCAGCCCGACCATGCCCACCGTGGGGGTGGGGTAGACCGCCTGACCGTTCGCTTCATTATAGAAGCTGACGTTGCCGCCAGTGACCGGGGTGTCCAGGACACGGCAGGCATCACCCATGCCGCGCACGGCTTCTTTGAACTGCCAGAAGATCTCCGGCCGTTCCGGACTGCCGAAGTTGAGACAGTTGGTGATGGCCAGCGGTTTGGCGCCGGCGCAAACCAGATTGCGGGCCGCTTCGGCCACGGCCAGCTTGCCGCCGAGATAGGGGTCGAGATAGACATAACGGCTGTTGCAGTCGACGGTGAGGGCCAGTCCTTTGTTGGTGCCTTTGACCCGCAGCACGGCTGCATCCGAGCCGGGAAGAATCACGGTATTGTCGCGCACCATGTGGTCGTATTGCCGGTAAACCCATTCCTTGCTGGCGATGTTCGGGCTGGCCAAGAGCTGCTTCAGCACCTCGCCCAGATCGGTTGGCAAAGGCAGGTCAGCCGGCAGGCGCTGAATTTCATCCTGCCAAGCGGGACGGGTAGCCACAGCGTGATAGACCGGCGCTTCATCGGTGAGGGCCTTGGCGGGCACGTTGGCCACCACCACACCGTTCTCCAGGATGCGGAACATGCCGTCATCGGTGACGCGCCCGACGTGCACGGCGGTGAGGCCCCACTTCTGGAACACGGCCTGCACTTCATCCACCCGCTCGGGTTGCACCACGACCAGCATGCGCTCCTGTGACTCGGAGAGCATCACTTCGTACGGAGTCATGTTCGGCTCCCGGCGAGGCACCAAGGCGACGTCTAGTTCCACGCCGCTGTTGCCGCGGGCTGCCATCTCACTGCCGGACGAGGTCAAACCGGCAGCGCCCAAGTCCTGCATGCCGACCACCAGCTTGCGCTCGATCAGCTCCAAGCAGGCCTCGATCAACAGCTTCTCCATGAAGGGGTCACCCACTTGCACGGAGGGGCGCTTGGCTTGCGATGCCTCGGACAGCTCTTCTGAGGCGAAGGTGGCTCCGTGGATGCCGTCGCGACCGGTGCGGGCGCCGACCAGCATCACAGCGTTGCCCACTCCGGCGGCTGTTCCCTTGGCTAGGGCTTTCCGGTCGATCAGGCCGACGCACATGGCGTTGACCAAGCAGTTGCCGCGGTAGCTGTCATTGAAATACACTTCCCCTGCCACGGTCGGAATGCCGAGGCAGTTGCCATAACCGGCAATACCCGCCACCACGCCACTCATCAGAAAGCGCTGGTGCGGGTCGCTTAGTTTGCCGAAACGCAGCGAGTTAAGCGAGGCGATGGGACGGGCCCCCATGGCAAAGACATCGCGCACGATGCCGCCGACACCGGTGGCTGCCCCCTGATAGGGTTCAATGGCAGAGGGATGGTTATGGCTTTCGATCTTGAAGACGACTGCCTGTCCGTCGCCGATATCGACCACGCCGGCGTTCTCGCCTGGGCCCTGCAGCACCTGCGGGCCAGTGGTGGGAAACTTCTTCAACTCAGGGCGAGAGTGTTTGTAGCTGCAGTGCTCGGACCACATTACCGCAAACAGCCCGGTTTCCACATAGTTCGGCTCGCGACCGAGCAGATCGATCGCCTTCTGGTACTCCTGCTCACGCAGGCCCATCTGTTGCCAAGCCGGCTTATCCACGCAGCCCACCTCCCGCCTGTAGAATGGAATCGAAAATCAGCTTGCCGTCAGCTGAACCAAGAATGGCTTCAGCCGCGCGCTCCGGATGGGGCATCATCCCCAGCACATTACCGGCTCGGTTGCAGATGCCAGCGATGTTCTCCACCGAACCGTTCGGGTTGGCCACCGCTGTCACGGCCCCGCTAGCGTCGGCATAGCGGAAGAGCACCTGCCCGTGCTGGTTCATTTCGCAAAGCGTTGCATCGTCCACATAGTAGTTGCCGTCCATGTGCGCGATCGGCACCCTGAGTAACTGCCCCGGCTGAGCGGCACCGGTGAAGAGCGAGCGGTTGTGCTCGACTCGTAGATGCACGTATTGGCAGCGGAACTGCAGATGGTCATTCCGGCGCATGGCGCCAGGCAGCAGGCCTGACTCCAGCAAGATCTGAAAGCCGTTGCAGATGCCGACAACCAAGCCGCCGCGCTCGGCGTGGGCCTTGACGGCCTTCATTACCGGGGAAAGGGCGGCGATGGCGCCGGAGCGCAGGTAATCGCCGTAGGAGAAACCACCCGGCAACAGCACGCAATCGGCCCCTGCCAAATCCTCAGAGCCATGCCAAACATACTCGGTCGGCTGCCCCATCACTTCTTTGGCGACATGAAAGCAGTCGACGTCGCAGTTGGAACCAGGGAAAACTACGACGGCGAACTTCATGAGCAGACCTCCATCAGGTCGTAGCGGTAATCCTCCAGCACCGGATTAGCCAGCAAACGCTTGCAGATGGCTTCCACCTGCTGTACGGCCTGATCCAGACTGTCAGCGACCAAATCGACTACCATGAACTTGCCAACCTGCACGTCCTGCACGGAACCAAATCCAAGCTGCCGGAGACTGCCCAGCACGGCCTGGCCCTGGGGGTCGAGCACGCCGGTCTTCAGGGTGACGTAGATGTTAGCCTTCCACATGGAATTCCCCTCCTGTCAAGCGACGGTAGATCTCCTGATAAGCTTCTTCCACTCCGCCCAAGTCGCGGCGAAAACGATCCTTGTCCAGCTTCTCGCGGGTGGCCATATCCCAGAAACGGCAGGTGTCCGGCGAAATCTCATCGCCGAGCAGCACCTGACCGTTGTGGCGTCCGAACTCCAACTTGAAGTCGATCAGGTCAATGCCGCGCTCGGCCAGGTAGGCGCGCAGAATCTGGTTGATGCGCAGGGCCTGTTCGGAGATGATGGCCATCTCCTCGTCGGTGGCCCAACCCATCGCCCGGATGTGGTAATCGTTGATCATCGGATCGCCGAGAGCGTCATCCTTGTAGTAGAACTCGAGCACCGTCTGACTCATGACAGTGCCTTCCTCCACGCCGATGCGCTTGGCCAAGGAGCCGGCAGCGATGTTGCGCACGACCACTTCCACTGGGATGATCTCCAGCTTCTTCACCAGCATCTCGCGCTCGTTGAGTACGGAGATGAGATGGCTCTCTACTCCATTCTCCTGCAAGAGGTTGAAGAAGTGGGCAGAGATCAGATTGTTCAACACGCCTTTATTGGCGATTTGTCCCCGCTTCTGGGCGTTGAACGCGGTAGCATCGTCCTTGTAGTAAATCCAATAGACATCCGGATTGTCCGTGCGGAAGACCTGTTTGGCCTTGCCCTCGTACAATTGCTCCAACTTCGCAACCTGCATCTTTACCTCTCCTCTCAATTTCACACGTTGGTGTTGATGTGCTAAATTCCCAAGCGAGCGAAGATCTCGCCGATATTCTTCAGGTGATAGTTGAGGTCAAAGCAGCCGGCCAACTCTTCCGGCGTCAACACTGCCGCGACATCTGTGTCCGCCGCCAGCAACTGCTGGAAGTCCTGACCGTTCTCCCAGGAGAGCATCGCATTCTTCTGCACCAGATCATAAGCCTGTTCGCGGGTCATACCGTGGTCGATCAGGGTGAGCAAGACATGCTGCGAGAAGACCAAGCCGTGGCTCCGCTGCATGTTGCGCTGCATGTTCTCGGGGTAGACGTGCAAGTCACGCATCACCCGGGTGAAAACGTGGAACATGTAATGCACCGCCAGAGTTGCGTCCGGTAGAATGATGCGCTCCACCGAGGAGTGGGAAATGTCGCGCTCATGCCAGAGCGTCACATCCTCCAGAGCAGCCAGCGCATAACCGCGCACCACTCGGGACAACCCAGCCACCCGCTCGCACATGATCGGGTTGCGCTTGTGCGGCATGGCCGAAGACCCCTTCTGCCCACGCCGGAACGGCTCTTCCACCTCGCGCGTCTCCGTCTTCTGCAGGCCGCGAATCTCGGTGGCGAACTTCTCCAAGGAGCTGGCGATGATGGCCAGGGTGGTGAGCACCTGTGCATGCCGGTCACGCTGCAGGGTCTGAGTGGCGACGAGAGCCGGCTTGAGACCCATCTTGGCGCAGACATAGGCCTCCACCTGCGGATTGATGTTGGCATAGGTGCCGACCGCGCCGGAGAGCTTGCCGTAGGCGATATTCTCCAATGCGGCGTTCAGCCGCTCGCGATGCCGCTGCATCTCGGCTACCCAGAGGGCCATCTTCAAGCCGAAGGTGGTCGGTTCGGCATGCACACCGTGCGTCCGGCCCATCATCACCGTGTGTTTATGGGCTCTGGCCTGTTCGATGAGCACCGATAGCAGGCGATCGATGTCGGCGCCAATCATCTGCAGCGCTTCCACGATCAGTGCAGACAGAGCAGTATCCACTACGTCGGTGGAAGTGAGGCCATAATGCACCCATTTCGACTCCGGCCCCATGCTCTCTGAGAGACAACGCGTGAAGGCCACCACGTCATGATTCGTCTCCTGCTCGATCTCCAGCACCCGCTCCACTGTGAAGCTGGCCTTCTGGCGGATCAACTCCACATCAGCCCAAGGAATCACTCCCTGCTCAGCCCAAGCTTCGCAGGCGTAAATCTCAACGTCCAGCCATTTGCGGAACTTGTTCTCCAAGGTCCAAATGGCAGCCATATCCGGCAACGAGTAGCGATCGATCATCTCTTGTTCATCCCCTCGTCAACTTAGTAGGCCTGATAGCCGACGGACTGCAGGCGCGCATCCTTGCCCTTGACTTCCTCAGCCATGCGCTGCTTCTCTGCCTGCAGGGCGACAGCGAGGCTCTGGTCGCTGACGGCCAGGATCTGCAGAGCGAGCAGGGCCGCATTCTTGGCGGCGCCGATGCCAACTGTGGCCACCGGCACGCCCGGGGGCATCTGGACTATGCTCAGGAGGGCATCTTGACCATCCAGCACTTTGCTGACCAGCGGAACGCCGATCACCGGGAGAGTGGTGTAGGCGGCAATCACGCCCGGTAGGTGGGCCGCCATGCCGGCGCCGGCGATGATTACCCGGTAACCTTGGTCGCGGGCGCTGGAAGACAACTCCGCCACCAACTGCGGCACACGGTGCGCGGACAGCACCCGCAGGTCGCAGCCGACGTCAAACTGGGCCAGCACATCGGCAGCCTGACGGATTACCGGTAGGTCAGAATCGCTGCCCATGACGATCAACACAGGTTTGCTCACAACAACTTCCTCCTTCAATCGTGCGCTCGACTTGGATTTTGTTCCAGTAACCAATGGTACGCCCTCGGAAATATCCCCTGAGTGAAGAAAGAGAGGCAAGTCTCTAGCAGACTCCCCTCTCCTTCTGGAATTTCGCGGTACGCCTTTGCGTCAACCTCTGCCGCGAGGCGTATCCGAGCTAGATCATAATCACTTCCAAACGAGCCAGACGATGAACAGGACGCTGAGCAGGTACATGGTCAACGAGACGTCCTTGGCCTTGCCGGAGAGCAGGCGCAACGCTGTGTAGGCGAGGATGCCCCAGACAATGCCCTCAGCAATGGAGAAGGCGAACGGCATCATCACAATGGCCAAGAAGGCAGGGATGCCCTCGAGATAATCGCCGAAGTTGATCTTCACAACCGGCTCCATCATGAAGATACCGACCACGATCAGAATCGGAGCAGTGGCAGCTCCCGGAATCAGAAAAGCGAGCGGAGCCAGGAACAGCGATGCCACGAACAGCAGACCGGTGGTAACTGCAGTCAGACCGGTGCGGCCGCCCTCGGCCACGCCGGAAGCGCTTTCCACGTAGGTGGTGACGGTGCTGGTGCCGAGAGCTGCGCCGGCGATGGTGCCGATGGCGTCAGCCATCAGGGCCTTCTCAGCGCGTGGCAGCCTGCCGTCCTTGTCCAGCATGTTGGCCTTGCTGGCCACACCGACGAAGGTACCGATCGAGTCAAACAGATCAACGAAGCCGAAGGAGAAGATCAACGGAATGAATCCGAAACCTTTCAAGCTGAACATACTCTTGAACCCATCGATGAACTTGCCGGCGGTCGGAGCGAGAGACGGCGGAGCGGCGACAAAGCTGCCGATGCCAGTGGGGAGATCAACCAATCCAAACACCATACCAGCTGCAGTGGTGCCGAGGATGCTCCAAAGCAGGGCGCCCTTGACGCGGCGCACGACCAGCACTCCAGCCAGCAGCAGACCGAACAGGGCCAGCAGTACGTTGGGGTCACTCAGGTTACCGAGACCGAAGGCGCCGGCGCCTGCGTCATAAGCGATGATGCCGGCATTCTTGAAGCCGATGAAGGCGATGAACAGGCCGATACCGGTGGTGACAGCCATTTTCAGGCTGTGGGGAATGCCGTCGATAATCGCCTGCCGGGCCTTGGTCAAGGTCAGCGCGACGAAGATCAAACCCGAGCAGAAAACGATGGCCAGGGCGCCCTCCCAACCGACTTGCGGAGCAACAGTGAAGGCGAAGAAGGCATTCAGACCCATGCCGGAAGCCAAAGCGAACGGATAGTTGGCGTACAGTCCCATGAGGATGCTGGCCAAACCTGCCGACAACACGGTGGCGGCGAGTACGGCCCCCTTGTCCATGCCTGCAGCAGCAAGCATTTCCGGGTTGACGATGATGATGTAAGCCATGGTCATGAAGGTGGTGATGCCTGCCAGGATTTCCGTCTTTACGTCTGTCTTGTTCTGTTTAAGCTTGAATAACCTTTCGAGCACCGGTCTTCCTCCCCTTTTTGGTTGGGGCCAATCCGATGGTCCCCAGCTAGTATTTCCCATCTGCCTCTCCCTTGACCCCGCACAGATGCCCCGGAGAAAAAAGAACAGCCCGGGACAGGGAAGTTTCTGAAACCTCCCCGCCCGGGCTTTTATCCCTTCGGTGTAGCCAATCTGGCCTGCGTCGCTCGGACCAGCCGGTTGCCCGCGGAACCCTAGACGCACTTTCAACATCTGCAGTTCGGGTGTCTAGCTAGATGATAACACCGCGCGCAGAGGGTGGTCAAGCAGAAAAGCGAACATTATGAGCAGATCTAAATCCGAACGTTCGGATGCTAGCGGTTGATATCGTTCGGATAGCGATTGTGGCATCGTTGGCCCCAAATTGAGGCAAGAACACAAGACGCCTAGTCATCAGCGAGTTGTGGTTCCGGGGAGATGCCTGTGGCGGCTTGCAGGAACCGCGGCGCGAGCAAACGCATACCCCACGCACCAAGGGGGGCAGTGAAGACAATAGAGAGCACAGCGACAGCCAGAATCAGCGAACCGGAGGACACACCCGCCGCCAGTGGCAAACCGCCAACAGCCGCCTGCACAGTTGCCTTGGGCAGATACGCGACCGCGCAGAACAGACGCTCCTTAAGGTTGAGATCGGTACCGGCGGTGGCCAGGAAGACGCCTGCCGATCGCCCGACCAGCCCAATGGCGATGACCGCCAAGCCCATCAGCCCTGCCTGCAGGGCCACGGTGAGATCAACCTGCGCGCCAATCAACGTGAACAGGAAGATCTCTGCCGGAAGCCAGACCTTCTTCAGTTTGTCTGAAAGCCGATGAGCAACCTTCGGAGCCCGCTCCAGCAGGACAAATCCAGTCGCCATCACCGAGAGCAGGCCAGCCACATGCAGGTTCTGTCCGATCAGCACCACCGCCAGCGCAGCACCAATGGCAATGATGATCTCATCAGACTCAGTAGTAGGTATCCGGCTCGACTTGAAGATGGCGCTGAGCACAAGTCCTAGGGCTAAGCCGAGCATCACCCCGCCCAACACTTCCAGAGGAATTCGGCCGAGCTGCGAGACGACACTCGCCTGACCAGAGCCTGTTCCGATACCCAACAGCGCGGTCAGAATGGTGATGGCAAAGACGTCGTCGATGGAGGCGCCGCCCAGGATGATTACGGGGATTGCCTTGTCATGCCCCAAGCGCTTCTCCTGCAGACGCAGCATTTCGGGCACCACCACCGCCGGTGAAACAGCAGCGATCACGAAGCCTAACATGCCCGCCTCCAGCCATGGTAGGTCCAGCAGCAGATGCCCGATCAGGGTGACGGTGCCTCCCTCAAACAGACAGGGGATGGCGCTCATCTTCAGCGCCGTCTTGCCGACCTTGTTCAGTGCCTCTCGGCTGATGCCTAGACCGGCGCGCAGGAGGATGATTACCAAGGCGAGCATCCGCAAATCACCGGAAATTCGCAGCAAGTCGGGCGACAATAGGTTTCCGAAGAAGGGCCCCATGATCACGCCGACCAGAATCAGCCCGAGCATGTTCGGGACCTTGATGATGGCAAACAAGCGCGATGTTGCAGCCCCTAGAACGAGAATCATGGCTATGCTGAACAGAAACATGCTGTCTCCCCCCTCTGAAGCAACAAAAAGCTCCTACTTGACACCACTGGCGGGTCAAGTAGGAGCCATCAGGCATATTGCCAGTTCACGGCGAGCTCCATCACCTTTTTGCTGCTGTCAAAAATGTTAGCACGGCCCGTTGGCAATCGTCAAGCGAGAGCGTAGCAGTGAGTCCGCTACATAGGTTTCAGGTTCTGGTTGAGTCTCTCGACGATTTTCGCGAAGTCCCGCTGTCGGGCTTCCTCAGTCTTGAAGGAGAGATATCTTCTCGTGTATGTAAGCCGGACAGACTGTGACATGTTGGCGAAGTTCTCGCATGCCGGCGATATCCCGGCCAGCTTCTCTGCAAACGCTGCAACCTGTTCCTCCGTGATCGGATCACGCCGCGGAGCATCCCAGATGCCATCTCGTCTTGCGACTGCCACTGCCCTCTCACCCAATTCGGTCATTAGCCCTCTTTCGCGCAACGTCTCCACCGTTTTCTTGTTCTTTTCAGACCAGGGACTCTTAGGCCGGCGCTGGGCAAAGTATTTCACGTATTTCGTGTTGTCGATGCTCTTCATCTGTCCGTCTATCCACCCAAAGCAAAGGGCCTCTTCCAAGGCGTCATTGGCAGACAAAGTGACTAGCTCTTTTGTCTTGCCGAACACCAGCCACACCCCAGCGCTTGTCTCCGCGTTGGCAGACAACCAGGCGCGAAAATCGCCGCGCGAAGCAAATAGTAGTTCGGGCACATCCGCTTTCATGATCACGACAACTCCTTAATGCGGAATAGAGTCGACGCCTAGACCGCAGTGCTGCATTTCTCAGGCACCTGCAACGTTATCGCCCAATGAGTTGACTAGTTCATCCCAGACTCGCTTTCGCTTGGGTTCCTCAGGACTCTCTGCATGGGCCCACCCCAGGGACCAGCCTCAGTCCCATCCCATCCGATATATGTTTGGCGAACTGTGTGCACAGGCCTAATAGTTCTCATCCGTTCTTCCACGCTCAGGGTCTCATCACATAGAAGCTCATCGGCGAGTACATTTCTGATCTTGCAGAGAAATATCTCGCCGCCTTCCAACGCAATAGACCGGTCGACTTCCAGTTCGTAGATCCACGGGCTATCAACCAGAACCGGGACATCAAGAACCCGTCCTTTTTCTGTCTTGATGGCAATATGCTGCTTGCTGCCGCTATACCCTTCCGTGTTGCCAAAAAAGTCTGCAAACGGCAGCAGCTCTTCCGTGACGAGGTTAGCCGAAAAAACCTTCATTGCGTGAATTCGGTCTTTGGTCAGTTTGTCGCCGCCGATGCAGGCCATTACACCCATCTCGGAATCAAAGTAGTAGCTGAACCAACAGAACAACCCGAAGTTGGGTGTTCCGTCCTCTTTGTGGGTACCGTAAACAAACAATGTCTGGGGGCAAAAATGATTGGAGTTGGGTATCGACTTTTTCATATCACACGCTCCTTTTCACAAAGATTGTTCAAGATTCGTCGTAGAGTATTCTCAAAGGCGACAATCTCATCATCCGAGAGCCCTGCGTAATAGATCTCGTTCATTGCAAGGGATACCTTGTCATACTCACCGCTTAGCTCGCGCGCTTTTTCGGTGAGTGCGATACGAGTTTGCCGCCGGTCCTTTCTGTCAAGTTCACGCACAATCAGACCTGAGCTCTCCATTCGATCGAGCATACTGGTCAGAGTAGTCTTCGCCAGTCCCGTTTTCTGGGACAGTTCCACGATGGGAATACCGTCCTCTTGCCACAGAACATACAGAATGCGTCCCTGGGCTCCGTTGAATGCTTCTACACCAGCACTGACCAGCAACTTCTCGAATATTCTGCCGCTTATTTGCTTTATCTGCGAGATCAAGAATCCGCCTTGTGTTCTATCAGCCACAGATTCACCTCCAGTCCCATATGGGACTGTACTATATGGGACTAACACTGTCAAGCACACGTCTTCATAACTGTTTAGCTCTTCTATTGGCCGGCATAAAGAATCCCTAGAGAACCTTGCGCTAGCAGGTTTCCAGGGATTTCTCCTATTCCCACTCAATCGTTCCCGGTGGTTTGGAGGTGATGTCGTAGACGACGCGGTTCACGCCCCGCACTTCATTGACGATGCGGCGGGACATCTGGTCCAGCAAGTCAAACGGCAGACGCGTCCAATCGGCCGTCATCGCGTCCTGGCTGTCCACGGAGCGGATGGCGATCAGGTGGGCGTAGGTGCGCTGGAGCCACTATTGACTGGACAACATTTGGTATCGGCTTAACTACCATGTGCTCCGCGTAGACAGTAGTATCCGTATGCGGTGGCATAGAAAGTGACCCAGGATCGGATTGAGGCATTGCCTGGTGCGAGCAAAACTAGACTACCACAATACTACCATCACCAAAGTGTAAGCTGAGAGCCTCTGGGCCGGAGTAATCGTTTTCGCACAGTGATATCCTTATGGCAGCCCCGTCATCGAGACATAATTCCACATATGCCCCTTCACAGTAGGACACGGCAGCAATGGCATGACCGCGCGCCATTGACCAGTTTGCATCTAGCCGGCCGCCTTCACCTAGCACACTCCGATACGTGGCGGGAGTATATATACTCAGGATACACCTGTCCATCAACAACTGAACGTAATCATGTATGCTTTCTAGTCCCTCTATCGTGGAGTGCACCATGCCGTCAAGCGCGTCCTTCACTTCCCGATCACCTCGCCTACTCAAATTCAAACGTCAGCGGAATATGCGACTTGGCATTGGAGAGGGTTCGCCCAGTAATGTAATCCACACCTTGTCCTAGGGCATTCTCATACTTCACATAACCACCTGGATACCCAGGAGGTCTACCTCGTGCCGGAGTGGGATCCATTATCCTTACGCTTGACACCTGCCCATTCAGTCCACCATGCCCACCTACGTACGCAGACCCAGCCCTACTACCGGAAGGGTTAATCACATCGACTGGCCCCGACGAGCCAACTGGAACGGCAATAGCCTCTCCTCTTGGCGTGACGATGAAATCCGGCGTTTTCGCGTTGACGCTCGCCACCGCTCCCAACTCGTCCGCGTTCCTCGCCGCTACCTGCCCAACCTCAATGACATCGTCACCATTCTTTGCGAGGATCTTGACCACTGCTCCAGCTTCATCAACGTACTTGACCATGCCGATCACGGTCAGGAACCGGTACCTGTCTGCTCCAGGATATTCCCGAAGGCCTCGTAGTAGTAACTGGCACCGTCACCGCCGGAGGCATCGATCAGCGCTACCACGTCGGCGTGACCGTTGTAGAGGCAGTAATACTTCGTCGGGGGTCGTCTTGCTGATTAGGTTGCCATCTGCTCAATCAAATCATGCAACCTGTTATCCCATGATCTTCCTATGCACGATCGTTGAAGGTGCCGAACAGTTCTGCCCCACGTTTAACCCCAAGGGCATCTAGAGCATGAACCGTCTCAGATATGCAGTTGCACTCAAATAGCCCAAGAATCGTTGGCAAGTTCTCTCTCAAGAACCTTCCATTCGCGTCGTCGAGCATTGAATGATAAAAAGTCTCTCCTGTGACCATCTGGCGGACTAGATCAAGTGAGTACCATCTATCCTTTTGCCCTTCACATATGCTCTTGAAATCCAGAAACAGCTGTCCTTTGTCACGAATGAACTGGACCTCGAGATTCCTATTTCGAAGGAGGATTGCGGCGTTTCCAAAGGAAGGGGCAACTTCTGAATCTACAAATCTGAACCCATGCTTATTGTACAGATTTGCACAATACTCAACCAAGAATGCCAATATCTCGTCCAACTAATCAACTACCTCCTTTGCCAGCGACCATTCGTCCACCCATCGATATCCTTTCTGCTTAATTAGGTAGTCTAGCTCCTTAACCAATGATGAGTTTGGCCTGATATCATATTGGGATACAGATAAGCAAACTCGGTCACCTCTTTCCGCGATAACGTCGAGGAAGTGTCTGTTAGCCGCCCAACGTTCGGTCTCCGAAAGTTTTTCCCAGGTACCCCCGATATCAAAATAGCTAGCTCCCATGCTTTGCGCCTTCCCAATGTACCCACCGCCAGGCGCATAGTGGCCTAAGACTGTTTTCCCGGAGCTGCTGATATGCAGTTCAGCCAACTCTTCTACTGTCTTTCCATCCCAGGTTTTCGCGGCACTCCTAATGATCGCCCCTGCCTCATCCGCATTCTTTGCCACAACTTGCCCTACTTCGACGAGTTCGTCGCCGTTCTTGGCCATAAGCGTAATTACTTCACCGATCTCATCGACGTGCTTAATCGTTCCGATCACCGGAATTAGGCCAACTGCATCAAGAAAGGTTTCACCGGCGTGTTTCCAGCTCCACTCCCAATCCCGAAGATCCGCTGAGAGATCACGTAGATCAAAGACTACATCGGCCCCGGTCAACGAAAGGGCAATCTCACCAAGTGTTCCAGTCAGCGTGATCTCGCCCTGGTAGTAACGACCTAGAGCCACCTGACCCAGGGCCTTATCAGCTTGGGTCTGCTCATGTTTTGCGGCACTGTTGCTCTGCGCGATGGAAGTGCCCGATGGCGCGATGTCATCAGACGAACCTACATGGTCGGTTCCTTTGCCGCTGTCTGTGCCTATACGGCTCGCCACGTAGGCGTCGCTGTAGTGCGCCTTCTTGTCATCACCATAGACGAAGTCTCTGCCCTCATGCAGCACAGTCTTGGTGCCGTCTTGCTCCGTGATAGTGATGACGCCCTTGCCGGTGGTCTTGTCCTTCTCCCAGTGAACCTTGTCCCCCTGGCCTGGGCTTCGTCCCGGACCGCTTCGCCCATATGCCCGGTCGGATCGAAATACCTCAGCGGATTGTTGAAGCAATAGGCATAGAGATGCAGGCTGAGCGGATCGCCAAGGCTCCCCCGGTAGGTATCCTCCTGCAGGAACCGGGCGGTCTTCGGGTCATACATGCGAGCGTTCAGGTAGTAGAGCCCGGTCTCGGGGTCGTGCTGGTAACCGGCGTAGAGGATGGGGCTCTCAACGGTACCTGTCTGCTCCAGGATATTCCCGAAGGCATCGTAGTAGTAGCTGGCGGCCAACGTACCGCTACTGGAGTCAATCAACGCCACCACGTCGGCGTGGCCGTTGTAGAGGTAGTAATACTTCTCGTCGCCCACTGTTCTCGCCAGCAGGTTGATGCCATAGGTGTTCCTGGCCTGCTGGTTGCCGTAGCGGTCCAGCTCGAGCACGACGCGGTCGCCTTCGTAGACGTAGGCGGTGGTCTCGCCGTTCACTGTCTTCT
>JAEZJZ010000018.1 GCA_023436245.1 Bacillota bacterium | reverse complement strand
CGTCCCCGCTGCTTCATGAGTCAGAAAGGTCCGTCCCCGCTGCTTCACGATCATGAAAATGGCAACTGGGGTATTGACACTTGAGGGAAATGGGAAGTTGAAGTGGTAGCGAATGAGGGGAGGATGGGTTGAGTGTCTCAGTGGAGTGCTTTGGCGGAAGGCAGAACGCCCAAGTGTGCTGGCAGACCCTCACAAACTCGGTGGCGTGGCTGCCTTATTGGCAGGTGTGCTGTTCCGAAGAAACATCGCGGCGGAGATCAGCGTCTTCACCCACAGCAGCCCGCCCGGTACGGTGGAGGGTTGGTTCCGGCTGTTACAGAGCAATCGGCTGCTGGGGCTGGCGTACTTGAGCATCTTCGATGTTGCCAACTACTTGCTGCTGGGACTGATGTTTGTCGCTCTGTATGTGGCCCTGCGTAGGCTCAACCAGGGCTCCATGACTGCTGCACTAGCCCTCGGCCTGATTTCTACCGCCATCCGGGCGTGAAGCTATCTGAGATGCTGGTAGATCAGGGGGCCGATGCTCATCACACCCTGAAGGAAATGGAGAAGGAAGGATTGATCACAGGTGAGGTGATCCACCAGACCAAGACTCCCTCCAAGAAGGTTTTCAGCATCACGGAGCGGGGCAAGCAATCCATCGGTGATTGGCTGCTGCAGGAGCCGAGACTGCCGGGGTTCAAACACGATTTCCTGATCAAGCTATCCTTCGCTTCCAGGCTGTCTGACGCCGAGATTCTGGCGCAACTGGACATGTATGAGGTAGAGCTCACGGAGAAGCTGGCTGGACTGCAGAGTGATCGCAAGCAGGAGTTTCTGGCGTTTTCCCAGCACCGGAAGGAGCTTGTCCTCTGGAAGCTGGTCTTCGAGAATGGGCTGATGCATTATCAGAGCGAGCTGGCCTGGGTGGAAAAGGTGCGGCAACTGATCAAGAGTTCGTCGGGCGAGCTGGGCGGGGCAACGGGGACGGGGGCAACGGGGACGGACCTTTCTGACACAGACCACTGAAGCAGCAGGCTACCCTCTTGGCACAGAGGGTAGCCTGTCTGATCCCTTATCTCATTTCTCGGGAGAGAACTCTCCCCGCCCCTTCAGATAGCAATCGAAAAAAGCCAAGGTAACCCGGTTGATGGTCGTGAGGCAGTAAGTGGCATCGGCTGGAGACGGCACTTGGTCCAACAGGCGGGTGAGTGCAGGAGTGCTCAGTGCTAGATCAGTCAGGCTGAAGTGCCCGGCACCGCTGATACGCACGTTGTGAGCGGTTGCTGCCGCGTCGCTGAGCAGACGATAGTTGGCCTCGTACTGTGGCCGATCAGACAGCAAGCCCCACGCGTCATCTGAGTAGATGTTCAGCACCGGCGCCGGGTAAGTATCCTGAACGAAGACAAACTCACCATTCTCCACACCCACAATATCGCAAAGGAAGGGTGCGTCCAGCGCCATCACCGCATCGACGTCATCGCGCATTCTGCCGATGCCGAGGGCGGCCGCGCCGCCGAGCGAGTGCCCCATCACTCCGATTCTCTGGGCATCCACCAGACGGTAAGCTGCATCTGCACCCGGCTGAACTGCCTCTGCCAGGATGCGATCGATCACGAAGCTGATGTCGCCAGTGCGCACGCCCATCCACTGCTGATAATATGCGAAACTCTGCTGCCGGTCCGCGCGCGCATCTTCCTCGTTGCACTCTTGCATATATCCGCGATCCAACAGCGTGACGTGACCGTCCACGTCAGTGGTATACAGGCATTGGTAGGTATGGTCGATGGCGCAGACCACATAGCCGTGGCTGGCCAGCTCCTTGTACAGTGTCTCATTGCTGGTCTTGATGCCGAACCCACCGTGCGAGAAAACGATCAGTGGGTACTTGCCGCGATCAACCTGCGGAAACCAAAGCCCAACGGTGACCTTCCGGTTGGTGCCGGCATCGCTATAGGTTTCGACCCGGGTGGAGTCGGTATAGGTATAGTTGACGGTGGCAACCTGGTGTTCTCCGGTCATCGCCAGCCCCTGATGCTGCGGGAAGATGACTGCCGGCAGGGTGACGACTGCGATCAGCACCGTGGTACCAACCGCTTGCAGCACGATGCGCCTGAGACGATACGGCTGCAGGTAGCTGACCTTTCGCAGCAGATTGATCGTCCCTATCGCGGCCAGCAGGCCGAGCAAAAGGCCTAATGCGTAGTAGCGCAGGCTCCAGTAGATCACGCGTAGAGCAACCAACAGCACAAAGCTGGCAAATGCAGCGATCCGCAGCATGTTCCTTGCCTTGGCCTGATGGGATCTTGTCTCAACGCAAAACACAGCGAAGGCCAGTTCCGCTACCACTGCGGTCAAGATGATATATGCGCCCATCTATGTTACCTCTATCTTTCGGCAATTTAGGGGCTCTTTCGCAGCCAATCCGGCCGACTTCCTGCCTCATTCCCCAGACTGAATCGCTCGCCGCGTCACTCCCATCAGGGCCTAGCTCGGCTCTTCGAGCTCAATCCCAGCCATCCTGATCAGATGGAGGGCATTGCGCGTAGTGGACAAACCAGACCGCAACTTATAATCAAAGCGAATCTCCGAGTCCTGGTAGTACTCCCGGAAGTGATAGTTCCTGATCTCGCCCCCACTGCTCTGCTCCAAATCGCCAAGCTCCAGATCATGGGTGGAGACCAGCCCATACGCGCCGTCCCGCTGGAGTTGGCTGATCAGCGCCCTGGCGCCAAGATGGCGATCGTGAGAGTTCGTCCCTTTGAAAATCTCATCGAGCAGGAAGCAAATCGACTGCCCCGCGCTCGCAGCCTGCAAGATCCGCTTGATGCGTAGGATCTCGGCGTAGAACGAGGAGATGCTCTGTTCCAGATTATCGCTCACCCGCATGCAGGTCCAGAGGCGCATCAGAGAGCAGCGGAACTCTGCGGCGCAAACGGGAGCTCCGGCATAGGCCAGCACCAAGTTACAGCCGACAGCGCGCAGAAAAGTACTCTTCCCGGACATGTTTGAGCCTGTAATCAACACCACCCGCGCCGGCGTACCCAGCGCAAAGTCATTGGCCACACCCTGTAGCAGTAGCGGATGGCATAGATTCTTCGCCCGGAGACCGCTCGCTTCCTGCTGAATGGCAACCTCAGGCATGGCCCAGTTCGGATGCTCGAACCGGATGTTCGCCAGGCTAGCCACAGCCTCCACCTCTGCTAACACGCGCAGCCAGGTGGCAAGCAGTCGACCGGACTCCCTCTTCCACTCCGCCAAGGCTATCAGGCACTGGTAGTCCCAAAGGGTGAGCACGTTCACAATCACGAACAGAGGGTTCCGGCGATTGGCAATTCGCTCAGCGATGACCGAGAGCCGGCGCAGTTGTTCGCTGGCAGACCTACCGTGAGAGTCACGCAAGCCTGCTTGCCGCCGACGCAGCCAGACCGCTTCTGCATCTAGCTGCTCAAGCAGCACCAGCATCGCCGCATACGTCCGCAGACCCGCCTCACGGCTCTCTACCAGGGACAAGGTATGGGTGCGCCGTTTGCTGTTCAGGCGGAGCATGATCAACTGCACCGCTGCGAGCAGCACAGGAAGTGACCAGGGAACAGGAGCCCCTAAGGCATAGAGGGCCAGGATAAGTAGAGTGATTACAGGGAGCACGCGCACCACCAACCTGAACAAGCGCGGCAACTCGTGATCCACTTGCTTTGCCCACTGCAGCAGGGGAGCGGCCGACTCCAGCTTGTCCGCCACGAGCATCGCCGCTGCCTGTAGACGCTGACGCCAGGCTAGTCTTCCGGCCAGTTCTGTGACCGCCAGCTGTCGCTCAAAGATTCCCGTCGGGTCCAACTGCGGATGCTTCAGCCACTCCGCCAGCGTCGCCTGTCCCTCAGGGGTTTCCGCGGAGTTGGTCCATTGGAAGAGCGAGGCCTGCCCGAACAGATCCAGGTCGGAGGCATACGCATGCTCCGCTTCCGCAAACTCCTGGCCGGTGCGCCGAAAGTCAACCCACTCGCCCGACAGGCGCTGTAGGCCTCGCTCGTTCAGTTCGGCCAGCGTCTCCGCTGATTTGAACCGGGCTCGCACAGTCTGATGCTGCAGCGCAAGATAAGTGAAGCCTACCAAGGTGACCAGGCCCACAGCCAACGCGGCCCACAGGTCGATAGCGCGGTAAAGCCAATAGATCGCCACAAAGCCGACCACAAAGACTGCCGCACGAAAATTGCTCAGACGGTTGGCCGCTCGCTGCTGCCTCTGCCTCAGTCGTTCATAGGCTTGCTTACGTCGTTCATAGGAAAGTTCTGGTGCGCGCACGTTCTGCCTCCAGTCCAAGAAATCGGGGGATAAGTTCGGAGCTACTCGGTGCTTCCCCCTGATACTAAGTTTCATCAACTGACTATATCACTTCCACGAGTTTCCGCAACGTCTCTGTCCCAGCTACCACGCCGATGGCGTCTGCACGAAGTCAGTTCCCAGAAACTGCGCAAACCTCTCGAGCCCGGCCAGAGCAACTGACCTCAGCTCGCTATCGACCTGGACTCCATCCTCCCACCACCAGCGTTTGACGCAGAGCGGGGTGCTGCCACGCTGCTGCTCCAACTCAACTCTAGCGATCAGGCGGTCCCCAAGGAGCACAGGCAGCACGTAGTAGCCGTATTTGCGCCTGGCAGCCGGCAAGTAAACCTCCCAGCTGTAGTTGAAGCCGAAGATCTGAGTGATCAGGTCCCGATCCCAGAGCAGATTATCCAGAGGCGCTAGCAAGCGCACAGCCGCAGCTGTCTGGGACTCGTGCTCATTCAGGGCGGGCAGATCCTGACGACGCAAGTAGAACACCTGATCGATGCCGGCAATGGATACGGTAATCAACCGCCCCGCCTCCACCAAATCGTCGAGGATGGCTGCCCGCAAAGGCTTGTCCGAGAGGTAATGCCCCAGCCAACCGCCGCCGTTTCGGCCCCACAGGAGCCCCACGCTGCCTATTCGCCTTTCCACGTACCAACGCTGAAAGTCCCAATCATCGACAAACGGATCGGGAGAACTCAGCAGTTCCTGGGGCAGCAGGTTCTCGGTCAGATCATAGACCTTCTGGCTGCCAAGCTTACCGTGAATGGCGACTTCCCCGATGTTGAACAGGTAATCCAACGCCACTCCGGCCAAATTGCGGTGACCCCACCGCCCTTTGCCCGCCTCACCTAGATCCATCTGATTGGCCCGCAGTGGCCCCTCTTGCCGCAGCATCCGTTTGATCTCCTCAGCCAGCTCCAGGGCGTCCGCCGAGTCACGTCTCCGCAGCACCCGCGTCACTTCTTCGCCTCTGCGCTCGCGGATTCTACGGAAATATGGCCAGTCTGACTGACGGTAGATGGACATCATCTTGTCCCAGCCGTCGATCAACAGGCGATCTGCATAGAGCAGTTTCTCCAGCGTGGAGTTGCGCTTATGCCCGACAATGCGAGCCTGCAGCACCAGGTCTGCGTTACGCCCCACCACATCTAGCGGATCATACTGAATGCAGCCCACCCGCTGCAGATACTCACCGACTCCCGCCTCTCCCGAAAGAGCATTGGCATCATCCAGCCCGTGATAGCGGATCAGGAAACGCCTAGCCTCCGCCCGCGACATCTCCAACCCTGGCACTCGTATCCCCCCTCCCAAAC
>JAEZJZ010000032.1 GCA_023436245.1 Bacillota bacterium | reverse complement strand
ACAACCTTTCCTCCTGTCCTCTTGCTGTCTCTCAACTACAAGAGTAACAGGGTGATGTGCTAAGGTGGTCAACTTTTCGGTTAGCGTTTTCCTTCAAAGTGGTCAACTATTACGTTAGCAAACACATCTGTCTGACCGAGAGGAAGTAGAAGAGTGGATGGCGCTGACAGAGTAGCTTTGCTGACATTATTGGAACCCCTTCCCTTTGGAGGTAGTTCCCAATTCGCCAGTTCGAGTCCGTTTTCCTGCATGGCACTCTTTCTGGACAGCAAGTAAAGCCGATCGGACCAATCAAGGGGGAATGCTAAACAGCCGCATCAGTTCATGATGCGGCTGTTTAGCTATCTCCCTTATTTACCCAAAGACTTGACCAGATCCCGATGTTCAGCCGAACCCACCACTCGTCGGGCCTGATCGGCGTCCACCGGAGTGCGATCAAGTTGGTACTCATCCTTCAGCGCCAGAATGCGCTGGAGGGATTGGGTCAGGCGTTCCTCCGAAATCCGTCCAGACTGCACGGCAGCGAGCAAGGCGTCGCGCACGGCCTGCTGTTTGGCCGGAGTGTGGCAGACGAGCAGCATGTCGGCTCCGGCCAGAAACGCCTGCACGGCAGCCTCACCAATGTCGTCTTGGGCAATGGCGCCCATCTCCATGTCGTCGGTGATAACTAAGCCATCATACCCCCATTGCTCTCGCAACAGGCCGGTGATAATCGGATGGGAAAGGCTGGCCGGTGTTTCGGGATCGAGGGCCGGCACCAAGAGGTGACCAACCATCACCACCGGGGCGCCGGCTGCCACCGCTTCGCTAAACGGACTGAGCTCTCGCTCTTCCAGCGTTGCTCGGTCTGCCGAGACGCTGGGCAGTTCCAGATGCGAGTCGACTGAGGTGTCCCCATGGCCAGGAAAGTGCTTGACCACCGGGATTACGCCCGCCCCAGCCAGCCCGTCCATCACCGGCTGCGCCGCCGCCCATACTTCCTCAGGCGTCGAGCCGTAGGAGCGATCTCCAATCACCGGGTTCCTCGGGTTGCTGTGCACATCCAGCACCGGGGCAAAGTCCATGTTCAGACCCAGGGCAGCCAGCTCGTTGCCCATGGCCAGAGCTAGCACCCCCGCCGCTTCCGCGTTCTGCCCGATCAATCTTGCTGTCGGAAACATGGTAGCCCAGGCCGCAGGCAAGCGGCTCACCTTTCCGCCCTCCTGGTCTGTGCCGACGAACAGTGGCCATGCCAAGTCTGAGTTCTGGCGATAGGCGTTCAGGTCTGCCGCAGCCTGATCGAGCGAGACAAAATTGCGGGCGAAGAGAATTAGGCCGCCGGGCTGAAGCTCGCTTAGGATCGCTTGGTTGCTGACGACATCGTTCTCACGAATGCCAACGTAGAGCAACTGCCCCACCTTCTGCTCTGTCGTCAGGCTGAGGATACGACTGTCCACAGGTGGCTCCTGCACTCCGTTGTTCCCTCCTGGTGGGTTCTCGATCGGCTGGCACCCGCCGAGTATCAGCAGCAAAGCCAGTATGGTCACAAATGCTAATCTCATCGTCTGTTCACCCCTCATCAGCTGGACGTTATTTATCCTGCTCGGAGATGGTCTGACCATCTGTGGCGCCAAGGCACAGCTCTTTCGGGACGCTAGGTTATTCGCCCGATCCAGTTCCTTGTAGTCAGTCTGCCTCCCAACCAAACCGGTTATCAAGGGAGACAATGACTAGAGCTTCCCCCGCAACCGGACAGGCGAAGCTTCGGCCTTCCACATCTCTGACTGCTTCAGAATCCGATCGTTCTATTCTTGTGCGCCATCAGATTGGCGTACTCCGGCTCACTGGAAGCCTTGGCAAAATCGCTGGCTAGCAGCATGAGGGGCAGATCCTGGTTCATCTGCTGCCGAATGGCTGCCTTCCCAAAGGTTCGTTCGAACAGGTTTCGCACGAAACGAGCGTTGGAGAACTCCTTGGACGCGAGAATCTCATCAGATATGGCAGCGAAGAAGCTCTCGGCTGCTGCCACGAACCCAGCTTCGTAGGGCAACCTTCCCTGGACCATGGACATGAAGATCTTGAGCAGGTCCTCCCGCGTGTAGTTTGGGAAGTCGATGGTATAGGGCATGCGGCTGGCCAGGCCGGAGTTACCGCCTAACAGCCGATCCATGTCGTCGCGATAGCCAGCCATAATCACCACGAAATCCGAGCGATGGTTCTCCATTTCCGCAACCAGCGTATCCAACGCTTCCCGCCCGTAGTCGCGATCATTGTGGTCGCCCCGAAAGAGCGAATAAGCCTCGTCAATAAACAGAACCGATCCGTAGGCGTCGCGGCAGATGCCGGCCGTCTTGGGCGCCGTCTCACCGATGTACTGGCCGCAAAGGTCGCGCCCTCTGTACTCGTAGAATCTCCCTTGCGACAACACCCCTTGTTCGCGGAAGAGTGTGCCGATGATGCGGGCAACCGTCGTCTTGCCGGTGCCGGGGTTGCCGACGAAGCGCATGTGCAAACAGGGCCGGTCGAGTGCATCCTCCCGCGCAGCCAGCTTGACCTGCGCCAATATCTCCAGCACGCGCTCCTTGATCTTGCCGACGCCGATCAACTTGTCCAGTTGCTGCATGGCGCTGCAAGGCACAATCTCGCGAACAGAGGCCACGGGGGCAATATCTCTGCTCCGGAGCAGGAACCGTGCTCCTGGCTCATCCAGAGACGTGACCTGTTTGCGGTAGATCAGATCAAAGACAACCTTCTTCACCGTCTTCAGGCCAAAGAACCGACCGTCGCTCTTCTCCTCCGCCATCCTCTGCTCAAACGCACCCCACCCGTCTTCCGCCACGGAGAAGCGGTGCTCCTGCAACAGTCTGGCGGCATACTGCTGCAGTTCCTGTGGTGCGAAGGGAGGGAAGTCGACGTCATGAATGGACATCACATCCTGCAGGGCACGCAGAACGTCCTGCCGGATGCGAATATCCACAAAGGGAATGCGAAACACAAACAACCGATCGCCGACCATCTCGCTGATAAGCTGCAGGAAGCGCCTGAACTCCCGACTTTGCAGCCGACTCAGCCACTCGCTGATGTCCAAACAGACCAGCCTGCCGAAAGCCCCGCCGACCTCTCGCAGGGCTTCGTTCAGTCCCTCTGCCGTTGGCTTCAACCTGATCTCATCCATGCGGGAACTCTTTCCGCCCCCGGACGGAAAGAGCTTGAGTTCAGCCAGCAAGTCAGCAAGGAGAGTCAAGTACATAGTCAAGCCACAGCCATCGCCGATGGAGAAGAGGTATCCCCGAAAAGCGAATGCTCGCTCTGTCTCATCCTGGATGATCCGCGGAGCCACTGCGCGGAGCTCGGCGATCAGCGATTTCAACTGACGAGCACCGATCAGGTCGGACATCCGCTTGACCAATGCATCGCTGATCACGACCGGCTCCAACTCGCTGACGGCTGGCTCAGGTTCCTCCTGCTGCCGGATGCAATCAGCAGTTCCCCGCTCTCCATCATCCTTCGCAGCATCGCCATCTTCTGCATCGCTGCTGCTGTCCATTGCCTCTACACCATCGCTCGCTTCTGCGCTATCCGTCCGCTGTCCGCTGTCGGTGCTTGCCGCTTCAACTGGCTTGACGCCAGCGACCGTGTGCGAGTCAACCTCAAACATGCCCGACGCTAAGGACAAGCGGTCACGCAAGATGAACTTGGCGGGGCCAACCAGATTAGCCACGCGATGGGCCTCGCACTGCACCAGGACGCTGAAGCTGCTCTGCCCTCGTTCCTCCAGCTTGGCCTTGCCCCAATGCTGCTCCCAGATAGCCAGGAAAGCATCGATTGGCAGGTCAACTGCTGTGTCCGGGTTCTCAGCCAACCATTCGTCAGTCAGTTTGACGACTATCCGTGCCGTAACTAAGTTGCTCATGTTGCCAACCTCCAATAGCCTAAGTCTAGTTCATGTCGTCTATATGCGGGCGATTACCCAGAACGCACAGAGACATCGGCTCGTTCTCAGCGAAGTCCTGCTTAGTCCTAGCGGTCCTAACTAGTAAAGGAAAACGGCAGGCACGGGTATGCCTACCGTTTCCGAAGCAAAGTTTGGTAAATCAAACCTCCATTCCAGCGTACGACAGGGTCGCTAGTTCGTCAAGCCTGAGAATCGATCGGCGCTGTTTGCAGATACCGCAGTTGTTGGATGATCTCCTTGGCGTTGACAATGGCATCATCCTCAAAGCAGTTGTTGAACATGATGAACACTGTGCGGCTACGCTGGGACAGATCCACCAGACGCGGCAGCCATTCCGCCAGTTCCTGACTGTTGTAGCTGTAATGGAAGCGTTCATAGACCGGGATATTCTTGGCGAACCAGTTACGCTGGTTGCGCCCGTTGAAGCGAATGACGGCCATATCCGCCGCCGTGGCCACAGCCACCGGCGGGATCGTGCGCCGGCTGGGGAACTGCGGCTCGTCCACAGCTACGTAGGGCATATCGTTTGCCTTCAGCCACTGCAGTGTCTCTCTCGCACGGGCGTGGTCAGCCAACCAACTGACATGCCGGAACTGAATGCCGAGGCGAAACGCTGGCAGGCGTTGTTGACACTCCAGAATATACGCCTGGTTTTCCTGCGAGCAGACGAACCAGGGAGGGAACTGAAACAGCACATACCCCAAGCGTCCGGCGTCGGCCAAGGGCTGAATGGCACTGGCGAACATCTGCCATTCCAAGGCCTCGGGGCGCCGATCCCTCTCATGCAACGTCAACGACTTATAGGCCTTGATGTTGAACAGAAAGTGCTCAGGCGTGCGCTCCAGCCACAGCCAGGAGTTCTTCTCAGCCGGCAGATGGTAGTACGAGCTATCCACTTCCACTGTATCAAAATGCTCTGCATAGAAGCGCAGACGCTGTTCTGATGTACGCGCCGTTTGCGGGTAGAAGCGGCCGCACTGCAGCAGCGTCTGGTCGGTCCAGCTACAGGTTCCCACTCTAAACAGATAAATGCCCCCTCCCGGAAGCCTGGTATTCTTGGGTGAATCACCCAAACTAATGTTCTCACATTGCCGGATTCAGGGCAAGCACAGCTTTTTTGGGGAGAGCAGGAGCAGTCAGCTATCGGGCAGGTCTGTCCCCGATTATTCAAAGTGAATAATCGAGAACCGCCCCCAAATATTCAAAAAAGAGAAGGCCGCGAAAGGCACGGCCCAATGGGAAACTCATTGAACTATACCACAAACGATACGAACAAATAACGAAAAGCATTGTCTCTAGAAGATGATACTCTCCTAGCTTTTGCTACGAGTTCGAGTTATACGTAAACACCGCTGCATGCGTCACGCAATTTTCACGAACGTAAACAGAGAAGTTGTCAACGCCCCCGCAGATCATCATGCAACCGAGCAGACAGTCTGATTCGTTTACTTCGCTGATTGTGCAGAGTAGCCTTTCATCAGCAGAACTCATCGCAGTGCAACTTCCGGGGTGGCTGTGCCATTCACCGATATAGCTAAAGCTGTTGTAAGTTAGCTTCGCTATCTGCTGAATCTGTTCTGGCAGGTTCTCGCAACCGCGGACATAGGAGGTTGGCGCTTCGATGCTGTCGTCCGGCGAAAAGATCATCTCGGCTATGTAGATTATCTTTCGAGAAAAGTCATGCTGCCCGATAAGCACTCCTCCTGTTTCGTTCGGCTGGCGCTCAGCGCGCCTTACTTGCAGAGATTGTAGTAATGAACCGCGCATGGAGACCTTCCAATCACCACAAGAAACAGAATGCCATCGTTCACCATCATACTTGTCGGCAGCTATGCCATCATCAGTGATGCTCCATATCACAATGCTCGCTGACGAGGCTCCTTGAACCCGCTTCAACTCTTTGCTCGCGGCGGCGGCAGAGAGCGCAATGCACTCCTGTGAGATCCTTCCAGTAATGTCGCGACAAGAAGTAGCATACGAGATTGTAGACGGGAGGCTATAGTATTCGGCATAATCATCTTTCCCTGCCAGTATTGAGTTCAACTGCATCTCCAACTGATCAAGCGTAACTTTTCGTTCTGCGTCTTCACAGAGCATAACAAGACAATTGCCGCACGGGTTCAAAAACATAGAAATGCGCCGAGCTTTCGACTTAACATCAATCGCAAGCATACGTTCCGCTGCGACAGATGTGGAAACATCGACAATCACATCGGCGGTCTCAAGAGCCTGGACGGCTTCGCCGTTTGTGGGGTCGAGCACATCTGCGACAATGGAGGAAACCTCTGCATCTTCAAGGATGGTTCTGGCGTAGTTTTCCAACGCCTTTGCCTTTGGTTGACCAATTGCATTAAGGGCAAGTACATGCCGGGCAAGGTTGTGCGGAAACACTACGTCTTTGTCGATAACTGTCCATTTCCCAAAGCCGGAGCGCAGGCAATGCTCAAACAGCTGAGAGCCTAAAGCCCCTGCCCCGACGAGAACGTAACTTAAGTGCTTATAGCCGGCTCCGATGCCGTTATAAATTTGAGCGAGTGTAGGCGTAATTGCCCAATGAAGATTGAGTTGGCGGATGACTATGCTCTCGCCCAAATTATTCCTTCCAGTATCAACAGGCTTATTGCTAACTTCGCCCTTCTTTCTTTCGCGCTGGATTCCAAAGTCAAACAGAACATCTCCGAACGTCTTTCCGTCAGTAAGAAACACACGATAATCTGACCGCTCAACAGTCCCAGTTTGCTTTCTTCTTTGAGGAATGCTCAGGGTTATAATGCAGGGGCAGCTAAACAGTGCTGCTGTGCTTGGGAATAGACTCTGAAACTCCTTTTGGTTGTGCCGAATATCAAGGATTGACCATAGCTCGCCTATAAGTTGTCCCGCAAGTTGTTTGGCCGAGAACCACCCTAATAATTCACGCAACGTGTTGGGTGGGTGATGAATAATATTGTCCGAACTCGGCTGTAAACTCAACTGGATAATTACATACAGGCTTGTTCCTTTGCGGTCGGCAGTATCAGAAACTTGGTACAGCATGAGCCGTCCGTTCTGACGAGTTTCTCTGAATCTCGCAAAGTTCCTGCGAATGTGACGTGGGTTAACGATAATCACATCTTGCGTCCCGAAGAAAAACGGCTCAAGAGGTTGGTCATCACGATGAAGCTCACTACGGGCAGTTCTCACAAACCATTCATTGATACATGCCACAATAAACCGCCCATTGAGCCGGTGTTTTATTTCGGAATACGACAAATCGGTATAGCAAAGATAACGCTGCTTGCCATCGCGACTGACCATAAGGTGCGGTACTGTCGGAAAGTCGTCTCGTACATCAACTTGAGGCAACTGTCCATCCTGAACCGATATGGTTAGCGGTTCGATTCGGCGGATCTCACAATCAGGATACTGGCATAGTCCGGCGATTTCATAATCAAGTTCCAAAATATCAATCACACCGTTAGCGCTGCTTCCTTGCCGAAACTTGTGCAACGAAGCGCGATACGGGTCGCCGCGGCCCAATACAACCAGTATCTGCTTCGTTAGCTCATGGGCCGGATTGACGAAAATGGTTTCCACTTCAGCCTGCCCTCGGTGCTGGTGAAGTTATTATCGGGCTCGCCGTGATGATTTTTCTAGTTACACCATAAAAGTCGATTTCATACACAAGCGGTTGAGGATTGCGTTCATTGGGATGCTCCATCGTTGCGAAAAACTCCTTCCCGCCACTGTATTCTATGTAGGCTCCCCTTGCCTGAAAATGAGGGGGCTGAGTGTCGCCCTCGCCGACATCGCTGAATGCCCGACACGACGCAATCATCACGGCGTTCTGCTGAGAGTAATCGGACAAGAACCGCTTTATGCTATCTGATGTTTCGGTAATCTTATCACCACGCTCGTCAGCCAGACCTGTGTGACTGCAGTGGTGTGGTATGTCGTAAATGTCCCAGTAAAGGTAGATCTCATTACCCCCGTTCTCTGAACGCTCGACTATCTTGTCGAGAACTTCGTGCGGCATATCGCCTGTTATGAAGATAGTTGTTGTGCGTGAAAAATTCGCCAACCTCAGTTGCAGGACAATAGATGGGTCGTTACGGTCTTCAACCTCATCAGAGTCTTCCGAAAAAGGTGCATGAACAAACACCTCAAGCTCGTCGCCTAAGCTGTGGTCTGCATTTCTCAGTAGCGTTCCAGCGTGTATAATGAAGTTCTTGTTGTCTTCGGTTGACAAGCCATTATCCTCAAGCCAATGGTCGAGCTTATCTGGCTCGGCGAACACCTTAATGCCATAGCCGTTTTTCAAGCGGTGCCGAGCTTCCTGCCGTATCACGCGTGCATCTTCGCAAACATTTGAATCAAGTACAAACGCTGATGACACCCAAAGCTCCTTGATTTGCACCCGCCCATCGCCCTTATATTTTTCGGCGTGGTCAAACTCAAAGAAGTCTTTCGCGCCTTTGACGTGATCATCGTGGGCGTGGCTGAACATCACCACATCGAAGGACTCGTGTTTCTTAAGTTCGGTCGTGATGTCGTACCGTTTATCTCCGGCTTCGTCTGTGCGCATTGCGGCGTAGTCTATTAGCATTTTCTTGCCGCTAGAGAGTTCCAATAGCACGGTTTCTGCGTTTCCCAGTGGGTAGAATGTGATTTTCTGGCTCATAATTTCAAGCCCCTTTCTCTGCAAATGGATTGCTTGCTGCTGCTTTCAGCAACTGCTTACGTTCTTTCCAGTCCGGCATTATCACGGATACATATCGCAAGGTTTCTTTGAGTGGTTGGGATGCAGGAAAAGCACCTGTTGAGCGTTATCATTGCGCTTGGGTTGGCCGCTTCCCTTAAGGGGAAGTCATATCGCAGAGCATCAGTTCAGGCATAGCCACGCTTGAAGTCCGAAAAACCAGGTATACCGCGACTATTACCTCGCCAAATGCCGATTCTGCACTAGTCGTCGTACCACTGACTGACTGCGGTACCATTTGCATTAGTCACGACAAGTGACAGGAACACGCCGTTGGAGGGGTCACTTAAGTTGTTAAGCCATTGTCAGCCTCGCTCTCGCCGCAGCTTGCGGGTAAATATTGTTTCACGGCGTCTTGAGTCTTTCTCATATGTCCGCGAGCGGTGAGAGCGAACAACCCTGCGCAGAGGACACAGGCACCCATAAACCACCAGTGTTTCCGAACACATGTCAGAACGGCAAGCGCGATGAACAGCGTGATTTGCGTCCTCGCATAGCCGTATTCTCGCGACAGCATTTCAAGCTTGTCATGGGCTTTCCCGCTCGTTTTCCCTGCAGCGATGAAATCGCTATATTCGGCCCACCCGAACATCATTTTGAGCAACGGTTCTATCACCGCCGAGCCGAGCCGAAATATGACGTAACCGACCTCGTAGGCAATTGCGAACAGTGACACCGTTACCAGAACTTCCAGTCCGGTACTGCCAAGGTTTGTGATCTCTTGCGCGAGTGTCTTTGCATCGTCAATGAACAGCAACACGCTTGAACCAAGCAGAACCAACCCTGGCAGGAAGATGTTCACTATATTATAGAACGGTACTCTTGTTTCCATCGGAACCCCCCCTATACGGTCAATCGTGGATTGACCACAGATACGAAGTCGGCGCAATACTCTACATCACGTCCGTGATGTGAATCGAGCAGGACAGTAGCGCCAGCAACCGCTTGTCTGAAACCAGAACCCATTGGTATTTCAAGCAGTCTTGCGGCCGGATTGTTGCCTGTAATGATGACCATAGAACTACCGTACTCAATGACGTTCGCGCACAGGAAGTTGTTTGCATCAACGTGCTCCGAATCAACAAGGTTTGGCGCGTATCTTTGGATGGTAACGCCGCCATTGACAGCCGTATCTTCCGGGTCACTGCCGTCGCCGACAGCGGATGTGTATTCGTTGTGCATACTGTTAGCGCAGTTCTTGAGGTCAGCTTCTGCCTGCCTATTATGCAGGTGTGCAATTGGGCGAATATCAGGTCTGCCGCTGTGTCCGGAATATGTATCTTTCAGAGAACGGCGGATTGGCGATAACCACCTGGCTCTTCATCAGCTTATCGTCCTGAATGTTCTGCGGATAGCCAGCGTATCGCCCTACCAATTGGTCGAGTCAGGTATATTGTGCTGGAACCACTCATTCTGCAGAGCGCCCAGGTCTGAGCGTTCCGCTCTTGCCCGTAGATAGCCGCTCTGTCTGCTCCAGCTTTCAACAGCAGCCGCCGCGTCCGCAGGTGGCATCATATGTGCGGTCGATGCGCGCCTGTGCACCATTATACTGCTAAATACTACTGAGCATATTCGGCGCGGTGTTCTCTGTTAAGGTCGCTTGGGTATTTTAACAAACAGCATAGATAATGCGCAGTCCTTATAGTAATCTTACAGCGAAACTGTCGCAGGCTTTCCGGAAAGTTGTTCCTGCGCGTGGTCATGTCAGATCGCCCCAAATTGCTATATCCGTGCACCATATCAACGCGATTGTCTATTAGCATTCTCTTCCATTATTTAGAATAATGTCAGCTTGAGGCCAGTTTGTCAAGCGCAAATTTCGTGCTGTGATATTTGCGATGATATGCGAAGGAATAAGAAGAGCATTTCACTTCCGCAAAGCAGAAAAAGCCTGAAGGAGCGAATCCCTCAGACCACGGAACGAGTCGAAGAACTGCAGGCTTCTACATCCAATGTCGCAAGGTTCATCGACAAGGCGAGGCCGTAAGTGGTGAGCTGCTGGACGTTCTTGTCGCCAAGATTGAGGCTGGAGAACGGGCAGAGCGCTATTTCGGAACGGCGGAGCAGAAAATCGTTGCTCACTACCGTGATATCCGCGTCGCTGGTGCTTTTACAGAACAGCCCAGAGAATAGCCGAACAACGGCAAAGGCAGACAGCTTGATCTGCTGTCTGCCTCACCCAATACCCACGGTTCGAAAAATGTCCCTGCGCGAACTGCCTAACACGGCCCTCTCTTCTTAGCGGGAACCCGCTCCCCAAATGCCTCCGATCACGCCAGCCAGCACATCGGCAACCGGTCGGGCCCAACTGGACAATCCTCCCGCAAGCGGTGTGGACAGAGCGAATGTGGCCACTGCCATCAGCAGCAACGCATAGAGCGCTCCGACCGCGCCGCCATGCAACAGCCCAGCCCCCCCGGAGCGCGCCGCCGCCCTGCGTCCTCCCAGGAGAACCGCCAGGAAGCTAGTGATGTAGGCGGCATATGTCATGTACTTGTCAGGCAGCGCTGTCACAGTGAAGACCAAACTCCAGAGCATGAAGACAATGACTGCAAAAACAATCGAGAAGGCCAGGCCAGAGAACACTGCACCCAGTGAAAACCCTGCCTTAGTGGGTGGAGATTGCGCGGATTTTTGTCTGATGGACTTGCGCACAGGCACGTCTTTCACCTCCCCTTTCCCCGAGGCACCGGCTCGGCGGCGCAAGACCGACCGAGATGCTGATACCTCTCTTCACAGACAATCTATTAGGAAAAGGGGACAAATATGAACAACCAGTTGCTTGTACTGCAGTTTTCTAGCAGTAAGTGGCTTGATCGTAAAGGGAAGACTTGTAGTAAGCCAGCACTTGCCGGGCATAGTCCAGCGTGCGATCCTCCATGATCGCCTGCCTGAAGCCTGCCATCAAGTCGATTAGATACTGCAGGTTGTGAATGCTGAGCAACTCCAGCCCCAGGATCTCGTCGGTGTGAATCAGGTGGCGCAAATACGCTTTGGTGAAGTTCTGACAAGTATAGCAGCTGCAGTTTGGATCGAGAGTAGTGAAGTCCCGGGCGTAAAGGGCGTTGCGAATGACCACCCGACCCAGGCTGGTCAAGGCAGTGCCATTCCTGGCCACCCGCGTAGGCAGCACGCAATCATACATGTCGACGCCGCGGATGGTGCCTTCCATCAGGCAATCAGGAGAACCCACCCCCATCAGGTAGCGCGGCTTCTCCTTGGGCAGATGGGGTATAGTCACTTCCAGCATGTCATACATCACCGGCTTTGGCTCCCCCACACTCAGGCCGCCGATGCCGTAACCCGGGAAGTCCATGTCCACCAGGGTCTTTGCACTCTCCACCCGCAGATCAGGATACATGTTCCCCTGCACGATGCCGAACAGTGCCTGAGTGTCAGGACGCTTGTGCGCCAACTGACTGCGCTTCGCCCAGCGGTGGGTGCGGCCCATAGCCTCCTTGGCGTATTCCTTGTCGCACCCCCCAGGCGAGCACTCATCGAAGGCCATGATGATGTCGGCGCCCAGTGCATTCTCCACGGCAATGGCGTGTTCAGGGCTGAAGAAGTGCTTGCTGCCGTCGATGTGCGAACGAAACTCCACGCCCTCCTCCGTGATCTTGTTCAGCGTGCTCAGGCTGAATACCTGGAAGCCGCCGCTGTCGGTGAGAATGCTGCGCTCCCAGTTCATGAATTTGTGCAAACCGCCTGCCTCGGCCACCAACTCGTGACCGGGCCTGAGGTAGAGGTGGTAGGTGTTGCTCAGGATGATCTGAGCATTCATGGTCAGCAGATCCCGTGGCGCCACGGCCTTCACGGTGGCCTGTGTGCCCACAGGCATGAACACGGGCGTGTCGATCACCCCATGCGGGGTGGTCAGCCGCCCGACCCTCGCCTTGGTGTGTTTGCATTCTTTCAGTACTTCAAACTTGATGGCCACTGATTGTCCTCCTTGGGCCCGGAACGAGCCCGCTATATTCAATGCTGGGCGGCAGAGCAAGTGAGACCGTAAACCCGTGCCGCGAGACTATTCAACTCGTGCGCCGTAGAGGCTCGGCATGCCCAGCCGATTACTAACCCGCAGCATGCTGCGGGAGCTACGGTGGGGAGGAGAGCTACTTTCTGAACGCGCCATCATGCCGCCGGGCTAGATGATCAACATTGCGTCTCCAAAGCTGTAGAAGCGATATCGCTCTCTGATCGCTTCGGCATAGGCGTGTAACACCGGCTCACGCCCAGCCAGCGCACTGACCAGCATGATCAGCGTGGACTTGGGCAGGTGAAAGTTGGTCACCAATCCATCCAGCACTTTGAACCGATACCCCGGATAGATGAAGATATCTGTCCAACCCGAGCCGGCGGAAACTGTCCCGTCAACCTGCCCCACCGTCTCCAGCGTGCGGGCCGAGGTGGTGCCTACCCCGATCACTCTATGGCCATGCTGATGTGCCTGATTGATCTGCGCCGCCGTTTCCTCGGTCAGAGTATAGTACTCGGAGTGCATCTGATGCTGCAGAATGTCTTCCACCTGCACTGGGCGGAAAGTGCCGAGTCCCACGTGCAGAGTCAGCTTGGCCACTTGCACGCCCTTCTCTGCCAGCTTGACCAAGAGGGAGTCAGTGAAGTGCAATCCAGCTGTGGGCGCGGCCGCGGAACCAAGCTCCCGGGCATAGACCGTCTGATAGCGGTCCTTGTCTTGCAGTTTCTGCTGAATGTACGGCGGCAGTGGCATCTGGCCCAGCCGGTCGAGTATCTCCATGAGCTGCCCCTGATAGTGAAAGCGCAGGATGCGGCCTCCGGCAGGGGTGTTGGCGATCACCTCGGCTCGCAACTCGCCTTCGCCGAAGGATAGCTCCGTACCCACCTTCGCCCGTCGCCCGGGTCGCACCAGCACTTCCCAATCGTTCAGGTTCAACTGGCGCAGCAGCACCACTTCGATCTCGCTCTCCCCGCCCACCTTCTGACCAAACAGGCGCGCCGGCAGCACCTTGGTGTCGTTAACCACCAGGCAATCTCCCGGCAGCAGGTAGTCGACGATGTCGCGAAAGCTGCGATGCTCCAAGCGGCCATCCTGTTTCCCAAGAACCAGCAGGCGTGATTGATCCCGCACAGGCAAAGGCGCCTGAGCAATCAGCTCAGGCGGCAAATGAAAGTCAAAGTCGTGAATGCTCGGCATGTTCAGTCTCCCAACTTCTGAAGTTCTATTCCTTGAAAGTAGTGCTTCAGTATCTCTTCATAGGTATGCCCGTTTTTGGCCATGGCATAAGCTCCCCACTGGCTGAGACCGGCGCCGTGCCCGTTACCGCTGCCGCGGAAGACGAAGCCACTGCCGGAAGTGCTCGCCGTTCCAGTCAGAGTGTCTCCGCGCAGGGCAATGGATCCACTGGAAGGGAGCGCCGTCACCCCGCTGGCGCCGGCCACCCGCAGGCCGCTGGGAACCAGTTGCACCACCTGCCCCTCGGCATTCAGAACACTCACTGGAGGCGCATCAGACGAGACGCTATAGCGGCGACTAGGTAGGTTCAAATAGAGGCGAAGAGCTGACTCACTACTCAGGGTAACGGACTTTCCGGCGCTGTCTTCCAGACGAAGGCCCATCACCCGTCCGCCTTCCGAATAGCCAGTAGGCTGTATCGCCACCACTTTGCCAATGCTGACCCCATTCTTCTGCAATAACGCGGCCAGATCAGCGCCCGACCAGCGCTTTTCCCAACTGGCGTATGAGGATTCGCTGGGATACATCTCGGGCACAGCCTTCAGCCAAGGGGCTGAGCTGCCGCCCCAGACGTTTTCGACTGACTCAGTGTAGCCGCCGGCGTCTGAAGAAAAGAAGGCCGAGATAGGCTTGCCATTGTAGAGCATCAGCATTCCAGCGGTCTCGATCACTGCTTGTTGAGTCACGGCGCGTTCGCCGGAATAGTCGGTATGCACCTGGCAGTTAGTGGTGGTGCAGAAGTCAAAGCCCGCACTGGCATGTTTGCCCCGATTGGATTCACTCCAGTTGCGCATGGTGATCGCCTGAGCCTTCTGCGCGTCCAGCGGCCAACTCGCGTACGATTCCGCGGGTAACACACCCATGATGTATTGATCCAGTGATTGATACAGCAACACCCGGTATGCTCCGCTCTGCAGCGTCAACTGCACAAAGCCGCGATAACGCTTGGTGGTTGTGCCAGTGTGCAGCGTCACCAGCGGGGGGTTCTCCAGTTCGCCCAACTCTGCACCAGTTGCCCCAAGATACAGGTCCATCGCTGGCACTGAGAGCAACAGGTCCCCCTCCACCGAGTAGACTTCACTGCGCTCCAGGTCTGGAGTGCTCACTGTCCACATCTCAGTCGGGAGCGCGCTTGCCAACTGGCTACGCAAAGATTCCGCTGTTTCGCTGCCCACCTCGTGGCCGACAGCCACCTGCCAGCCGCTGCCGCTCCAGGCCAGTGCCGCTGAGAAGCCGGCAGCCGCCGCTGCTCCCCGCAGGGTCTGCGCAGACAATAGATCAGGCAACTGCGCGCTGTTCACCCGGTAAGGACCGATGGCGATGCCGGGCTGGCTATGAATCAGATTAAGCACCTGCCGCGCAACATCCAGATTATTGTAGGCGCCGAAACGCACGAAGTGCTTCCCGTTTTCGGTGACCACAAAGCGAGTGGCATCTGCCGGCAGACTGGCCAGCACAGCTCTGGCGGCAGTCAGGTTGTCGTAGGGCCCAAACTGCACGCGATAGGCGTCAGACCGGACCATCCAGGAAGACTGCCCCGCCTGACTGTAGAAAGGCGTCGGCATGGCGTCGCCAGTTGACAGCGTGGCCACGATCAGGCCGTTAGCTGACGAAAGGCGCACCTCCTGCATTGCCGTCTTGGCATAATAGAGACCGATCCGCACCGGTTGTCCGGTTGCGGCGGCCCTGCTCGTCGGTTGTGGAAACATGGTGCCAATCAGCATCATGCCAATGACCACCAAGATACGCCAACGCCTCATGTTGCGACCTCCTTCGCCAAATCTAGAGCTACTTCGACGGAGACGGCCGATTGTCCTGCCGGGAGCAATTAGTGGGTACTGCAGGATGCCCAGCGATTTTGCCGGCTGGATGTGTGGTAACGTGTAAGGCGCCGTGCATGTCGCAGCACCGCTAATCGGTGCTGCACGCTAAAGAAGCAATGGCGCAAGCGCAGCAGGCACGGCGCCCTACGATGGTGTACGCATACTCCGCTCGCTCGTAGGGGTCGCATGCATGCGACCCGTGCTTAGGCTACACCGCAACCTGTGGACAGCACTTGTGCACTCAAACACAAGAGAGACGACAACCGTCATCTCTCTTGCGCTATTCATGGGGTGCTATTGCGACAGCCCCCGCTTTCTGCCTAATCCTCCAGCTTCCTAATTAGCCCTCGGGCCACCCCCAGAATGACGGCCTGATCTGAAGCAACGTGAATTGGCTCATATTTCTCGTTCTCTGGAATCAGCAACACGGTATCACCCATGCGCATCAACCGTTTGAGCGTTGCCTCAGTGTCCAAGGCAACAGCAACGATGTCACGGTTGTTGGCAGTGGGCTGTTGCTGCATCAGCACAAGGTCTCCATCATCTATTCCGGCACCGATCATGCTGTCGCCCTTAACCTGCAGCAGGTAGCACCTGCCCAAGTCTTCAGTCCAGTCTTTGGGCAATTGCAAATGCTCCTCAGCCTGATCCTGCATGTGAATCGGCTCGCCAGCCGCGATGCTGCGATACAATGGTACTCCAGATAATCCACTCCGGTCGTACTCTTCTACTCCGTCAGGACCCTGCACCGAAAGCTCATAGGGTAGTTCACCATCGCGAACCATGCGATAGACCTGCCCCCGGCGCAGACAATGGTACTCAAACTGTTCAAGGGTAGAGGGCAGCATATTGCGGTCGAATGCAGGGATGTCATCCACCATACGAAGCTCTCTATCCACTATCATGACTTCATTACCGTCTGTCACTACTCCGTATTGAGCAGAGGGACAGTTGGCCAGGTAACTCTGCAACTGCCGGAAGCCTTCATCCAATCCACTGCCATATGCTTTTGTCTCAACCAAAATGAATGGTAGCCACTGTCCGTTACGATAGATGGAAACGCAGATGTCGACCAAACCAACCTGCGAGAAACAGTTCACCTTGAACTCCACCGACAGCATCTTGACCGGAAATTTGTATCTCTCCAGCAACTCCCGAATCGCCCACTGACGCACCTGTTCTTCTTTGCCATAGACATTGTCCACTTGGTCTGCAAGCAGGTAGTTCTCAAACCGAACTGGTCGGAAAGCACTGAAACGTGCCTCGCTGGTCAGACGCAGGTACCTGGGGTCTATTTGGCGGACGAACTTGGAGGTCTTGCCACTGCTGGACAGGTATAGCCTCTCCGAAGCACGAGTCATGCCCACGTAGAGCAGCTTCTTCTCTGTGATCTCCTGCGCCTCCTGGTCATCGCGATCCTGATAAGACAGATACGGAACGAGGCCCTGGTTTAGACCGACGATGAAGACGACGCGCGACTCTAGGCCCTTGATTGAGTGCATGGTCAGAAGCCCGACTTTTCCAGCCTCAAACGTGCCATCGTCTCCATTCAGGAACTGAGTCTCCACCCCTTTCTGATGGAGGACCTCAGCTACGGACTCCAGTTGGCGCCTCAGCCGAGCGATGACTACCATGTCTTGAGGCTGATACTCTCCCAAGAGGGCTGATGATATCTCCTGTGCAATAAAGCTCGCTTCCGCCTCGGCGGTTCGGAAGCAACGACATACCGGATATGAGCCCTGTCGATCGATCAGTGCGGGCCGCACGAAGTGCTCGTCGTCAACAATGGCTGCGTCTTCCGCAATCAGGCTATAGGCGGCCTCGGCAATTTGGGTTGTGGTACGATAATTCTTGCTAAGGGCGCTGCTCTTGCCGGTCATATCGAATCCGATGCTGGCAAAACTGCGTCCTTTGACGAGCCAAGAATGGGTATAGATGCTCTGAGCAGTATCAGCTATGAAGACGAAACTGGAGTAATCCTTCTCGCGGTATAGCGTCTGCAGATACTCCAACTGCACCCTGGTCAGGTCCTGACTTTCATCCACTATGATGTGAGTATAGGTAGGAGAGGGGCGCCTCTTGGCCTCGGACAATACTAGCATGGCCATGGTTTTCTGATCGAGCAAACCCTCCTGAGAGAGCTTGCGATCGTAGAGTTGCATCAGCTCGAAGATGGCTAGTCGCGTCTCCGAGTTCTTCATCAGGCGCTGCGGCCCTTCATTCATCTGTCGACTCATTCTGCCAAGGCGATCTGCATTCTGGTATTCGGAGAGTTCAGAGTAATTGCATGACTTAATCCAGTCGATTTCATCCAAGAGAAAACTTGCCGAACGCTGATCAATTAACGAGGCCTTCGGAAAGCGCTTGCTCACCTCTGCCAACGCCAACTTCAGGATGCGGTATTTCTGGCCATTCTGAAACAGCAGCTTGGCCGAGCATTTCCTGCCGACAGATGCCTCGCGCCAACTATCCATCATTAGGCTGTCGACAGTGGCAATGTGCACTCGATCCACCTTGCCTCCGGAGCAGGACGCGAAGAGGCTGAGATTGCCGACATCGCGGTCAGCGTCGATCTTCTCATAGAGATGGCGAAGATACTTCACCAACGTTCTGTTGTAAGTAACCAACAGGATGCAATCGCTGTCATCGATGCAATAGTGGTTCAACAGGAACTCCGCCCGGTGCACAGCCACCGTCGTCTTGCCTGACCCGGCAACGCCTCTGATCAGCGAGTGGCCGGTCGGCTTAGCCTGAATGAGCTTCTTCTGTTCCATGTTCAGCTGCATCAGAATACCTCCATCGAGCGGCGCCCTGGGCCGCGACACTACATCGACTCATTTCTCCACAATGTGCCATGTTCCTCCTTGGAAGAGCCGCAATTTGGATAGATCTGCATGTGCAGGGCCGCCATTGACAAGCATTACCACCGATCAATATAATCTAGGGAATATACCACTGGATGGGGGATGTCTACTTATGCGCATGTCCAAGCTGTTCGGCCGCACCCTGCGGGATGTGCCTGCTGATGCGGAATGCGTCAGCCACGAGCTGCTGATTCGGGCTGGGCTAGCCCGCAAACTTGCCGCGGGAATCTACTCTTCCCTGCCGCTGCTGCAACGAGCGACGCAGAAGGTGCAGCAAATCATCCGAGAGGAAATGGACAGCATCGGTGGACAGGAAATCAGCATGCCGGTGGTGCAGCCGGCCGATCTGTGGCAGGAAAGCGGTCGCTGGCAGCAGGTTGGGCCGGAGCTCGCGCGCCTTACGGATCGCAGCGGGCGGGACATGGTGCTAGGGATGACGCATGAAGAAGTGGTCACGGACTTGGCGCGCAGGGAGATCAGCAGCTACCGGCAGCTTCCCTGTCTGCTCTATCAGATTCAGACGAAATTCCGCGACGAACCAAGACCGCGGGCAGGACTGATTCGCACGCGCGAGTTCACCATGAAAGACGCCTACAGCTTTCATGCGGACGAAGCCGACTTGGATAGCTACTATACAGAGGTGGTGGCAGCGTACCACCGCATTTTTCGGCGCTGCGGCCTTGAGGCATTGCAGGTACGCTCGGACAACGGCATGATGGGTGGCAGCGGAGCAGACGAGTTCATGCTGGTCACGCCCACCGGCGAGGACACGCTGCTGGTCTGTCCCGCCTGTGGCTATGCCGCCAACCAGGAGGTGGCGGAGATTTGCCGTCCCGAACTGACCAGTGACTCTGACTGCGGTGGAGGGCCGGTCCCGGTGTACACTCCCGGTCAGAAGGACATCAAGCAGGTAGCTGATTTCCTGGGAGTCCAATCCGAGGACATCCTGAAGACACTCGCCTACCAAACAGGTGCAGGGTTAGTCTTGGTGGTGATCAGGGGTGACCTGCAAGTCAACGAACGCAAGCTGGCCAAGGCATTGGGATGCGCTGAGCTGCGCATGGCAAATGAGGATGAGGCTCAGGCTGCCGCTCTACCCACCGGGTTCATCTCACCGGTTGGCCTGCAGGGTATGCGAGTCTGTGTAGACCTCTCTGTAGTGCCTGGGCAAGCGTATGTGGCCGGAGCGAATCAAGTGGACTACCACCTGAAGAACGTGGTTCCCGGTCGTGACTTCGCAGTCAGTTGCCGGGCGGATTTGGCGCGGGCGGCAGCAGGTCTTCCCTGCCCGCATTGCTCTGGGAGCTTGCAGGAGCGGCGGGGGGTCGAGATGGGCAACACCTTCAAGCTGGGAACGAAGTACTCACAGACCATGCGAGCTGAGTACTACGACGCCAGCGGCGTCAGCCACCCTCTGATCATGGGCTGCTATGGCATCGGCATCGGGCGGCTGATAGCCTGCGTGCTGGAGTCCCATCATGACGAGTTCGGCATCATTTGGCCCGATGCAATCGCTCCCTACACTGTCTATCTGGTGACTGCCGGCAAGGACGAGGAGACCGTTCGGACCTCGCAGTCCATCTATCAGCAGTTGCTCACGGCCGGGGTGGCCACGCTCTGGGATGATCGCGACGCCACCGCAGGCGTGAAGTTCAATGATGCCGACCTGATTGGCTTGCCCTACCGGCTGGTGGTTGGACGCAAGAACCTCAGCCAGGGACTGGTGGAAGTGAAGCGCCGCGACCAAACCGAAAAGCTATTGCTCCCGCTCGGCGAGGTGGTAGACTACCTGAGCGCCAGCCGTACTCGGTAGCTGGAAATAAGCAGCAGAGACGCTGACTGGCCTGTGCCCGTTCAGCGTCTCTGCTTATCTTTTTCTGCAACCGCTTCGTCCTCTTATCTATTTCCCCTTGCCATTTCCGCCCTTGTTGCTATTCTCGCTATTATCGGCTGCAGGCTTTTCCTCTGGACCAGAAGAGCGCGCATCATCCTCGGCAGGATCGTCTTCCTGTCCAGAGCTGCCCGCTTCTTCCTGATCTGCGTCCTTCGCTCTTCTTCCGGAGTCATTCCCCTGGTCGTCCTTGCCCGTGTTCCCGGTTGAGCCGCCGTCCTGATTGGTCTGTTCATCTTCGCCGGGCCCTTCAGCGGCGTCATCAGCCCTATCCTCCGCTCCAGTCTGCTGAGCGTTCTTGGCCGGCTTTGCTTGCCCCTTGCCGGGTCCGCCCTGCGGAGTCCCACCCGGGGAGTTGCCAGTTGCGCCAGACGATTTCTCGCTGGCCTTTGGGTTATTGGCAGGCTTATCTTCGGATTTCAGCTTTTCCTTATTTTTCTGCATTAGCTGATCTAGGTTCTGGTTCTGCTTCAGCTGCTTGATCATCTGCCCCGGGTTGAGCCCCTGCGCTTGCAGCGCCTGCGCCACGTTACCATCCTTTACCTGATTCAGGTCGAGCTGCACTCCGGCTTCAACCGCCTTTAACGCAAGCGCATACTGACCGGCAGACAAGCCCAGTTCATTAGCTTCGACCTGCAGCGTCTGCGAAACCACCAACTGCTCCACCTCGGGCACGGCATCTCCCGCTTGCAGGGCGGCCTGCACGCCCTTGACGGCCTGGGCATGCAACCTGCGCAAGGCCGAATCACTGATTCGCTCTTGCGTTGGCGTCACAGCCACCAAGACCACCTGCATCTCGTCCGGCAGTAAGCCGAGCTCCTCCGCTCTCCCCAGCAACTCCTGGATAGCATCAGCCAGACTGCGCCCACGCAGACCCAATCCGGCGAGGAGTGACTCCCCTGCGAGCGTCCCGGCTGTGCTGCCGAGCACCGTCCCCCGGCCGTTGGTCACCAGATCGACGCCCGGGATTCCATCCAGCGACACATGTGCCAGCGCCTGCTTGGCCGGAAGCATAATCGATGTCGCTGCCAACGTGACAATCACTAAAATGGCTGCCACCAACGAACTCCAGCGGCGGCTCCAGCTGACACTGCTGAGCCGAATGATGTCGCCCACGGCCCGCCCTGGTTCTGGTCGTACTGCCTTCCAGGAGCCGTCGGGGCAAAGCAGAATCATCTGCCGCTCATCCACGGACATTACCATCGCCTGATTACGCTTGGCCACGACCATCACCTCCCTTGGGCCACTCCACAAATGACCTGACCAGGGGATAATCCCCCGTTAAGACCAAAGTCAGCGCAATGATGTACTTGCGTTGACGCTCCAACGTCTTGCGACTAACGGTGGCCACTTGCTCCAGTTCCTTCAGCGGAAGCCCCTTACTTTGCCGTAGCTTAGCGAGTAGCTCGACGCTACCAGCCAATGTGCGCGCTACCTGTTTTGCGCTTTCCCGCGCGTCGCGGTGCCTGGGCGAGACCTGCACCAGTTCACTGAAGCTGATCCCGTATACCGACAACTCATCGGTCAGCTGCTCAATCTCTCTTCGTCTGTCATCTGACTCCTGTGACAACTGAAAGGCGACCAAAGAGGCAGATGTGGTCACTTGTTCCGCGATGGGAGTATCATCATCTGCTATCTGCAGGCCAGACCAGGCCAGTTCTGGCCTCTGTTGCTCCTTGCGTTGCCAGTCGATCAACCGCCGGCGAATCACCTGCTCGGCAAAGGTGGAGAAAGCTGCCGAGCGGTCCGCCCGAAAAGCGGTAATTGCTTCATCAAAGGCCATCAATCCCACCGAGAACTCATCGTCCTGCGCGCTGACATAGCGGCGGCAGGCGCGAGCCACGACTCGCAGCAGCCAATCGCGGTGAGCAGCGATCAAATCTCCGCGCGCCAAGCTGTCCTGCTTTGCCCGCAGGACTGCCTGATCATCTATCTGTCTGCCGCGCCAAGAGAAGAGTAAGCCCACTGCCTTCACCCCTCGCTTCTTTATTCGGAGAAACTAAGTACCTTATGGGGGTCAGCCTTCCCGCGCCATCTTTCAAACTTCGCGGCAACGGACTGCACGCGAGAACGCGTAGAGAATCACTTTCTTGCCCACCGTAGACCCCGCAGCATGCGAGATCGTTCAAAAGCCCGATTTCCTTGGGGTCGTAGCACCACAGCATGCTGTGG
>JAEZJZ010000114.1 GCA_023436245.1 Bacillota bacterium | reverse complement strand
GGGAAATCGGACTTTCTGAACGCTCTGGCATGCTGCGGGGTCTACGGTGGGAGAACAGCGACTCTCTGAAATATCTTGCGTGTTCGAGTGCAATGACAGCACTCGGCAGTCTCTGCTAGAATGTGATCAAAGAGGTTGAACCGCTGCGCAGACAGTCACCCCCAAGCGATTCAGAAAATCACTGGATTATGGGGAGCCGGGCCTCAGATGTGATTATGTCGGGAGGTGTTCATGCGATAGATCTAACCAAGTGGCAACAAGCCATGGCGGAAGTTTCGGTCAGCCACATCTCGGACGCAATGGGGCGGGTGGGGGTGCCCGCGGGCCTACGGCCGCTCAACCCACACGCGAGACTGCTAGGTACCGCCTACACGATTCGCCCCTGGCCAGGGGATAACCTCACACTGCACTATGCTCTAAAGCACGCCCAGCCGGGCCAGGTGCTGGTCGTCGATGGCGGTGGCCGCACCGATGTCGCCCTCTGGGGCGAACTGATGTCCCTCTGCGCCAAGGAGCAATGCCTGGCCGGCATCGTCGTTGACGGCGCCGTGCGCGACAGAGATGTGCTGGAGAAGATGGACTTTCCGGTGTATGCCCGTTCAGTCACCCCGCGGGGCCCGCTGAAGCTGGCCATGGGCCAGGTCAATCTGCCGGTCAACTGCGGCGGAGTGGTGGTGCAGCCCGGTGATCTGCTGGTCGGAGATGCCGACGGACTGGTGGTCGTTTCCGCAGCCCAGGCAGACCAGGCGTTGGCGGCGGCATTGGCAGTTGCAGCCAAAGAACGGCAACTGCAGGCAAAAATCCGGAGCGGAGCAGTGTTGTATGATCTACTCGGCTTGAACAAGCAGTAGGCAAACTGAGAAACGACCGCGACCCTTTCCCGCTGGCCGGGAAAGGGTCGTTTGCGTACTCTTAATCAGTCAAACCAGGCCGCATGCAGTTCATGCACGGCCTGCCGGATGGCCGATTCGGACACGGAGGCATAGCCAATCAAAAGCGTGGGCGAATCAGCAGGCTGATCGCCGGTCAGATAGTACCTGGAGAGCCCGTAGACCCGCACCCCGCGCGCCATTGCCGCGGAGATGAGTTGCTGCTCGCTCATGCCGTTTCGCACAATAAGCAGCAGATGCAAACCGGCATCCGCCCCGCGAATCTCGACCGCACTGCCCAGCTCTGTGAAGCTCTGCACCAGCGCTTCACGCTTTCGCCGATAGATATTGCGCATGCGGTTCAAATGCCGTTCGAAGTGTCCGTCCTCGATGAACCGGGCCAAGGTCTTTTGCTGCATCATGGGCACCGGACAAATGATGAACGGCAATGTCCGCCGGTAGTGCCTGATCAGGTGGGGCGGCAGCACCATGTAACTGACGCGCAGGGTGGGCGCCAGCGACTTGGAGAAAGCGCCGAGGTAGATCACCTTCTCATTGCTATCCAAACCCTGCAGTGCGGGGATCGGCCTGCCACTGTACTTGAACTCGCTGTCGTAATCATCCTCAATGATATAGCGACCCGGGAAGGCGTTGGCCCAGTTCAAGATCTGGATCCGCCGCCCGATCGGCATAATCTCGCCGGAGGGAAACTGATGGGATGGGGTAATGCAGATCACGTCGGCCCGGCTTTTGGCAATACCCGCCACTGTCATCCCGTCCCGATCTATCTCCACTGGACGCCAGGTTGCCTGGTTGCTGGTGAACAGCTGGTTAAAGCGCTCGTAACCTGGATTCTCGATACCGTAGACGGAACAGCGGTCAAGCAACTGAATCAGGGTCTGAAACAGGAACTCGGTGCCAGCGCTGATCACGATCTGATCGGGATGACAGTTCACCCCGCGCGAGTGGCGCAAGTAAGTTGCGATGTTTGACCGCAGACCGCCATGGCCCTGCGGGTCACCCAATCGCAGCAACTCGTGGTCATATTCATCGATCACATCGCGAGACAACCTGCGCCAAACGGCATAAGGAAAACTCTCTGCATCCACCCCCTGGTAGGAAAAATCAAAGGCAATGTCTGCTCTGGGCCGTGAACTGACCGGCTGCTTGCCGAGCCCCTGCGCCGGCAGTTTGAGGATGTTCTCGATGCGACTGACATAGAAACCGCTGCGCTCGCGGGAGGTGACGTAACCTTCTTCGATCAGCTGCTCATAGGCTGTCTGAATGGTGTTCTGGCTGATGCCCAGGTGCGCCGAAAGCTGGCGCTTGGATGGAAGCTTGGCATCGCAGCCGAGCCTCCCCTCTTGAATCTCTGCCTTGAGAAAGTCATAGAGCTGGCGGTAAAGCGGAGTGGCTCTGGCCGAGTCCAGCGCTGGCAGCATTATGTTCATCTGACTAGCCTCCAAACTGATACCATCATTCCCCTCATTTCTGACACTTATTATAATATCAGATCTGCCGTAGAATGGGGTCGATCTAGTCATGAGGAGGCAATAGCAATGAGCGATCGTTATGAACTGAACAAGAACCTGGCGCAGATGCTGAAGGGCGGCGTGATCATGGATGTGACCACGCCAGAGCAGGCGCGCATCGCGCAGGCTGCCGGCGCCTGCGCCGTGATGGCGCTGGAACGCATCCCGGCAGACATTCGGGCCGCGGGCGGAGTATCGCGTATGAGCGATCCCAAGATGATCAAGAGCATCCAGCAGGCGGTCACCATTCCGGTGATGGCCAAGGTGCGCATCGGTCACTTCGTCGAGGCGCAAATCCTTGAGGCCATCGAGATCGATTTCATCGACGAGAGCGAAGTGCTCTCCCCTGCCGATGACACCTTCCACATCGACAAGACCAAGTTTGCCGCCCCCTTCGTCTGCGGGGCCAGGGACCTGGGAGAGGCCTTGCGCCGCATCGCCGAAGGTGCGGCCATGATCCGCACCAAGGGCGAGCCGGGCACCGGCGACGTGGTGCAGGCCGTCCGCCACATGCGCCTGATCAACCAGCAGATGCGACAGTTGCAGAACATGCGTGAGGATGAGCTGTTCCACGCGGCCAAGGAGATGCGGGTGCCTTATGATCTGGCCCACTACGTGCACCTGCATGGCCGTCTGCCGGTCGTCAACTTCGCCGCTGGCGGCATCGCTACCCCGGCTGATGCGGCGCTGATGATGCAACTGGGGGCAGAGGGCGTGTTCGTCGGTAGCGGCATCTTCAAATCCGGGAACCCGGCCAAGCGCGCTCAGGCCATCGTGCAGGCTGTGACCAACTACAACGATGCGGCGCTGCTGGCGGCCCTGTCTGAGGATTTAGGCGAGGCGATGGTCGGCATCAATGAGCAGGAAATCCAGTTGCTGATGTCAGAGCGGGGCGTCTAGATGAACCCGGCTATCGGCGTGCTGGCCGTACAGGGCGCCTTCGCCGAGCACATCCAGGCACTAGAGAAGCTTGGGGCACGAGCCGTTGAGATCAGGCAACTGTCAGATCTCAACAGGCAGCCGCTGGATGGGCTCATTCTGCCCGGTGGTGAAAGCACCGTCATGGGCAAGCTGCTGCATGACCTTGGCCTGTTCGCGCCACTAAAGCAGCAGATCGCGACCGGACTGCCGGTCTTCGGCACCTGCGCCGGCATGATCCTGATCGCCAAGCGGCTGACTAACGACCCCGCCGTGCACTTCGGCACCATGGACATCACCGTCCAGCGGAATGCCTACGGGCGCCAGTTGGGCAGCTTCCAAACGCTGGAGCAGTTCGCCGGTATCGGCGCCATCCCCATGACCTTCATTCGCGCTCCCTACATTGAGCAAGTCGCGGATGGCGTGCAGGTGCTGGCCAAAGTCCAGGGGAAGGTCGTGGCTGCGCGCCAAGGCAACCAACTCGCAGTCTCCTTCCATCCAGAGCTGACGCCGGATTTGCAGGTGCACTCGTACTTCCTGAAATCGCTCTGCTGCGAGCACTGACATCCACTCTGTCTAGATTCTTTCTCCAAGCTCAGGCTGAACGCAATTGGTATTCTGAGCGAGCAAAAAAGGACGGTTCACCGTGAGTCCGCAGAATGCGAGACTAGCGCTGAGCCGTCCTGTTGCTCCTAAGAGAAACTTTCAGTCTTCCACCACAATCGTCTTGCTCTTGGTTGCCGCCTGGTCGTCCGCTGCTGGCTCTCGCTGCGCCAAGGCATGGTCTACCAGGGACAGTGCGCCCAATAAGAACTCCCGCTTGGCCTGCAAAAAGTGGCGTTTGGCCGACCGCATCTCCGCACTACCACAGCTCTGCCCGTGATCCAGCAGTTCATCCAGCAGACGATGGGCGATCTCCCGCTGTATGGTCATCTACTACACCTCCTCCCCTATGGAATCAGGCCTCTGGCCAAAGCGCACCTGCAGATGGCCATCCATAAACTTCGCCCCCAACACCGGACGACCCAGCAAGGCGCGAGGCAAGATCACCTTGCGCTTGTACCAGCTCACCTGCACGGTCAACTCATCTCCCCGCTCCGCCAGGTTTACCTGGTCCTTTGGCACAAACGGGATGGAGATGTCCAGTGCGTATCCCTCATCTGTCTTTCTGACAGATTCGATGCGCCCAGAATAGAGGATGGCGCTGGCATCCAAGCCGCCAAAGGCGGCGGTGGCCACCTGACCGAGCATCTCCAGACCGGTTACCTCGCGCGGCATGTGCGGAACCTTGAGAATCGGCAATGGACTGAAGGCCATCTCGATCTCCTGCAGATAACGCTGTTGCGCTTCACGCCATCCTGCCAGGTAACTGTCCCCCACAGCCTCCGGCAGCAGACGATTGACAATCACGGCGTCGGTGTTGAAGCCGAACAGATTTAGGTAAGTGAAGGAACGCCTGGCTTCGGCAATGACCATCTTCTCCGGGTTCAGCACCAGCCGGATGGAGGTGATGCTTGCGTCAAGTAGCAACTCTTGCATTGCCTTCAGCTCAAACAGCAGCTGCTCCACTTCATCCATCACCGGTTCCGGCGGCAGTTCCAGCCCTCCCCCCACCATCTTCACCAGCGGTCTGGCCAGCTTCACCAGACGCCGCTTGGTGGGGAACATCCGCTCCACCCACCAGTGGAACGTGCTGGGGAAGCTCAGTAAACGCAACGTCTCGCCAGTCGGGGCGCAGTCGACGATGATCACGTCGTAGAGGCCGCACTCTGCCTGCCGCCGAATCTGCAGCAGGCTGAACAGTTCCTCTAGGCCTGGGAAGACAAGCAGTTCCTCTGGGTCGATGTCTCCAATCTTGGCCCACTGCATCACGCCGTTCAGCCAGCGCTGCATCGAGCCCCAGCTCCGCTCGGCTTCCCGCAGGCTATCGACCTCCTGCGCAAACAGATTCTCGCTGACCAACACCGGATCTGGACCGAGCGGAACAGACAACGAGTCGCTCAGACTGTGTGCGGCATCAGTGCTCATGATCAGCACCCGCTGCCCGGCCGCAGCCAAGCGCGTGGCGGTCGCCGCCGCAATGCTGGTCTTGCCCACTCCACCCTTTCCGGTATAGACAAGGATACGCATGTGCCCACCTCCAAATTTACTTCGTGCTCGTACTATTTTTCAGAGATAAGGGCGCGCGGAGGCGCACCGGAAACCATCACTCGATGACAATCCGGCGAGGCTTGCTTTCGGCTCCAGAAGTACCCCGATCCGCTTTGTCCGAATCGGCAAAGGCGGCAATCAGCTTCTGAGCAAGTCGCAGCAGCTCTGCCAGTTCCTCCGTCGTCAAGGCGGACTGTACCCGGCTGAACAGCTCCAGCAGGTGCTCCTTCACCTTGGCTGCCACCTGCGCCCCTTCCGGAGTCAGGCTGGCAATGATAGCACGCTGGTCGCGCGCATCCCGCTCCCGGCTGATCAGCTTCTTCTTAGCCAAACGGTTGACGATGCCGGTAATGGTGCTCTGGGGAGCGCGGATGTCTGAGGCCAACTCACTCATGGTCGCCTGCCCGCGCCGTTCCAGCATCAAGAGCGCCAGAAAATCGGACTTGGGCATGCTCCGATCCAGACTGAGCAGCTCTTCGCTGAACAGAGATAGACCGAAACCATCGGCGTATAGTAGTTCAAAAATGCTGTCCATGGGCCCTCCAATGACGTCGCTTCGAAGTAAATAGATAATACTACGAATACGTAGTAATGTCAACTAAGGAAGTTTCGCAATTTCTCCAGAAGCTATTGACGGCGTCCCCTGCACTGCATAGAATACAGATTATATTATCTTCGCCAAGCAGAAAGGCTGATCGAGATGGCAAAGCGAACGGCGTGCCTTGTACCCAAGAAACGAATATGGTCTTTGACCACGGACTGTTGCGCCGGCTAGGAGTGTCGGCAGGCAACGGTCCGTTTGTTTTTGGGCATGATCAGTCTGAATGATGGCTGGATATGAAAACAATGGGGAGGTAAGCAAATGAGCAAGTACAGTCCACAGGACATCCTGCGCTTGGCCGCAGAAAACGACGTCAGGTTTATCCGCCTGCAATTCACCGACCTTCTGGGCACGATCAAGAACGTGGAGATCCCGCTCAGCCAACTGCCCAAGGCGGTAGAGAACAAGATCATGTTCGACGGCTCATCCATCGAGGGCTTCGTACGCATCGAGGAATCGGACATGTACCTTTGGCCCGATTTGGACACCTGGTTAGTCCTCCCCTGGGGCAGCAAGGAAGGACGGGTAGCCCGCCTGATCTGTGACGTGCACCGGCCGGATGGGTCGCCCTTCCCCGGTGATCCGCGCTTCATCCTGAAGAACGCCCTGCAACAGGCCCAAGCCATGGGCTTCACCACCATGAACGTCGGCCCAGAGCCGGAGTTCTTCCTGTTCAAGCTGGATGAGCAGGGCAAGCCCACCCTCACCCTGAATGACAAGGGCGGCTACTTCGACCTCGCCCCCATGGACATGGGTGAAAACTGCCGCCGCGACATCGTGCTCACCCTGGACCGCATGGGCTACCAGGTGGAGGCATCGCATCATGAGACGGCGCCGGGGCAGCACGAGATCGACTTCCAGTACGCGGATGCCGTCACCACGGCCGACAACATCGTCACCTTCAAGATGGTGGTAAAAAACGTGGCTCGCCAGCACGGTTTGCACGCCACCTTCATGCCGAAGCCATTGCACGGCATCGCTGGATCCGGCATGCACACCCATCAGTCCCTTTCCGCCAATGGCGTGAACTGCTTCGCCGACGACAGCGACGAATTAGGTCTCAGCCAGACAGCGCGCCACTACCTGGCGGGCATTCTGCATCATGCCCGCGGCATGGCGGCAATCACTAACTCGACCGTCAACTCATATAAGCGGCTGGTTCCGGGCTACGAAGCTCCTACCTACGTAGCCTGGTCTCAAAAGAACCGCAGCCCTCTGGTGCGCATTCCAGCTGCCCGCGGTGCATCCACCCGACTGGAAGTGCGCAACCCCGATTCTTCCAGCAACCCGTATCTGGCCCTGGCCGTGATGCTCACTGCAGGTTTGGACGGCATTAGACGGCAACTGCCGTTGCCGGCGCCGACCGACGTGAACGTCTATCAGCTGACCGACGCAGACCGCGCGCGCATGGGTATCGGCAGCTTGCCGGGTGACCTGCGTGAAGCACTGCAGTGTTTGCTGCAGGACGAGATCATCTGTCAGGCCCTGGGCGAGCATGCGCTGACCAATTTCCTGCGCGCTAAGGAGTACGAGTGGGAGCAGTACCGGCAGCAAGTTCACGCCTGGGAGCGCGATCAGTACCTGGAGCTCTACTAGGCAAAGCAGCCTGACTCATCACTCACTCCTGCGCCCCAAGCCCTGCTGCCTGTCCTTTGACATGACTGGATAGGTTTTCAATTACCACAAGCTTGTGTTAACATGGACATAGTAGTGCAATAATTTGAAGAGGAGTGAGTGGAGCATGGCTAGAGAGCTAGAGAAGCTGAAAACCGCGATCCTGAACGAGGTGCAAGGACGCCGGTTCTACACCTCGGCGGCCGAGCAGGCCCAGAATCCCGACGTGAAGGAAGCATTCCTGCATTTGGCCGCAGATGAGCAGAAACACGAAACCTGGCTGCGCACTCTCTATGATGACATCAAGCAGAAGCAAGAGGGTCGCGTCTATAACACCGACGATTACTTCCGCCTGCCCGGCATCTTCAGCAAGAAGAATGTCCCGGCGGCCAATGATCTGGAGATCACTGTCTACTTTATCGGCATTCTGCTGGAAGAGGCATCAGCCAAGTTCTATCGGGAAGCAGCCGAGGGAGAAACGCCGGAAGTGGCAGCCTTGTTGAACAAGCTGGCCACCTGGGAAGACGGGCACAAGAACGCGCTGCAGCAACGCTATGATGAACTGCAGGCGGAGTGGCTGCGCAAGGAAGGCCTGGCTGAATAGGCAGACTCCAAGACAATCATTCGAGGGCCGAACAAGGGGAAAGATTCTTCGCTACGCTCAGAATGACAAAAGGTCAGGGTGCGGCTGAATGTCAAACGGCCAGGGTGAATGCCTGATGGTTAGATTGTGCGAACAAGGAAGGCGTGTCGCGCGACACGCCTTCCTTTCCATTTCCCTAGGATAGGGCTGCTATTTGCTGGTCAGACGCAGGAACTCATCGAGATCAGACATCACGAAATCGATCGACTTCTGCCAGAAGGCTGGTTGCGTCAGGTCAACCCCCAGATGCTGCTTGGCCAAATCCTCCACCTGCATGCGGCCAGTGTCCCGCAAGAGGTCAACATACTTCTGGCGGAAGGCAGGGCCATCCTCCAGCGCCTTGGCGTAAACGCCGGCACTGAACAGGAAGCCGAAGGTGTATGGGAAGTTGTAGAACGGCACCCCAGTGTTGTAGAAATGCAGCTTGGATGCCCAGAAATGCGGATGGTACTCCGTCAACATATCGGCAAAGGCTTCTTTCTGGGCTGCCACCATCAGTTCATTCAACCGCTTAACGCTGACCATGCCCTGCTTACGCTCGGCATAGAAGCTGGTCTCGAACAGGAACCGCGATTGGATGTTCATCAAGAGCGAAACGGCCCGGTGCAGTTTGTCCTCAATCAGTGAGAGCTTCTCCTGCTCATCGGCAGCGTGCTTCAGTGCGGCATCAAAGGTGATCATCTCGGCGAAAGTGGAGGCCGTCTCCGCCACATTCATGGCATATTGCTGCGCCAGTGGCGGCAACTCGTTCATGATGTGCTGGTGGTAGCCATGACCGAGTTCATGTGCCAAGGTGGCCAGGTTACCCATCGAGCCGGAGAAGGTGACGAAGATGCGGGACTGCTGCTTGACCGGGAAGGTGGTGCAGAAGCCGCCAGCGCGCTTGCCGGGGCGATCCTCGGACTCGATCCAGCGCTGCTCGAACGCTTTGATAGCGAAGTCGGCCATCTCCGGGTTGAACTTGCCAAACTGATCCACGATGAACTCGGCCGCTTGATCGTAGGTCAGCTTGGTGGCTGAACTGCCGATAGGGGCTCCGATGTCATTCCAGGAGAGGCCGTCGACGCCAAGCAACTCTTGCTTGCGCCGCAGATAGGTGGCGAGCCTCGGCCGCTTGCTGTTCACTGCCGACCACATGGCATTCAGCGTGTCGACGCTCATGCGGTTAATGCGGCAAGGCTCAGTCAGCACCGAATCCCAGCCGCGCTCCGCGTAGAGGTTGAGGCGATATCCAGCGAGATGGTTCAGAGCCAAGGCGCAATGGTCGGCGATGCCAGCCCAGGCCTCTTCCCAGGCTGCACCGATGCGCTCGCGCACTGCGCGGTCGGGGTGGGACATGCGGTTGGCGGCCTGTCCGGCCGAAAGCTGCACCACCTTGCCGGCCTCCTCCACCGGAACGGTGAGGCGACCAGAGACCAGGTTATACAGGTCAGTCCAGCCGTGATAGCCATCCACAGAGAGACTGTTGACCAGTGTCTCCTGCTCGGGAGCCAGCATTTCCTTGGCCCGTTCCCGGCGCTCATTCAGGTTGTAGGCGATCGACTCCAGAGCAGGGCTATGTAGCATCTCCTGCCAAGCGACATCGCTGATGGCGCTGATCTGCTTATCCAGCGCGGTCATCACCGAGGCGAAGGCAGCAGCCAACTGCTTGACTTTGCCACCCAGGATCTGCGCCTGTTGGTCCTTCACGTTCTGGGCGCCCAGGCAACTGACGAAGGCCCCGGCATGGCGCTGACGCTTGGCCACATCCTGCACGCGGGCGACGAGCGCACCCCAATCAGCCAAGCTTTGGTCACCCTGCACATCCTTGGACAATGCCGCAATGTCCTGCGCCAACTGCTGCAGGAAATCCGCAAACTGCGGTGAGCTGCTTCCGCCTGGGAAGATAGCATCCAGATCCCAGGTTTGCTTCAGGTCTTTCTGCATTAGGTTCCCTCCTTTTGTTTCCTAGTCTATATTTTAGCGCATTTCATGAGCAGAACCAACACCGGATGGGAGATTGTGGGGACGCGAGCATACTGGATCATTCAGTTTGCCCCTGGGTCCCTATCCCGCAGTGTGCGAGAGCGTTTAGGAAGTCGATCTTCCCCCACCGTAGACCCCGCAGCATGCTACGGGATGGGGATCGGCTCGGCATGCCGAGCCTC
>JAEZJZ010000005.1 GCA_023436245.1 Bacillota bacterium | reverse complement strand
CGGTGGATCCGTCCCGGTGTCCCGTTTTGGGTTACTTCACCCGCTGGTAGCCCTGAATCATCATGCGCGTCTTTCCCTTTTGGATCTGCCGTTTCACCGATGGTATGCGGCTGAACGGAATCATCAGCGCGTTGACCAGGCGCGTCCGCCAGTCCTTCTGCGGGAAGTCATACCAGCCGTGTTGACGATAGTAACGGTGGTCCGCCTGAAAGACGAAGCGCAAGCTCGCCCAGATGTGATCGCGAAAGACCATGCGCCCGGTGACCGCTGGCGCCGACATGGGCTGCACGTATCCCAGTTCCGCTTGCCTGAACAGGCGCGCAGCCATGGCCTCGATGCGGGCGTCGATTTCCGCTGAGTCAACCGCCTCGTCGGTGATGAAGTCGCCGACGTTGGAACCGTCAAACTGCGCAAAGGAAGTGAGGATATGGCGCAGGTTCGGGATCTGCTGCAGTGGCCCTGCAAGGCAAAAAGCAAGCTGCTTGCCGACAAAGACCGGTTGATGCGTGTTGAAGAAGCGCCGATCGTGGAACTGCTTCCAGCGTGCGGACAGGTACCTGTCCCGGATGTTGCCGGCAAAGATAATGATGTCGTACTGCTGGAGCTGCTCGTAGGTCGGCCGCACGTCATCTTGCCCATCGTAAACACAGACATTGTCGAAGCCGCAATGCAAGCAGCCGAGGCAACCGCCCTTGATGCTGATCTCGGACAGGTTGACCAGGGCGGCCGCTGGCTGGAAGGAATCGCGGGTATGTTGGATCAAGTTGTACAAGCTGGTCCCGGGCTCGAGCGCGTCGGTGACCACCACTGCTCTCTTGCCGGACAGTGCAGTCCTGTTGGCGACTGGACCGGACTGATAGGCAATGCAGGTAGACCTGTCGATGGGCGAATGTGCCCTGCAGACCGGCTCCTGATTAGCCACAGCCTGCAGGAAGTTCTCGGCGAAGCCGAGTAGCCGCTGCTGCTCCGGCTGCTTGTAGAGGTCGGTCATGTGTGCTGAGTAAAAGCCGACGTACTTCATACCCCAATCGTCACAGACGCCATGCATATACTCGTGGGCGGTGTGGTCGAAGAACTTGATGGAGGTGGACAGTGCAGCGGTATACTTGCCAGCGAAGGTCGGCTGCGAGCCGCGTTCCTCTACCAGTTCGATGAAACGCTTGTAGGAGGCATGCACGTGCAAAATATAGAGCGGAAAGGCCCAAATCACGCCATCTGCAGCAGACACTTGCTCAATCACTTCGGCATAGGCTTGCTGCTCTCGCTCCAACTGCCGGATGGTAAAGGCCACCGAGATGATCTTCCACTCATGTTGCGGAAATCGCCTGGCCAGATAGTTGACGTATTGCATGGTGACACTGACCTCGCCCTTCGGACTACCGTTCAGGACTACAAATTTCACTGGAAATGCCCCCTTCTAGTTGCGCATTGCTTGCCCCTGATTGCTCCAGAAGCGACTGATAACACTCCTGGAGAAACTGGTAGTACTTGATACCCCAAGTCAGCGTGGCAAACTGGTAGGCATCCGCGTGTGGCTCGACTAGAGTCGCCAGCTCTCGCAACTTGGCCTGCTCCAATTCTGACGATCTGATGTAATGCCGATAGTGCTGCTCTCTCGTCTCCTGGTCGAGGTGCCCATAGAAGAACAACTTGGCCAGATGATTATTGGAAGCACGCGTCACTTCGGCTGGCTGCCGCAGCCAGTCAAGAAAGGCCTCCCGCCCCGACTGAGTCATGCTGTACCGACGGATGAACTTGCCCCCCTCCACCCTGTCCTCACCGGTAACCAGAGCTTTGCCCTCCAACCGCTTCAGCGCCGGATAGATGCTGCCAAAGCTGGCGTCCAGGAAGTTGGCCGTGGTGTTGGCCATGGTCTGCTTCATCTGGTATCCACTCATCGGCATGTACATGAGAAAACCCAACAAGACAAATTCGAGCACAGTAGCACCCGCCTTTCAGTTCGCTATATATCGATTAGATATATAGCTTTCAGATACACATGATATCACGCTCTTGGCAGCTGTCAAGTGGGAAATGGCCGCAACCTCAAGGAATGAACAAACCAGGGGGACGGATCCACTTTCTGCCAATTTCTGGCCGACAGTGGATCCATCCCCCTGGCCCGGTCTAGCGACTGATGGAGACTTGCTTGCTGGCGGTATCGTACTTCACGTCCGCCCCCAGAGCCTCACTAACCATCCGCAGGGGCACATAGGTGGCGCCCGGCTGCAGGACTGCGGGGGCGTCCAGTTGCTGCGACACGCCGTCGATGGTCACTTGACGGGAGTCGATGGTCAGAACGATGGTCTTGCCACCGTCGGTAATCCTCACTGTCCTGTTCGCGGGCTCCCAGACAACCGTGGCGCCAAGCGCTTCGCTGACGAAACGCACGGGGACCATGGTGCGACCGGAGGAGGCGGCGATATAGGGTGCAAAGAGCAACTGGTAATCAGCTCCACCGACCAGCGCCTTACGGTCGCCCACGGTTAGCCTAATGTCGATTGGTTGTTCCGCCGGCTGGGCCACGCCGATGGTCGGCTGGTAGATGATGAAGGTGCTGAAGTGATTGACGACGATTTCAAGGCATTGCCGCTCACCGTCTGTTCGAACCGTCGGCGTCATGTCTTCCACACTGCCATCACCATGAATCACTCTGATGCGCAGCGTGGCTGGATCAGCGTCAGCAGGGGCCCGGAAGCGGAGCGTGGTTGGACCGGACAAGTTGGCTTCAATCTCCTCGGCCACCAGGGCTCGACCGCTTTCCTGTAGTCGGTCATTGGCAGCTGCTAGGGGCACCTGGGAACTGGTGAAGTCGAAACTCTGTCCATCGGCAGCGAGTTGCTGCAACAGAGCACCAGGGATTTGCACCATGGTCCCGGCGGGACCCACTATATCCAGACCAACTTGCGCCACGCTGGCTAGCTCGTCTGCTGGCAACTGCAGACTGACCTCCTGTCGTGTTACGCCTTCGTCCTCTACGTATGTCGGGAGCACCACGCGCATACCACAACCGGCAGCTGCAGCCGCACTGATTGCGTCGCGCACGGCCTCGCTTTTCGGTGAAACAATCGTCCGGCTGATACTGTCCCCATCGACGACATCGCTGCTGCTCATCACTGTCAGCTTGCTGCCACTGAGCACGTGGCCCGCTGCTGCTGGTGCCTCCGGGGCAGTCGGCTGGCCTGTCTGCTGCGAGCCTGGACTATCTCCCGGCGGATTAACGACCCCTGGCTGGCTGGTAGAGGCAACTCGTAATCTACCATGATGCAGGGTAGGCGTATAAGAAGTGAGTTCATTCTCGCTCGACCTCTCCACTAGGTCGCCCTTCTCGATAGTAATTGCGCCGTTTCCTAGGGCCTTTACTTTCAGGCGAAAGCGAATGACAGCGCCGGTTCCAGACGTGCCGTTAGCCTGCCGCAGCAAGGTGTACAGAAAGTGAACGGTGCCAGCTGCGTTATCGACCTCGTTTGCACCCTCATACTTGCTGCTGGAAGCGAGCATCTCGCCCACCTCCACCCTGGTGGCGAGGGCTCCGTCGGCGGTGACTGCCTCAACCAGATTGGGATCAAACGCGAGCCTAATCTCGGCTGCGTAAAGCCCCTCCACGTTTTCGACCCTGACCTCAACGGTAGTCACCTCACCGACCTGTTGCGGAACCCATTCTCCGGGCGCAACCCGCAGCACCCGATCTGCGGCCACCGCTGGCTGAGCCGGGATTAGCAGGGACAGTAGCATGAGCAATATGGCACCGAACCGAAGCACTCTCTTCATCTACTGAACACCTCTTCTACACAGAAATTGCTGTCTGCAGTCTGGGTGAAGACAGCACCAATTCTTGATTCTTCCTGTCTCCGGAAAGTCCTGCCAAATGGCGCAAGAAATGCAGCAACCCCGCCACGTGGATGCAAAAGCAGAGCAGGCCAACTGAAAATGGAACGCGGGGTCTGTCCCCGCGTTCCATCTATCTGCCGTATCCACTGGCCGCCGCAGCCAAGTCCGCCACCGTGACCAGGCCGTCGTCGTCGTAGTCTGCCGGAAGGCAGGACGACGGCTGCCCCAGACTGCGTGCGAGCAGAACCAAGTCGAACAGGTCGATATGTGCGTCGCCATTCATATCTCCATAAACCAGGTAAAACGGCCCCAAGGCGTTGCTGCCGGCTTGCACCTGCGACTGGAACCTGACGGGCAAATAGCCGGAGAATCGTAGCTCCAACTCCCGCCAACCAAGGGATACGGCGGAGGCGAGTGTCGCATCCCGATAAACCTCGAGAACGATCGGGACGCCGTCGCAAAACAAGTTGACTGGGCTGCTAAGCGTGCCAACTCCAGTCGGGACAAATGACACTGCCCCTATACCCTGTTCAGCGAGCAAGGCGTACAGACTATCAGCGGCGTTGATCAGACCGTGGCCGTAGTCCGGGTCCCAGCCTACCGGCCCCTGATCAATCGCCTGCGTGGCGATCAGCCGCTCCACGTCCTGATTGGCGAGCCCCGGAGCCACCGAGAGCAATAAGGCAGCCAACCCGGCCACATGCGGGGCAGCGAACGAGGTGCCGTTGACTGTGCGGGTAGACCAGCCATCGCGACTGATGCCCAAGATCAGGTCGCCAGGCGCCACGACATCCAGCTCCGGGCCGTAGTTCGAGAAATAGGCGATGCCGCCACTCTCGCCGGTCGCTCCAACGGCGATGACGCCATCACAAGCAGCTGGGTAAAGCACCGGCGCGTGCTCATTTCCGGAAGCAGCAACGATCACCGCTCCCTTGGCGCAGGCATAGTCCACCGCACTCTGCAGTGTCTGGGACGCTTCTTCTCCTCCCAGACTGAGGTTGATCACCTGTGCCCCCCGGTCGGCAGCCTCCATTATCGCCAGAGCAACGTCGCTGTCGTTGCCGTCTCCGTATCGATCCAGAACCTTGAGCGGCAGCACTCGCGTCCCCCAGGTGGCGCCGGCGATTTGCTGGCCATTATCGGTGTTGGCGGCGATCACACCGGTCACGGTGGTGCCGTGGCCGTGCTCATCCTCGGGAATGGCGTCGTCGTGAACGTAGTCCCAACCGGGCATCAGGCGCCCAACGAGTTCCGGGTGGGACAAAGCCACACCGCTGTCGATTACGGCTACTAATATGTCTTGCTTGCCGCGGGTGATTGACCAAGCGTCAGGCAGACCGATGGCCGACAGCGCCCATTGACTGTCTAGACTGAGATCGTTCGGCGCTACCTGACAGGCTGACCGCACATGGTCAATCTCAGCATAGACCACGTCTGGATCCTGCTGCAGTTGTTGCAGCAAGGCTAGGGCCGTGGCATCGTCTGGCGCCGCAAGCTCGATAACACCTAACTTGCCCAGGCCATGCGCGCTGGCGCTAGCCGCTCCTCGCAGACCGGTCTCCGCCTGCGAACGGTACTTAACCAGAATGCGCGGGGCAGGGGGAGCAGCCTGAACGCGATCGGCCAGACCGAAGGATGAAATGAGCAGCAGCAACAGCAGACAGCGTTTGATCATGTCTGATTCCCCCATCGTGCGTGGATTGGGGATGTATTCAACGAACCGACCGCCGCTTCCTGCTCTGGCACCAAGCACTGCAACGAGCAATAGCCTCGCCACGCCAACGTAAGCGGCAAGAACGAAGGACGACCCCCGAAAGCCAGGGGTCGTCTGCTTATTCAGTTGGCCGCGACTAGCCAACGAGCCAGGAATACGAGGTCATAGAGATCGATTACATCATCTGCTGTGAGGTCGAACTTAGAGGCAAAGCCTGTATCTGTCGCCTTGCTGCCATACGCAAGACCGAGTTTCGCCAAGTCGCCGACCCCAAACTGCTGATCGCCATCCAAATCCAGCGCTTGCTCGGTCTGCAGCAACCAGATATCATCGTCATGCTCGATGGCACGGTAGCCTAACGGTGCAAGAATGTGCTTCACAGGCAGGTATAGCTTCCCTTCGACCAAGACAGGTGCGGTCGGCATCGGGTGCGCTACCCCGTTCACAGCCAGCCCGGTCTGTCCAAGCGTGCAGAGCAGCTCCTTGTCGCCAGAGATGAGCCTCAGCGACCCATCGCTTGGCTCATAGGTGACGCTCATGCCCAGGGCTTTCACTAGATACTCCGTGCACACCAGGATATCTCCCCCATTGTCTGCCCGTCGAACCAGGCCGATGTTAACGGGATCCTGTTGCCCCACGGTTAAATGCAACTGACTGCCGGGAACGGTTAGTTTGACATAGAGACTCTGGTTGTAGATGTTGCCAACTGAATCCCCGGATTGAGCATACACGGTCAAATCCGCTCCGCTGAGAGTGATCGGACCTTCGTACGTCTGCCAGGAGGCCGTCTCCCCCAGGCGGTAGACGCGGTATGCAGTGTGTGCGGGATAGTCGATGGTCAGCACCTTCTCACGGGCGGACACCTCGGCCCCTGGCGTACAGACAAACCTGAACTCAGAGCTGACTTTTGGCAGTTCGCCGGTGAAAACCACCTTAGCGCGCGGTCCGGCGACAAACGGTACTGGCCCAGTATCTGCAGAGTAGGCAGCATAGAAGGTGCCTGACCATTTGGACGACGCCACAAACCGGCCATCTACCACCGAAGCGCTGTCCAGCGGGAATGCGGCATCAGGCAGAGGGTAAAAGTCCAGCGCCCCAGGAACCTGGACCCAAACAGAGTCTATCACCTTGGCTACTTGGCAGATCTCTCCAACTGCGTTGCTCAACTGAACCAGCTTGGAGAGGTTATACTCTGTCCCGCAGGAGAACAACAGGCCAGCACTCGCCTGAAAGACCGGACTCAACTGAGTGAGCTGCAAAGTGAGGTTGCTGTCGGTCGCTGATGCATTCAGATGTCTCGTTACCTTGTAGTTCCAGGCCTCTGCGCCATCGGTGACTCTGACCACGAAGTTGAAACGGTCGTACTCGCCGCTGCTCACCCAGGTGGTGAACTGGTTGTCACCGAGCGACACCCAGGGGATAATCCTCATCCGGCTCATCTCTTGTTGGTTCAGATAGTAGTACGAGGAGAGCTCACTGACTGGTTGTGAGCAGTTGATGGCAGTCGTCAACTGCGTAACATCGCTCGCGGCGAACACTACATCGTTGTTCCCCAGGCTCAGTTGAACGTCCTGCCTGACCAGTGAATATGGTTGACTTCCGCCACGACTCCACGCCTGTAGGTGATAGGTTCCGGCAGGAAGCAAGACACCGGGTTGTACGTTGATGCCGTTCAGCACACCCAGCCCGGGCCAGACGTAATGCAGGTCAACTCCGGAATCGGCAGCCCCAGAGTTGTCAAGGGGCAGAATGATGTTCAGGGGAACGTGGTTCGCGGTGTTAAGGACAGTCTCGCTGCCGCAATCCGCGGCCGTGACTGCCTGCGCGAACAGCGCATCCGGTGTCTGAATCAGTACATAGTAGCTAGCGTGTTGCTGCCAGTTCAGCCCGGCGATCCCTACCAACTGGTCCTCTCCGTCCCCGATGATGGTGAAGTCTCCAACAATTGCTGTGGGAATAGACGAACCACTCGGGCTCCAGATGGATACCTGCCACGAGGAAAGGGAGTCGCCGCCGGTAGGCACGCGCAGCGTAACTGGTTGCGGTGCCTCGCCGGACAGCGTGATGCTCACCGGAAGCGAAGGTGTAATCGGAATCGGACTATCCGGAACCTCATAGGTCAGCGTATAGGTGCCTGGACTGCAGTCAGTTGGCAGCGTGGCAACACCATTCACGAACTTGACCAGCCTGGATTGCTGATTAGCGTCCACCAGACGCAACTGTCCCTGCGCCTGCCCTTGCCGATCAACCTCCCAGGCATAACCGAGTTCATCCACTACATCGACCTGATCAGAGTAGGCGTAGATGCTGGCGCCGGGTAGTAACGTGGACTGATCCAGAGAAAGCTTTGCGCAGAGCGAAAGCGTGCCGAAATCAAGCGGACCGTCCACAGTCAACTCAGGCAGCTCTACCCGATAGTACCAGTCATCTTTATATGCTGCGATATTGGACCAAGCGTATTCGCCCTTGCTCAGAGTCAGCGCGTGGCGCCCGTCTTGGCGCTCGAAAAACTCCACAGAATAACTAGATGGAATGCTGCAGTCTGCGGGACACGCAAACATGTTCACATCAATACCCGCGGGTAGAGTGATCAGAATGGAGGCCAGTTCTTCTGCTGCAAAGGTTAGTTGGCAGGTTTCCCCTGCAACGTGCAAGTTGATCTTGCTCACCATGAATGCCGGCTGATTGTGCCCGCTGAATGCCTGCACGTGGTAGGTACCGGCCGGAACACGGGCGCCGGGTTGCACGTCGCCAGCGCACCAAGCGATTCCGCTTCCGTCCAGGCTGGTGAGGCGAATGTTGGCGCCGGTGCCGAAGTCAACCGGCATGCTAAACTGCAACTCGGTGTAGCCGTCTGCAGACAGGGTAATCGGCTGATTTAGGTCGGCGCTGGAGACCGCACGCATGTGCAGCACGTCGCCGGTGGAAATCCCGATCTGATAACTGGATGCATTGGAGAAGTCTAAGTCAGGCAGTCCAACCAACCACCCACCATCTGCCGGCTCAATGTGTGCCGAGTCTTTGATGCTCCACAGATGCTGGTAACGCATGCCGTCTCCATTCGGCGTCAAATAGGCGCAGTTCACAGTGAGCTGTTCTGGGTTGATGTTCGGCAACCAGAAGACGATCGGATCTGCTGCCGCCCGCGTTGGTGCAAGCACAAAGGAGGCTGTCTCTCCTGCCCTCAGATAATCTGCCTGGCCGGGCAGTGCGCTGGTCCCACCGGACCAAGTGGGATATCCCCAAGGAAGCAATCCGTCTCCCCCGCTCAGGATCTCGTACTTGACGCGAAAGCTACTATAGGAGGTAGGGAGCGGCAAGGAGTAGGTGACGCTGCTCTCTCCCGCTTCGATTACCACCTGGGTGGAAAGAGCCATGTCCGGAGAACTCAGCTTCACCACGACATCATTCTCGGCCACCTGCTGCCCTGGCAGAGAAATGGTGCCCGTAATCTCCGGGAAGACGGGTGCCAAAATGTGCACCGCTCGAGTCGCTGCTCTGACGGCGATCGGCCCGCCTACTACTTCGTAGCGTAAAGCGTAGTCACCATTCAGGTGATCAGGCAGAGTGATCCGCCCATTCACAAAGGTCCCTGTGAACACGTCCTGATCGCTGGAGTCAAGCAGGGTGATGGTTCCCAATAAGTCATCCCAATTGCTGTCGTAGATGGACCAGCTATGGCCAAGGGCGTCAGCGACTTGGAAGTTTCCCCACATGTAGATCTCTTCCCCGGCCTGCAGTTCATCCATAGACTGATCGATTGTGGCCTGCAAGGTGGAGAGATCATGCTCGATCAAGTCATCGCCAGTCAGATATGGGAAAGGAACTGAAGCTTGGTAAATCCACTCCTCTGCCGGATCTGCATGGAGGTAATAGGAGATGTTGATATCCGCATAGGACCCTTTGCTGAACTGACAGGTGAAACTGCCGTCCTGCTCTGCCTTCCACGTAACGCGATAAGACATTGATGATGAGTAGTCCACATCGGCCCGCTGATAGGACTCGACTGAACATAGCTGAATGCCTGACGGCAGTTGTGGCTTTGCAGTCAAGGTAACTAGGTCGTCATTCGAGAAGCTGATGACATCCTGATCGCTCTGCAGTGACCAGTTCACCCGGCTCAGCACATAGCTGCTATCAGCGGTCTCTGCCACCAGCATCACGTGGTAGTCGCCGATCGGGACCAAAGTGCCGGGCTCAACTTCCCCAATAGTCGCACTGCGGCCATCCGGGAAGACGCAGCCGAGAGTGATGTTTGTGTTCTGGAGACCCCAGGTCGGAGGCACACTCAACTGAAATGGATAGCAGTTGGCTGCATCCACTTGCACTACTGTCTCCTCCCCGGCCATTTCCGCCGTCGCAGGAGCATACAAGAACGCATAGTCGGTGGAGATGTACACCCGATGCCCGGAGTAGGACTGAAAGTCCAGTCCAGAGAGGGTGATGATCCAGTCTTCTCCACTTTGGGTTTTCTCAACCGTGGGACGGAGTTGCCGCCATCGTGCATAGGAGTCCTGAGCGAAAACATTAACCTCGTAAGGAGCTGCGCCGTTTGACTTCACTCTCAGCGTCACGGACTCCCCGGCTGCCTGTGCGCTCAACCCTGGCTCTGTGGCGGCATCAACCTGCACAACCCGTCCATCCACCTGCTGAGCCGAGCGCGGCTCCGCAGCAGCCACCAAGGCTGGATGGCCGAGCACTAGCCCCAGCAAGCAAAGAGCCAGCAAACAGCAGCCTAAGAGGGCGGACTTGTTTCCAACACGCATTTCTACTCCTCCTGTTCTTCTCCGCAGATGGCCGCGGTGCATACAGTCAAAGGCAACAAGCTTAGCTCACCATCCCACACAGCGGCCGATCGCCGTTCTCAAAAGGAAAGACGATCCAATGTCAAGATATTACTATTGGCCAATGATCTCGTTTTTCCTGCCCAGATTCCATGTCTAGGCCCATATATTTGGAAAGTAGAAGACGCCAGGCCAACTCCTCGCGAGTAAGTGCCTGACGTCATCTGCAATGCATAAGGACTCGACAAGAGGCGGAAACAATGGCTACAAGCCGATGTTGAGCAGAGACGGACTGGCATCTGGCAACCGGATCTAGGGCCACTGTCGCCACCGTGCTGCTGTCTGAACTGCAAAGATTCCCGTGATCGTCGAGCAGTCGCAGGATAGGCTGGGCGACCTATGGACTGCATCTGTGCATCCAAACGCAAGAGAGACGACAGCTGTCGTCTCTCTTGCGCTACCTATTGGGGCCATTGCGACGGCCCCCTGTTGCACTCAAGCGGCACTATTCATCCCTAGTTCGTTTGCAGATTCAACTGCATGGCCACCAGCACCAGGTCGTACAGATCGACTCGCCCATTCTGGTTGAGATCATAATCTGCATCATCTGTGCCGTAGGCTTGAGCCACCAGAGCCAAGTCAGTCACATCCACATCTCCATCCCCGTCGACGTCTGCGTTAGGGGCAGGCGCGAAAGCCGCCAGGTCAACTGCCACATCAGCGACGTCCTGGTCGGTAACGTCCAGCCAGGCGGCGGCGGCAAAGCTGCCGACTGACCCATCGGGATGGAAAAAGCCGTAGACTTGGGACCCGTCCGGTGCGGCAAATTGGTACATCAGCCTGTAGCCCTGCACCTCAGGGTGACCGAACTGGTCGTACCAGCCGATGAACCGCTCGTTGGGCGAGAGAGAGTTGATTTCGAACTCCGCCTGACTCTGTCCAGCGGCAATGGTGCAAGCTGTTGAGCCCAGTGCCTGCGCAGCCAGCTGCTCGTAGCTCTGCTGCCACCCGCCTTCACCAGAGACGCAGTAGATCGTCACGGCCAGCCCGCCGTCGGGAACGGTTGCCTGATTCGGAAGCGCGACTGTGCCGCTGATCGTCCGCAGCTTGGTGATGATCAGGTTCTTATCCGGATAGTCTCCCGTAGTGGAGAGACCGAGCCAGTCAGCGATGGGATATTGCACCGTCTGCCCAGAGAACAGGTCGCTGTAGAACGCAGTTTCCCTGTACTGCGGGTAGTCGTCAATGCATCCCGCGTCGATGGTGTACTGGAGGATGTAGTCGAACCCTTCTGGCGGCAAGGGAGCCGAAATTGAGTAGTTGGCTGCGTGTTCCCCGGCAGAAATAACCACATTCCTAACCTGAGCCTCGTCCTCCAGCATGATCGGTCCTTGCTCATTGAAACCTCTGGGTATCGCCTTGACCACCACAGTGATGCCGCTCTCGCCCGCGATGTCCTCGTCCGGCAAGGACAGTTCTCCGGCAATGGTGTACAGCAATGCCCCCGGGGTGGTGAGATGAATATTCTGTGTCTGCAGCCCGGCCGTGATCTGCACTGCCACCGGCAACGATCTGGCGTAACTGCCTGCTCCGCGAGGGAAGGCAAACAGGTAGTAGTCACCGGTTGTGATATTCCCGCCGATGGAGAAGTTGCCGTCTTGATCCGTACCAGCCCAGGCGACGTCCCGCCCGTCGGTATTCCGCAGGCACAGATCCGCCCAGGAACCAGGCCCGAAGCTGATTGGATTTCCATCTGGCGCCAAGACTTGGCCCTGCAGCTGCGGATTGGTCAGACGAATATTCTGAGTTAGTGGCCCTCCGCTTTGCACGGTCACCGGCAGGGGCTCTGCATTCGTATAGAGATTGTCACTGCCCCAGGTGTCGGCATAGAGGATGTACTCGCCAGACGGGATGTTGCCTCCCAACCGGAACGAGCCGTTACACGGCTGCCAGTTGAGAGCTGTATCACTGACGATGGTGTTGTTGTCGTCTGCGGTCCTCAGGGTGACGTGCACGCCCTTGTTTTCGCCAAAGTTGATAGTGAACGGCTCACTACCGTCTGGCACCAACACCTGACCGGTGATCACTGGGCTAGTCAAGGCAATGTCCTGCACTACGGTCTGACCCACGTCGTCGATGGTCACCTCTTCGGGAAGCGACCTGGCATAGGGATTGTCGTTCCCGCGATCCCAGGCAATGAGATAGTACGTTCCCTCCGTCACAACCGCGCCGAACATGAAGGTTCCGTCACTGTGCACCCCGGTCCAGGCCAAATCAGGGCCATTGGGGTCGCTGCGCAGGCAGAGATCCACCGTGGATGTCTGGGTGGGGATGAAGTGGAAGTGTCCGCCGCCTGGGATCAGCACCCGGCCACTCAAAGTAGGCAGGGCCAAGCTGACATTCTGTATCTTAGTTTTACCGACCTCCAGCAGCACTGGCTCTCCAGCTCCATCGGCATACGGGTTTCCGTCCCCTCTGGCCCCGGCCCAAAGCGTGTAGGAACCAACGGGCACGTCTCCACCGATGATGAATCTGCCGTTGTTCTCTGTTCCGAACCAGCGCTCCTGACCGTCAGGACTGCGCAGGCAAACGTCTGCCCAGGAGTCGTTCTCCCTGCTGAAACCTTGCCCATTTGGCTGCAGCACCTGGCCGATGACCAGAGGTTCGGTGAGCGCAATGTTCATCTCGGTGACAGGCGTCCCCGCCTCATAGTCAAGAGTGAGCGGGATCGCAGGCGCATAGGTGTTGCTGTTGCCCCAGGCGTTCGCGTACAAACGATAGGTACCTGATGGCAGGTTACCGCCGAGCGAGTAGCTGCCGTCGCGGGCGATGTTGGCTTGGGCAGCCCGCACTTCCTTGCCGCCCACGACCTGGTACAATTGCACCCCGGCGTCAGGGTCGCACTGCTCTCCGACGACGAAGGCTGTCCCCTCTGAGCCTGGAGTGAGCACCCACCCGGAGATCATTGCCGGCGTGAGGGTCAAGTTAGTGGCAGTAGGGGTGCCCTCGTCGTCCACGGTTACTTCCAACGGAACGGAGCCACCAAACTGTCCGCGAGGCATGGCGGTGAGCTCATATCTGCCTTCAGGGATGGCATCGATAAAGGCATAGTTACCATTGCCGTCCACCCCACACCACCATTCTCGCTGGCTGTCCAGGTTGCGCAGGGATACGTCCACCCAGCTGTTCAAACTGGGCTCATACGGTGTAGTGCCATCGGGTTGCCATACCTGTCCGAAAACCACGGCCCCACCAATGGTGATGTCCACCGGCAGAGACGCGTTGATCGGGAGCATGCTGCCGGGTAGCTGATAGCTGAGCTGATAGCTGCCTGCGGCGTATGGCAGGGTTGCCCTCCCAAAGATGAACGGGCAGCCGATGCCGTCACTGCCGTCAGACTTGGTGAGCAGCAGTTCGCCCTCCGCGGGAATCCACCGGTTTTCGTACAGGCGCATCACCTGCCAGGCCCGGTCGGCTTGATCGACGATGGAGAATGAGTCGGAGTCCGCCCAGATCTCCTCACCCGGCAGGAAGCTGCTCTTTGGCAGGTTCGCTTTGCCCTGGAACGCGACCGCGCCGAGATCAAGGTTCTGCGTCAAGCTGTCCCCTGACAGAACGGTCTCATACTTCCAGTCGTTCCATTCAAGGTAAACCACGCTCTGCTGATAGCTGACCGACTTGTTGATCAGAAGTGAGTAGTGCTGGGTGCTTGCGTCCCAAGCCCAGGGCACCATGGTCGTCTGTTGGTCGGACCCGGTCAACTGCTCGGCAGACGCCACTTGCACTTGCTCTGGAACAGACACAGAGAGCGCGATCAGGTCGCTGGTGTCAAAGACTAGGCTGCTGTCAACTGAATGAGTATAATCTTTGGCACGCAGTGAGTACGAGTTTCCGCCCGTCTGCACCGCGAGGTGCACATCGTAGACACCTTCCGGTATCTGGGCACCGGGCTTGACAGCTCCCTGCAACCAGGCAACGCCGTTGGCATCCCGCCCGGTCAGAAAGATCGGCAGATCGTCAGCCGGATCAGGCTCGAAGGGCAAGCTCACAGCCAATGGTTGGTATTCATCGGGCACGACAGTGAGCGTAATCGGGTTGCCCAAATGAGCGCTGGTTACCTCCACCGGGAACAGGGCGTTGCCCATGGAGATGCCAACCGCATAGTGGTTGCTCTCGGGTTCAAAGCTCAAGCCGCTGATCCCGAGCAGCATGCCACCCAACTCCGGCTCGGAATGGATTGTCAGCGGGTCAGAGGGACCATCGGGTACTGGCACATAGCGGTACGATGAACCCGATTGTTCCGCTCGCTGCACCCAGACACTCGGACTCCAATAATACTCTCCCTTGACGTGGATCACGATCTGGTAGTAGTCCGGCATGGACTGCGGCAGCGTGAGCACTAGGGTCTGTCCAGGCACCACCACCGCGCCTCCATGGTTGGCAACAAATTGGCTGCCGTCGTAGTAGCCCCAAGGAATCAACCCTTCACCGCCGGAGAGCACCTCGTACTTCAAGTGATAGCCCGCAAACGCCCCCGTCTGGATCTCGAAGGAGAGGGTATCGGCAGAACCATCGAAGCTGAGCTCAGTGCTAAACGATATCTCGGGGTTCATTACATCAGTCGCCGTCAGCTTGACGGTCGCGGCCCCAGACACGGGCAATGCCAGCGTGCCCGTGATCGTGGTCGATGGCGTCATGCCAGCCTCAACGCGAACTGTCCCCGTTCCGAACTGCAGCGGAACTGGGCCGAAGCTGTCCGGCGTGAATATGGCATGATACTCCCCAGTCGGCAGATCTGCCGGGATGAGGAAGCACCCATCCTCCGGGCGGATGCTGCACACCGGGCTACTCAGGTCAGCCGAGCTGTGGTACAGGTTGAGGGTCCCGGTGGGGTCGAGGTAGTCACCGTCTTCCGTGGACTTGGCTACAACCCAGCGCTCTGGTTGGCGAGAATAGGAGAACGAGCCATTTGTGAACAAGTCACCCATGTAGACTGTCTCGCCAGGCGAGACGGGTCGGCAGTCCATCAGGTACTGCACTTCTGTCAAATCTAGACTTGTTGATTCCAACTCGTCCGACAGGCCAACATCCCTCCGCCAGAACTTATAGGCATAGTCACCCGTGGAGTCGGTGAGACGAACCACGTATCCGAAGGTGTGGTACTCCCCTTTGCTGACGTTTGTGTCATAGGCGTTTGCGCCGGGAAGGCACTGAACATGCGTGACCGTGTTCATGAAGTCTGCGGCCGCCGGAAACTGGTATGTCTCCACTCTCTGCAGATTGGCATTGACCGTGCCCAAGTCTATTGTCGTGGTTACTGTCGCAATATCATCCGCTGCAAAGGTGAGGGTCGTGTCAGCGGACAGCTCAACCGGCGGCTGGAACAGCGAGTACGACTCAGCCCAGTTCCAGACCTGAGCGCTGTAGTTGCCGGCAGGGATAGCAGCCCCTGCACACACCTGGCCAACATGGGTGCGGATGCCGTTTGGCCAGCGGTAGTGGAGCTCAATACTAGCGCCGTCCTCGGCTAAAGGCAGGTCGAGGCCGAGTGTGAAGTAGCTGTCATCTCTCTGCACTATCTTGGTCGATCCTAGCTCCGCTCCAGTGAAGGTGACCAGATAGAGAGCATCATTGCTGGCCATGGACACATAGTAGTTCTGGCCAGGATCGTCATTGAAGCCACTGATCAGGACGGTCTGGACATCGCTGCTGGGAGTGATCTGCAACTGCAGCCAGAGTTCGTTCATCCACTCACCTTCAGCCTGGAAGACCTTCACCCCCCACTGATCAATGAGGGCACCGCCTGTTTGTACCTGCAGCGTGATGCTGCCAGTGCCCTCTTCCTGAATGCTGTATGCTGGCTGGGGGGTGAGTTGCTGCAACGTCTGCCGCACGACACCGTCACTTCCCAACTGCTCTTCCGCTGCTACCGGGCCAGCCAGCAGCAAACTGCTGAAGCAGAGGACTGCCACAAGCATGAGCAAGAACCGATTTCGATTAAGCATTTTCCCCCTCCTCTTCTGGTGCAACGGACAAGGCAACCGGGGCCCCCCTGCTGGGGAAGCCCCGATAGCTTTCTGTCTGAACTGCTGTGACTAACGAGAAATGGTGATCGACTTGGTGGCGGCTGTGTAGACTACGTCAGCGCCCAGTGTCTCGCTGATGAAGCGCAGCGGCACGAAGGTGCGAGCGTTAGTCAACGTCGCCGGAGCATCTATGGTCACTGCCTTGCCGTTGACCGTGGCAGTCTTGCTGCCGATGGTCAACAGGATGACCGTGTCGCCATCGGTGATACGCACCTGCTTGGTCGCGGCCAACCATTCCACCTTGGCTCCAATGGCCTCGGTGACGAAGCGAATCGGAACCAGCGTGCGGCCAGTGTTCGCCTGCACATACGGTGTGGCATCCATCTGGTATGCCTTGCCGTCGATGCTGGCGCCCTGTTTACCGACTGTCAGCACGATCGTCTTCTCGGTCGGTGTTACCGGTGGCTCCACCGGCTTCGCCGCCTTATAGAGGATGAAGGTGCTGAACCTGTCGACTGCAATCTCCAAGTAGGTCTTGCCGTCTGCACCGGTGACAGCTACTGGAACGATGTCTTCTTCCGTTCCGTCGCTGTGCTTCACATGCATCTTCAGATCTGCAACGTCTACCCCCTCCGGCGCCAGGAAGCGCAGGGTGGTGCTGCCGCTGAAGTTGGTGTCGATCTCCTGGGCGAAGAGAGCCTCGTCGCCTTCGTTCAGGGCGGACTGGGCAACCTCATTCGGTACGCGGGAGATAGCCAGTTCCAGACCGGTGTTGGCTGCAGCGACTGCATTGAGCAGCGCCTGCGGCAGCTGCACCAGAGTGCCATTCGGGCCTTGCACCGCCAGTCCGGTGCCAGCCACCGTACCAACCTGAGCATCGCTCAGGGTCAGTTTGGCCAACCGGGTGATCGGCTTGCCGTCGGCGGTTGTCTGCGGATCGTTCGCCTGCTCCACTGTCGGCAAGGTCAACACGACCGGCTGTCCTTGCGTCTTGGCGTTATTGGCTGCGGCCTGCAGCAACGTGTTCGTCACCGTGATGGTGGTCGTCACCGTCTGACCAGCAGTGCTGGTCTCGGTCTTGCTGCTCTTGCTCAGCTCAGTCGGTTTGATCTCCTTGTCGTGGGTCTGAGCAGGTGGCTGCGTCGTGCCGCTACCGCTATCCGCTGGTGCGTAGGTGCAACTGACAGTCACTGTCTCTGTCGAACTGTTGCCCAGCGCGTCGCCAGCGGTAATGGTGATGGTGTTCTGGCCTCTGGCCAGGGTCACCTGCTGCGAGAAACTGTGCTCTGCACCGCTGGTAGTGACATTGTGATTGCTTCCACCGACGCTAATCTGCACGGTTCCGGCCTCGTTCAATGAACCGCTGACCACTGTGGTCTGGGTAGAGATGGTCTGCCCAGCAGTCGGTGCGGTTAAGGCAATCGTCGGAGCGGTGTTGTCGGAAACCACCGCGGTGCTGACCTGCGCTGTACCTGCTGCATTAACCGCGACCACTGTAATAGTGTTCGCGCCTTCCACCAGGGAGACGGTAGCAGAGAAGCTGCCGTTCTGTTCTGGTGTGATTACTCCGCTGCCGCTAGGTGCCGCGTAGGTGACGCTGACCAGATCGGTTGGCGAACTGACTGTGCCGCTGATGGTGACGGTAGTCGACTTGGTCGGAGAGATGACCGGTTGAATAGTGACTACCGGAACATCGTTGTTCCGCTCCACACTCAAGCTGATCGTGTTGCTCTGGTTGTGCAGGCTGTCCTCGGCGGAGACCACGAGGTCGTTATCGCCGGCAACCAGTGTGACCTGCACTGAGTACGCGCCGTTCTGACCGGCCACGGCTGTGAAGTCTGCCTCTTGATCAGAGAGATTGTCGACATTCACTGTTGCGCCAGGATCAGCCGTGCCAATCACATCAACTGTCGCGCTGGCCGTGATATCGCCGTTTGCCGGCGAGGTGACGGTAAGAGCACAGTTCGTGTCCTTACTGATTGTGATAGAGTCAGTCTCTTCATTGCCTGCCTGGTCTACTGCTCGGATACTGAACTGGTTCGGGCCTTCTGCCAAGGAAACGGTGAATACCCTCTGTTGCTGTTGCCCACCGGCCAGGACTGTCGAAGTACCGCCGACTGTCAGAGTAACCTGATTGGTGTCGTTCACGGTGACGGTCAAGTCTGCCGTCGCAGCAGCCGTTGTCTGATCGGCGGTAGTAACGCCCAACGCCGGCTTCACGCTGTCATGATTGACGGTCAGTGTCTCGCTCGTGGTGTTACCTGCCTGATCGGCTACAGTCACCACGATTTCGTTGGCTTTGTTGGGCGTCAGGTTAGCACTGAGGTTGAAAGCTCCACTGGCGACCGGCTGAGACACTGGCGCCCCACCGTCAACGCTCATGCTGACCGAGATCCCATCCGTCGTACCCGAGACGACGACCGTGCTGGCATTGGTGAAGCTTCCGGCAACCGGCGCCGTGAGCGACAGGGTGGGCGGAGTAAGGTCGACGCCTGTTCCGTACACGCTGAAGTGGTCCACTTCAAATGTAACGGTGTGCTTATCAAGGTCAATACTCACTATCCGGGAGGTCAGGTCCTCAATCTGCCCTTGTGCAGTCAAGTAGAAGACCACTACCTTCCGAGTGTCAGTGATGTTTGGGTCGATGGGCATCGTAATCCGGGCCGGTGTGCTGAACTCTGTTCCGTCCGGCCGATAATGGGCCGTGCCAGTGACAGTATTGCCCGCGTTCTCAAATTCCGCAGTGTCTCCATCACTGGACCCAATGGAAATGCCCAAGTCCTGCGTCAACGCGTTTGGCGCAATGTAAACGGTGATATGATCCCCGCCCACCGTCGCGCCCTGCGCTGCATTGACGTTATTGACGCTGTACACGCCGATTCCGAGATTGTTGGATGCATCCTTTCCTTCAACCACGAAATCATACTTAGTGCCAGCCGGTAGCGTCCCGGTCCACTTCAGTGGCTCTGCAGCCGGAGCGAGAACGAAGTCGGCGACGTCGTTGTCATCAACCATTAGTTCATAGCGCAGAGTGTCTGCTGCCAACGCCTCATCAGATGTAACTGTGATTTCCTGACCTACTACGCTGATAGTGAACACTGGTCCGCGGCTATCCAGGAAGTAGCTGTCCGTTGCCTCGTCGGAGGAGTTCCCAGCCGCATCCTGGGCTACCGCCACTAGGTTGTTCTCACCTGCCAACAGTATAGTTCCCGCCGTCCATGCTCCCGCCGTACCCGTCGCCGTGGCCAGGCGCACACGAGAGCCATTGCCAAGCACACGATAGAGGGTGACAGCGGCGCCGTTCTCGGTTGCGCCGCCGACAGTCACGTCGCGGGTTGTGGTGTTGATGCTGTCCTCATCTATTACCAGTGTGACCGTTGGTCTCTGCGTATCCACCTTGATACCCTGATACACCTTGGCTGTTTCGGTGTTCCCGGCAACGTCCACGGCGTAGTAGGTGATGTCATACACACCGTCAATCAGGGCGATCGGCTGCGATTTGTAGACGTTGCCGTCCTGCACTAGTTGAGTGCTGAGGATGGTCGTCACGTCTCCCGAACCGAGCTGGTAGTGTAGGTCTGCTAATTCGTTCACTGTGATCGTGGCCGTCTCTGCCGACGTACGATAGCCGCGCCCATTCGGTATGCCGGTTATGGTGATTGAGCTGATCGGCACAGAGGAATCCAGGCTAATCGCGATCAAATCATCCATCTGGGTGACATTGCCAGCGGAATCCTTTGCAGTCACTGTGATTGTCAGATTTGAGGCGTTTGCACTCGCTGGAACGGTGTACTCCAACGTATACTTATCTGTCTGCCAGTTGGCGCGCAGACCGGTCTTGTGGCTGCCAATGTCAACGGTGACTGACAATCCTTGTTCAGCGTTTATGGTAACAACCAACTTCTCGCCGGCTCGATAGACATCCTTGTCGCCGTGCGATACTGCGGTTACGGACGGGGCGACGGTATCCACGAAGAAACTAAACGGTTGCTCTGCTGACAGGTTGCCAGCCTCGTCAATCATCCAGACCTTGCCCACTACCTTGGCTTCGCCGAGGGCAGCTACCGTATAGCTGGCCTCGTACATGCCATTATTGGCGCTCATCAACTGGTCCGCCACCAGCACATCGCCATTCTCAATCTGCAGGCTGTAGTGCACTGCGCCCGGAGAATCGACGACCGCCTTCAGGTTGAACTTCTGGCCTAGACCGAGCACCTTGTTCATCTCGGGAGAGAAGGCAGCCAGCACCCTCGGCGCCACGGCGTCCTTCGCGACTGAGATCCAACAGGCCTCACCAGTGTTGCCTGCTGCGTCGATGGAGGTTGCGGTGATCGTGATGTTCGTGTTGTCTGCCAGGGTCTGAGCGTTGATAAAGGATGTGAACAGGCCCTCGTCGCCCGGCAGAGTTTCGGCCGTCAGGCTAACCGTGCCATCGCTTAGCGTGAGAGTAACTGTCGAACCGACCTCAGCCGTAACGCTGATTGCAACGTTGTCCACGTTGGCCACGTTGATCCTGCCGCCGGTTACCGTCAAATTGGTCGGCTTTGCTGGGGCCACAGTGTCCTTGGTTACTGTGATCGTGCCCTCGTCACTCTTGTTGCCGACAGAGTCAACCGCCCAAGTCCTGATGGTGATCTCACCATCGGCCAAGGAACTGGTGTTCACCGTCTTGGTGAAGGCGCCAGTCGCTGCATCTTCGGCGGAGACTGTGATTACTTGAGAATCCTTGTCAGTCAGGGTGAAGATCACATCAGTATCTGCTTCTGCCGTGACGCTGACCTCCACGTCCGTCTGCGTCTCCGCATTGATGTAAGGAGCACTGGTTAGGTCGCTAGGCGTTGCCGGGCGAACAGTGTCTTTCATGACTTGAATGCTCGCGCTGATGCCATTGTTCTCATGGGCATCAGTGGCAAAAGCGGTTACCGTGACTTGCCCTTCAGCCAAGGATGATACATCGGTGAAGGTCACTGCGAAGCTGCCATCCGAAGCAGCTGTAGCGGTGTCACTCAGGGACTCGTTGGTGCTAGAAAGAGTGACAGTGACTATCGAGCCAGCCTCGGCTGAGCCGTTGACCTGCACAGTGGATTGATTCGCGACATTGATGAAACCGCTGACAACTGCCAAGCCGGTTGGGGCGTTCGGGGCAGCAGTGTCCTTGACCACAGTAGTCGCGGTCGCAGGGCCTATGTTGCCCACCTGGTCGGAGGCCGCTGCGCTGACCGCCACATCGCCGTCACCTAACTCGGAAGCGTTGAAGGTAGCGGTGAATGCACCGGTATCGCTAGCTGCTGCAACACTCTGCTGCAGAGATCCAAGGGTCACCTGCACGCTCGAGCCTGCTTCTGCCACGCCGGTGACTTGCACGCTCTCCGCACTTGCCTTATTGATTTTCCCGCCAACTACCGTAACGGTGGGGGCGTTCGGAGCAACAGTATCCTTCACGACGGACACGCTGCCTTCATCACTGGTATTCCCAGCCGTGTCTGTGGCAGTGGCAGTGAGGGTTGCCGTTGGGCTGTCCGCAAGCCCACTGGCGTCAATCTGCAGGCTAAAGTCGCCCTCCGCATCTGCCATTGCCGTCTGTTTGATCTGACCAGCGCTCACCGTCACGGTGGCACCGGCCTCAGCCGTTCCGGTAACTGTGAGAGTTGTCTGGTTGAGAGCGTTGATCCAACCATCACCCACTGTCAGTGTCGGCGCGTTGGGCTGCTCTGTGTCAATATCGAGAGTCAAGGTGGATTCGCCATAGAGACCTGTGTCATCAGTGGCACTGACCGTGATGACGGTGGTTCCATTTGGCGCTGTCGGCGAAATCGTATACTCAAAGGAGCCGTCCGCCAGCTGCTTGGTCGCTAGAGGGATCGGAGTCTCCTCTCCCGGTAGCTTGATAGTCACCGCATATCCGTCTTCATTCAGCGGCTTTGCGCTGGCCTTACCGACGGTGATCGTCAACACTCCAGCTTTAACCGGAGATTCCTGGTCAATGGAGATGCTGAATGTCGGGATCGAAGTGTCGATGGTGAACGTATGCGTCACGCTGACACCGGTGTTCCCCGCCGCGTCGGTGACCGTAATGGTAACCGACTTATCCGTGCCGGCTGATGGGAACTCTACCTGCTTGGTAAACGACTTCTCACTTACGGTTGCTTCCACGCCGTTCACCAGCACCCTGCAACCGCTCTCAGTCAGCGAACCGCTGACGGTCACGCTCAAACTCCCGACAGTGGCCCCGTTGGCAGGGCTAATGTCTTGGAGTGCTGGAACGATGGTGTCCTTGAGTACGCTGATCGTGGTTACCTCGCTGGAATTGCCAGCCAGATCAGTAGCCGTGGCTTCGACAACGATCTCTGTTGCATCCTGGAGACTGCTGGCATCGACCGTGGCCTCATACGTGCCAGCAGCAGAAACATCCACTTGCTCTGTGATGCCTCCCAGCTCCAGCTTAACTTCTGACCCGACTTCAGCCGTCCCTAAGATTTTCACCTGGCCTACGTTTGCCAGGTTAATCTTGCCGCCAGCGACTACCACAGTCGGCGCGGCTGGGGCGATCGTGTCCACTGTCACCTGGCGCGTCGCAGCATCGCTTTCGTTACCGGCTGCGTCTTTGGCAACTACGGTGATGGTATTGGCCCCCTCTGCCAGGGTGACCGTTACCGAGTAGCTGGTACCAGTACCGACTTGGTAGTCGCTATCGTTGACCTTGACCTGACAGCCTGCCTCCACCGTGCCTGTAACGGTGACAGATTTGGTGTTTAGCAAAGCGCCATCAGCTGGTTCACCAATAATCGGAACACTGGGCTTGATGGTGTCAACCATAACGGTGTGCGTCACTGGATTGCTCTCGTTACCAGCCGCATCCCTGCCTACAACAGTGATGGTGTTGGAGCCCTCCTCCAGAGTGACTGTTGCAGTATAGCTGACACCGATGACGTTCGCCCCCGTGCCGTTGACCTTGACCGTACAGCCTGTATCCACCGTACCTGTCACAGTGACAGACTTGGTGTTCAGCAGAGCACCATCAGTCGGTGTCGTGATGCTGACGGTAGGTTTGCTGGTATCGAGGGTAATTGAGTCGTGAATAGGCGTTGATTCTAGCCCCAGTTCACTACGCCCGAACTTGACATAGACGAGCTTTTCGCCGTCTCCGGTAGTCAAGGTGTGAGCAAACGTTGTCACGATATCCTGCCAGGTTGAGTTCGCGAACTGCGGGTCATTGCTGACCATCATCTTGTCGGCGAACTCTGGTGGGGCGATCGTCAGTGTCACCTCTGTCGCTGTTGCGTACTGGGCTCCCGAGTTGATGGAAACCGAGCCGCTCGCAAGAGAAGCAATGTAGCTGATACTGGCGCTCGCGACATCCGAATCGTTGCCGATATCATCACGCACCTGCAGGTAGACTGTGCGAGGACCACTCTCACCATCCGCGAGAGCGTGTGTAAACGAAGTTGCGATCGGCATCCAAGTGGCTGACCCCAGATTGCTGCTTGTGTTGGCTACCCGCATCTCGGCAATGTCAGTTGCCTGTACCTGGAATGTGACGTCAACCTGCTGCAGTTTGGTGGACCCGCTACCACCATTGAGCTTGAGATCCGCAACTATCGGTGCGCTCGTGTCCGGAAGGACGTACAAAGGACTTGACACACCGTAGAAAGCCTCGTCTCCGAGCATTGCCTTGGAAACGAGCACCAGAGTATTGACCTGATTCAACGTGTCCGTAAGATCCACTGCGTTGGCGAACGTCTCTCCTGACATAGGCAATCCCTGCGCCCAAGCATTGACCAAGTCCGCCTTCGCCAAGGAAACGGGATTGACGAGAATCCTAGACTCACTGAGCAGGGTCCCCGTCGCGACAGCGACTGTACCAACTACCGGCACATTAGGGACGGCAACCTTGGTGCCGACTGAACCGCCGTGCTGGAAGTTCACCTGATTGATGGAATCACTAACGGTCAGCTGGGGAACGGGAGAGAGATCCAGAATCTCTACACCGCCATGAACGCTACTGGTCGTGATCTGCTGATTTGCGCCGTCAAAGAGCAAAGCGCCCACGACCTGTACTGAGGTAGTCGTGCCGGGGACGGCGTCTGGGTTAACGGTAAAATCAACCGTGCAGAGAGTTGTTCCCATGCTAGCCGCTGTAGCTTGGTAGTTCGCTAGCTTCACTTGATTGGGCGCAAAGGCCAGGTTGAACGCAAAACCACTATCAGCCAGGATCTCCCCGTTCTCTGCCCCGTTAGGAACCGGGCTGAGCACGGCGGGATCATACTGTAGGGTGATTCCGTAGCTAGTCAGGCTAGCGTAGCCGCTAACCGAAACCGCTATCTTGGCAACCTGGCCCGGACGCCCCTTCAGGTTGCTGATCACAACCGAGGCCGCTGTGCTCGCTTGTGTTACCTGAACGGGCAACGGGGGAACTATCAGGCAGATAGCCAAGAGTACTGCCGCGATACGTCGAAGAGTACTTGAGCTTTTTCCAAGAAACAAGAGCGCCGCCTCCCTTACTGACTAATTGCTGGGCTCAAGGCTGGAGATCAGCCCCAAGAAGTACTGCAAAATGGCGGTTGCATCGTTTGGATAGATATTGCCGTCACCTGTGACATCTGCCGCCAGCATCTGCAGGGCATCGAAGTTCTCGAGCCCGAGGAAATAGCGCATTACTGCTGTCGCGTCATTTGGATAAACGTTTCCATCGCCAGTCACGTCTCCGTAAATGACATTCACGATGTCAACTGATCCATCGAGCAGGGATACACTCACTTGCTCATTGACCTGGTCATATATAAGTGCTTGCGTGACGTGCAAATCCGTGCTAGTACCCGCCACTGCGGCCTGGTTGATGGTGAACTTGACGGTGGCGATCGTGTTACCAGAGACTGATGCGCTGGACTGGAAGTTTGCGAGGCGGATCTCGTTCTGAGAGAAGCTTGCATTGTAGCCAAAACCGCCACTACTCAAGATATCTCCATTCTCTGCCCCACCCACGACCGGTGTCAGGACCGCAGGATCGTATTGGATGGTGATCCCGTAGCTTGTCATGGAGCCGTAACCAGTGATGCTAATCGGCACTTCAACCACGTCACCAGCTCTTCCACTGACTCGTCCCACGGTCATAGTGGCCGCCGCCTGACCAATTGCTAGGTTCAGATTCGTGAGAGATGCGCTTGCGACGCTCACTTTCTGCGCCTCTTCCCAAGTCGCATTGTCATACCAGACCAACGGCCCTTCCACAACCGGCTGTACTGCGATGCGGTAATCGCCGGCAGGAAGGCGAAGCTGGTAGTCGCCGATCTCATCTGTGAAGGTATCAAAGACGATGTCCTGGTTGTCGTAACCCTCAGCTAGGACCTGCACGCCAATGAGATCTTCACCACCGCTGGTCACGTGACCATCGATGGTCCCTGCTTGATCAGCAGGGAAGACTATCAGCATTTGCTCAGCCAGAACCTTGTCATTTGCCGAGAACCTGATTACGTACGTACCCGCATCCAGCTGACCTAACTGGATATTGTAGTTGGCGTTTGTTGGTGTGTAGTTGAACGTTCCGAAGACATCAGTCGACGTCTGATTTGTCTTTTCAAGTACCTCATAACTAACAGTGACTGCCTCGGTCAGATCCGGCTGGTCAGGCGTAATCCATACGTCTATCTCTGGCGCCGTCTGATCATCGAAGATGCAGCGCGGCCAGATGCCAATGCCGGGCGCCGGCATCTGAGCGGGTACAGCCAAATTGAGGGTTGTTCCCTCGGGTGACGTGGACGTCACCATCACTGGGTCCGCTTCACCCCAGTCACCTACCAAGCCTTCGTCGCTGTGCCACAACATCGGGAAGACATCTTTCTTGTCAACCGAGACGCGATACCCATACAGAATTCCACCAGGCAGACGCAGGGAGTACGTGCCAAGTTCGCCCGTAAATGCCTCAAAGCGAATGTGCCCTTCCCCGAATCCTTCTGCAACCACGCGCGCACCAACAATGGGGACTGGGGGTTCGGTTCCCGCCTCGGTGATAGTCCCGTTCAGAGTCCGCGCGGAACTGGACGGGAAGATCACAATCGGATTGCAGGAAGCTAGTGGCGTGCCTGTGCGGTCTTCGGTGGAGTAGATCGTCACATCATAGCCGGCTGCACCATTACTCGGCAACACGGGATTGTTGGGCAGCGGCAAATCGTAGATATTGGTCTCGCCTTCGAAATCAAAGCTGATCTCCCCGTTCTGCTTGCTGCCATCCATCCAGGAGCGAATCGTGTAGTAGATGGTCTGATCCGCTGTCAGGCCGAGCTTTCCAGGGTCCAGCTCAATCTTGGTGGACGCTGGCAGGTTATCGTCAAAGAAGCATGACGGTGCCAAATTGGCATGCGGCAACCGGCTGAGAGTGAGGTCAATGTCCTCATGACTCGCCGTGTCTGACACTGCGAGAGAGGTGGCTGTCGTCGGATCTGCCTGATTGTCGTACCATTCATCAATGAACGGCTGCTGCCATTCTCTAGCCATAGTGCCGATCAGATAGGTGCCCGCGGGCAGGGAAAGAGAGTAGTTGCCATTTGGGCCCGTCCAGGTCATGGCGTATGCTTCAGCTTGCGGTCCTGCCAGATACGCTCCAACTGGTAGTCCGGTAATCGGGTGGTTCTCTGCATCCAGAACCTGCCCGGAGATGCTGCCCGCATAGGGCTTCAACTTGAGGCTGATGTCCGAGACCGTACTGCCAGCATCGATTACGGACACGCGACCGCTCAGTTCCGGATGGATTGCATTCGGATACCAAACCTCTGGGTACCCCTCGTGGTTGGGTGGATAGTGTGCCGCCACCGCATACTCACCAGGCGGAACCACCAGCTTGAAGTGGCCAGTGGAGTTGGTCTCCGCGGAGCCGAAGCGCAGCGGCGGATTGCCGGGCTGGATGGCGGCGACGATGGCTTGAGGAAGCGCGTTGCCATCTGCACCTTTGACATCGCCCTCTATCCAACCGGAGGGTTGCAGTGCAAAGTCGATCCCGGTGACCGGCTCGTTACCGACGACCAGCGGCTCAGCCCCGTCCCAACTGAAACTACCGGTGTTCGCGTCATAGAACATCTGGGCGTAGGGAATGCCATTGCTCAGGTAGTCCTGCGTGAGTACCCGGTAACTGCCGGCGGGCACGCTGACCTGATAATGCCCGTTCGAGTCAGTCTGCGCGATCTCCATCACGTCCGCCGGTTCGTCGTAGGAGCGAACGTCCACCCAGACGCCACTCAGCGGCTGTTCGGTGGCGGCATCAACGACAGTGCCAGAGACCGTTACTGTAGCTTTCTGGTCCATGACAATGTTATTGCCCTGCAATAGAGAGCCGCCGGCGACGGTCCCTATTGCCGTCTTGTTATCAGTACCAACACGGTACCATGCATCCCAGAACATCTGACCGCCGCGGGCAATGATATAGAAACTGCCGGCAGGCACAACTAGGCGATATTCACCCCATTGGTTGGTGGAACCGCCGCAGGTGTCATAGATAAATCCGTTGTCTGCTCTCACTGCATGCACCCAGATTCTTTCCAGTGAAGCACCATTCTCGGCATCCGTGACCATACCGCTGATTGCCTGCCCTGGCTCCAGCGACAGGTTAATCTGCTTTTCTTCGGCGGATGCAAGAGTGAAGGCAGTCGCCTCCGGCCAATTGTACTGCTGGTCAGTCAGCGAGTAATACTTGCCAGCGTAGGGTGCGGCGACCCAGGGGTCGGTACGCGTCGCCAACTTGTACTCCCCGGGCGGTACTGAACACTCGTAGTAGCCATCCTGATTTGTGACTGCGGCAATTGGCTCGGTATCCGGAGCCATTGGCATCAGCTCGACCCGCACATCAGGCAGACCAACAATTGGATCGCTGCCGGCTGCGGTGATGCGACCGGAAACGATGGCAGCGTCCGCGCTGATGTTGACGTCACCGCCGAAACCAGTAAAGGGAATCGGCTGCCCAGCTGAGTTGCTCAGCTTGACCATGGCCGTGCCAGCGATCAGAGCGTCATTGCTAGCGGGAACGAGCGAGAATCCTAACGTCCCATTGAGAACCGCATCGCTGACCTCAAACTTCAAGAGTGCCAACCGATGCCACTCACCGTCGTCAAAATTCCGTCCGGGCACGGAGCCAGTCAGCAGGTCGACAAGGGTGACCTCCCCGGTGCCGGAATCATAATCGTTGATGGCCCACTCATAGAAGCCGCTAGTGTCGACGGCCTGCGTGGTTGACACAGGATCCAGCGTGAGCAAACTGGGGTCATACTTGAGGTCCAGGGACAGACCATACAGGTCTGCCACATTCTTGACAACCAACTCGAAACTCGTCAGGCCGCCCGGACGCACAAGAGAATCCAGTGCGCGAAGCCAGACCCCCGGACCGGCTACTTGGTTCGGATCCGAAGTGTCTGACTGCGGGGTCACTGGCAGTTCTTCAGCCCGTACAACGCCAACTGTCCCGAGAATTGGCGAGACGACGAGTGTCATAAGCAATAGTAGTAGTGCAAGGACAGTTAGAAACCGTTTGGACATTCATTTCCCCCCTCTTTATGATTGCGAAGGCTCACTCAGCAGCTACCTTACCGATTCACCTCCGTTAGTGGCACTCCGATTCCACAATTTGGCTTTGACTTTGTTCACTTGAGTGATTCGATTTCAGGCAGAAGAATCCTGCAGCCAAGGCGGAAAAATCGAACAAATAGTAGCAGGATCATCCATATGCATATTTGGGCACTGAACAGCGTATGCCAGGCCAAAGAAAAGCCACGGGGACGGATCCGTCGCCTGCCAAATACTTGCAGGAGATGGATCCGTCCCCGTGGTTCGGTTGGGTTGTTTATGCCGAAGCCTCTTCCTCGCTCACGATCAGCGTTGCCTTGGGCAACAGCCGGTCGAGCGAGAGGTAGACGATCGGGATGATGAACAGGGTGAGGAAGGTGGCAGTGGTCAGGCCACCGATCACGGAGATGGCCAGCCCGCGCTGCATCTCGGCGCCGGTGCCGGAGGCAATGGCCAAGGGCACGAGACCGAGGATGGTGGTCAAGGCGGTCATCAGGATCGGGCGCAGACGGGTCTGCCCGGCTTCGACTACAGCCTCTTCGGTGTGCATGCCGCGGGCGCGCAGCTGGTTGATGTAGTCAACCAGCACGATGCCGTTGTTCACCACGATACCGGCCAGCATGATGATGCCGATAATCGAGGTGACGCTGAAGCTCTCGCCCGTCAGCCAGAGCAAGTAGAACACGCCGATGGCCGCCAGCGGCATGGTGAACATGACGGTGAAGGGGTGAATCAGCGACTCAAACTGGGAAGCCATCACCATGTAGACCAAGACCACGGCTAGGATGAGAGCCAGAATCAGTCCACTGAACGCTTCCTTCATCTCTGCCGCCTGCCCGCCGTAGATCGCCTGATAGCTGTCCGGCAGGTTGATGTCCGCCACCAGCTGCTCCAGTTCGGTTTGAGCGCTCTGCAGGTCAACCCCGACTACGTCGGCATTCACGGTGACGTAACGCTGGTTGTTGCGGCGGCTGATCGAGGTTGGTCCTTCCGCCTGGATTACCTCTGCCACGTCCCGGAGGCGCACGATTCTACCGCCGGCTGACGAGATGACCAGATTCTTTAGATCAGCAACGTTGGCACGGTCTGATTCCTGCAGCCGTACCACCACCGACAACTCGCGCCCGTTCTGCTGCAATTGAGTGGCGGTGTCGCCCTGGAAGGCACTGCGCACGAGGCTGCCGACGACGGCCGGGGCCAGGCCGAGTGAGCCAGCCTTGTCGAAGTCAACGCGGACCTGCAACTCCGGCCGACTGGTGCTCAGACTGTTGCTGGCATCCTCGAAGTTGGCGTGCTGGTCGAGCTTGTCGCCAAGCTCTGCGGCATAGGCAGCCAACTGGACTAGATCAGGCCCGGCAATGTCCACCTGCACGCTGCGACCGCCGAGCAGGGCTGACGCCCCGCCCCCGCCCATCATGCCGGCGGACTCATCCACCGTCACAACCGCCTTGGGGTGCTCGGCATAGAGCTCGCTCAATTCATCCACCAGCTGAGCGGTATCCCGCTGCCGCTCGTCGTAAGGCTTGAGGGTGATATTGATGCTGGCGTCGCTCTGGCTACTTCCGCCGCCGCCCATTGCTCCCCGCAGTGCGGACAGGCCCGAGCCTCCCCCGATGGTGGTGTCCACCAACTGCACATCGGGATCGCTGAGCAATTTCTGTTCTATTTCGGCAAGCAGTGCATCCAAGTCGGTGGAGGTCGCCTCCGGTTGTGGGCTGATGGCGATGCTGAACTGTCCTTGGTCCATGGTCGGCATGAACTCGCCGCCAATCTGGCGGAAGGTGAACAGACTGCCGCCTAGCAAGGCCAGCACAATCAGGGAGACGACCAGCTTGTGCCCAAGCGTCCAACGCAGCGCCCGACCGTAGCCTTTGGCCATACCGGTAAACTCGGTGATGCGCCGATTGGTGCCCAAAATGCTGGCGGAAAGTGCCGGCACAACGGTGAGGGCAACCAGCAGGGAACAAGCTAGCGAGAAGCTGACGGTGAGGGCCAGTTCCTTGAACAGGGTGCCGGTGATGCCGCCAACGAAGGCAACCGGCAGGAAGACGGCCACCGTAGTCAGCGTGGAGGCGGTGATGGCCATGGCCACTTCCGAGGTGCCCCGCCGGGCGGCATCCCGGCGCGACTCACCGAGCTCCAAGTGGCGGAAGACGCTCTCCAGCACCACGATGGAGTTATCCACCAGCATGCCGATGCCGAGTGCCAGCCCGGAGAGGGTCATCAAGTTGATAGTCAGCCCACCGAAATAGAGCGGGATGAAGGTGGCGATGATGGACACCGGCACCGAAACCGCAATCACCAGGGTGCTGCGCAGATTGCGCAGGAAGACGAGCAGAATTAGGATGGCCAACAAACCGCCATAGAGGGCGCTCTGCATCACGCTCGTGATAGTGATATTGATGAACTCGGATTGATCCATGGTCGGAAGCAAGGTCACGGACGGATACTCCGAGCCGAGCTTCTCGAGCTCAGCCTTCACCAAGCCGGCCACAGCCACTGTGTTGGCATCGGACTGTTTCTGCACAGAGAGGGTGACATTCGGCTGACCGTTCAGGCGCGAGATGCTGGACTGACCAACGTCACGCAGGACGACCTCCGCCACCTCACTGAGGCGCACCGGGCGAGTGGTGACGGTGGGTGCGGCGGTGGCGCCACCCATGCCGGGCGGCAGAGTCATCCCAGGCGGCAACTGGGCACCGGCCGGAAGGCTAGGCGTTGGCGCCGCCTGCACCTTGGTCTCCACGCCCACGATCATGTCCTTCAGATCGTCGATAGAAGCGGCTTTGCCCAGAGTGCGCACCAGATAACGCTGCCCATCCTCGGTCAGTTCGCCGCCGGGCAGGTTGACGCTGGCAGCCCGCAGGGCGTTGGTCACTTGCGAAATGGGGATGCCGTACTTCTCCAGGCGACTCTGGTTGAGGTTGACCTGGAATTCCTGCTCGATGCCACCATTGACGGTGACCGAGGCAACGCCGGGGATGCGCTCCAGGCGCTGACTGAGCGCATCCTCTGCCAGGGATCGCAGCTGATAGAGATCGAGTTCGCTGGAGGCGACGCCGATGTTCATGGCGGCCAGCATGGAAGGATCGATCTTGATCAGGCTAGGGGTGCCGGCCCCGCTCGGCAGGTAACGCTTGACCATGTCCAGTTGGCCGCGGATGTCGATGGCGATCATGTCCATATCTGTGTTCCAGGAAAACTGCAGCATGATCAGTGAACGGCCTTCGCTGGAGGTGCTGGAGACTTCTTCGATGTTGCTGATCGAACCGAGCACGCCCTCCAGCGGCTTGGTGATCATGGTTTCAACTTCCTCCGGCCCCACCCCGGCGTAGTCGGTGATCACCACGGCCATGGGCAGGTTCATGTTCGGGAAGAGGTCGACCGGCAACCGTCCATACGACACCGCGCCGATCAGCACTGTGGCCAGCACCAGCATCAGCACAGTGACGCGCTTGTTGACGGCAAATCTCGAAATTGCGCTCAAACTAATTCCCCACTTTCTCTATTCCGCTGAAGATGAACTGCAGCACCTCATGCGCGGCAGTGTCCAGATCAGCTGACTTTGTCTCCTCCGCCAAATAGCGTCCCACCTGATTCAGATAACCGAGCAGGCCAGTGGCGACCAGACGGCAATCATGAGCCCGAAGGGACCCGGCCTTAACTCCCGCCTCTAGGGCGTTGACATAAAGGGAGCGATAATCCAGCAGCCGCCTCTGAAATTCCGGCAAGAGCGCGTGCAGATCCTGCGGCACTCCCCCGGACATGAACATGCGCATACGCGGATAGTTCTGCAGGATGACGCGCAGATGCCAATGGGCCAGCTTGCTTAGGCGCTCCTTGGGATCGGGCTCTGCTTCGGCCAAGCGAGCAGCAAACTGAATCAACCAACCTAACCCCTCCTGGATGATTCCCAGGAAAAGGTCCTGCTTACTCTGAAAGTAGAGATAGACCGTCCCCTTACCCACTCCGGCCCGTTCGGCGATTTGATCGATGGTGGTGGCATGGAACCCCTGTTCGGCGAAGACGTCAATGGCGGCAAGCAGCAATCGGCGTTTCTTCTCCGGCATGCCCGGCAAATACGGATCCTCCTGCATGTGTCAGTACACCTCCTGATGACAATCTGGTGACTTGGCCGTAGGGGTCGCATGAATGCGACCCAACGCGCTCTCCCTCGGTGTTTTGTGGGTCGCACATCCGAAGGATGTGC
>JAEZJZ010000042.1 GCA_023436245.1 Bacillota bacterium | reverse complement strand
ACCAAAACCCCGCCGCCCCCCCGCTGTGGCCGCCGCCCCTGCGCTGACAATCACCGTCCAGGAAACCATTGTGGCGCTACCTCCACTGGCGTAACTCGCACGCTGTTAGTAGCCCTCAACGTCCGCCACTGTGAAAGGCTGGACCGAGACGACCCCGTCATCTACCTTGCAGGCGCAGGAACATAACCGCCCGACGCCTTGTAGATCTGGTAGCCCTTATACATAACCAAATTAATCTTGATGCCTTTGATGTCAACGACGCGAAGGTACTTAGCATTCAAGGCATAAACCAGAATCTCATCCACAGGTTTGCCTTCACCGATCATGAAACCGACGTTGACGATGTCCTTGAGCGTGTTCACATATTCCGCTACCTGAGCACTTGAACTGAGGGCCCCGAGGGCAGATGAGGTGATTGAACTGAGGATACCCAAGGTCATGACGAATTTGTAGCTACTGTTGCCAATAATGGCGGAGATCGAGTCCCCGAAGCTATATCCAGCCCCCGCCAAGGTATAGACCGCGTTGATCCAGTCGCTGCCTAAGCCAAAGAAACCCTTGATGATGGATGACGTGCTCAGGCCAACCCTGTACTGCGCCATGGTTTCCGCCGCGTCCTGAGCCGAATAGCCTGCCATGCGCAGAGCGGCCAGGGCGGTTTCTCGCACCGGCAGATCCAACCCGGATACCTCCAGGTATTTTCGGGTGATCGTCTCCATTGCCGCCAGCACTTCCCAATGGGAAAAGTAACGAGACTCCCCTCTAGCTGGCCCATTCTGCACCAGACTGAGGGCTATGTCCTCCAGGCGGATCGGGGCATCCACGACCCCCTCCAGCTTCTTCATGCACGATACCAAGAGGCTGATATCGTAGACGAGGTCGGCGGCAGTAATGGCGTTCAGGCGAAGGCTTTGGTCACGGGCAGCGTTCGCCCGGAGGATGCTGTTGTCAACCAGGGTGACGACCATGTCTCCGGCTGCCGCACCGCCAACCCAAAGCGTTGCGTAGAGAGCCTCCTTCAGGTCAAATCCACCGCTGATCAGATCATGCAGCACGAAACAAGTTTCTCCGTGAAAACCGAATTCGCCGCGGGCAATATCCTTGATATCGTAATAATCCTTCAGGTAATTTACCACGACCTCCGCATCGCCACTGGGAGTATAAGCATAGCAGATGTCGCCATAGAAGTCCTTCCAGTCATAGCCGCATTGCACCAGCCAGTAGACAGCATCCTGCATGGCATAGCCCTTGCCGTGCAGTACTTCGACAGCGGTGCGAACAGACAGGTCGAGTCCGCCATTGTTCTTGCCAAGATAAGCTGCCAGCTGATCGTCAGGTAATCCGTTTGTCGCGTACGACCTCAGCCAGCCTTCTATGTCGCTGCCCTCGAATCGATAGGCTGGTAGACCGTAAGCCTGAAGAGCCTTGACTATCTGATAGTCTGTGATTCCGGGATAGCATACTGCTAACAGATCAGCAAAGCGTGCACTGTAGTAGGATATGACTTCTTTATCTGCAAACGGTTTCAGGAATGCTGCTACTTCCACAGCATCTCGTAAGTCATACACCTTGCTGAGAACACGAATGAGATTCTCACCCATACCGCTCTCGCGGCCTCGATACAAAGCTTCAACACACTCCGACTCAGGCAAGCCAGCGACACGCATGTAGTTATACAGCACGGCCTTATCACTAATACCGGAATTGCCGACCAAGTCATCATAGATTTCCAGGGTACTTTCGCCTCGGCTCCTCAGGAAGTTGATATACGTCACCATGTAATTGTCCTGAAAGATGGTCTCCAAGACAGGATACACACGGGAGCGCAAGGTATTGTATAGGACCGTCAGGCAATCAGACTCGGAGAAACCAGCGGCACGCAGGTAGTTATACAGCACAGCGTGATCGGTTATGCCGGAGGTCCTGACCAAGTCACTGTATATCTCGTGGGTGTTTTGGCCCCGGCTCTTCAGGAAGTTGATATACATCACCATGTAATTGTCCTGATAGATGGTCTCTAGGACAGGATACACATCTGATCGCAAGGTATAGTATAGGACGGTTATGCACTCAGACTCTGAGAAGCCAGCGGCACGCATGTATCTGAATGCTGCCACCGGATCCGTTATTCCGCCCTCCCTCATCAGGTTAGAATAGACCCTCTCAGCGTCTGCCTGGTCATGATTTCTCCAATAATCAATCAACATCGATACATAGGCATTGCCATAAACGCTCTGCACCGCGATTTCGATATCATCGGAAGTATACACATTCAGCGCAATTAGCTCATCTGTTGCTTCCTGGCTGGACAGTATGTAGATATCCTTCAATGCGATGACGAGGTCCTCCAGCTGATAGCCTGCCTGCAGCAAAGTCTCACAGCCCGAAGAGACGGGTTTCACTTGTCCGTGCTTGAGCAGCGACCTTATCTCATCACCAATATGCACTGGGAAGTTGACCCTAATGATCTGATCAAGCTCAGTGACGGCCTCCGCCGAGTGGTCTCCGTAGTAGAACTGTTCCAGAACCGCCTGCGTTACGTCTTCCTTGCTGTACCCGGCCTTGGCCAGGATACTTGCAACCTCGCCGGCAGTGTTGACGCCAAAGGATGTGGCCAGGGCGGTCGCGCACTTCTGCGCTGTCGTTCCGCGGTACCTTTCATACTCGATATAGCTGGCCAGATTCATGCCATATGCTTGCATCACGGCAGGCGCAACGCTGGAGAAATGCGCCGTACCATAATTGAAGATGAAGTTCTCCATGAAGTCGAACAGAGGCACCTGGTACTCGTCCTTCAGAATGCGCGCTATCTGGCCAGCGTCATATTGGTGATCCATCAACGTGTAGATCACAAAAGCCGTGCTGGGCTCGTTGCCGTAGATGCGGATCTTGGCGTTCAAGATATCAGCGTAGGTCGCCTCGGGTACAACTCTATTGGCAAAACTCCTGAAGACATCAAACAGAGCGGCTGTCCTGATGTCGAAGTAGATGCGGCCGATGGCCTGCAATACCGTTTGATAGTCAATGTCCGCTTGCAGCATGTATGCCGCTGCAGTATCCGGCTTCTCCACGCCATACGTGAATCTGAGAGTGCTGGCAATGTTGACCGCCGCAGTTCCGGCATCCTTCAGCTTAACGACAGCAGTGAGGGTGGGATTGGAGCCGTAGGCACTGGTTAATGCCTCGTTAATCGCCTCGGCGGTCTCTTTGGTGTTATCGAGGAAATACTTGAGGGCCGCGTTCATCTCAATGTCGAAAACCGACTGCAACGCCCGCGCTATCTCAACCAGTTCATACCCAGCCTGTGCGCAGTACCGCACAGTCGCGCCCAACTGCGAATGCTGGCCCGATGTCCGATACGCCCACTTCACCCACGCCGCCGCGTCCGCCGCGGTGTAACCAACCGCGCGGTATTCCGGCAATGACCATAGGGTCATGTTCACCCGGATAGCAACTTCCAGCGGCGAAATACCCAGTTCTCTTAGGATCGTCATCACTGCAGACTGGGAAGTCTGCCCCAAGTGGTGTCTGATCGTGTAGATCAAATCAGCGAGCCCAAATCCGTTGGCGGTTCCCGCTTCCGTCCATCCGGCGGCGTAGATCACCTTCGCTGCTCCCAGAGCATCTAGGGCGTAGTGATTTGTGAGCACTGAGGCGCAGGTTCTTGCAGGATCCACATTGGTCAGCACAGTGGTGATGATCTGAACCAATTGCACTGCGGGACACCCTAGATCCTTAATCAAGCAGGCAATGATGTCGTTCTTGCTGTAGATGCTCCTATTGAGAATACCCGCCAGGTATACGGGGTCTGAGCCATACAGTCGAGAGAGAACCGCTGCGCTCTGACCAATGGTGTAGCCCTCGTAATAGAAGACATCAACCACTACCTTGGCATCCAGCTGCGGATGAAGTTCCACTAATTTCGCTGCCGCTTCTCCAGGCTCCAGACCGCCTACATCCCGCAATACCGCCAGTATCTCTCTCATTACCTGGCCAAGATTGTTCCACCCAACTGTCGAGTTGTTCAGCCAGCTAACGCCGTTCGCCCACAAGACACCCACCAACTTATCCAAGCCGAAAACACTGGCAGCAGCCTGGTTCACCTCTGTCTTTGTATACAACGACCCCGAAGCAAACTCCCGGACACATTTGGCTGCATCGTATTCGTAGAGAGAACGCATTACTTCCATCGCTTCAGCCAAGCTGAACTGCAGCTGTTTCATCGTGCGGATGAGGCCCCAATCGATGTTTCCGCTGCCCGCGTTCAACAGCTCACTTCGATAATTGACGACCAGTTGCTGTGCAATATCCATAGTCGCGAACTCAGCGCTGCTCAGGGCTTGGACGATGGTGCTGTGTGCAGCCCGATATGCAGAAGATTTCAAAGCCGACACTGTCTCGCTCAGCCCATACCCAGCCTGCAGCAACAGCTGCAGCGTTTCCGCCAGACTGCACTGGTATTCCGCCCTCAGGACATCTGCAATCTCCTGCAGCGCTATGTCGTTCTCGCTCAGGTATGCGAGTGCCTCCTGCACTGTCTTGCCAGCACACATGGCGATGACAATGTCGCTTTGTGTGGCCCGATATGCGGAAGACTGCAAAGCCGATTCTGCTTCGCTCAGCTCATACCCGGCCTGGAGCAACAGCTGCAACGTTTCGGCAAGACTGCACTGGTACTCTGCCTTGAGGACGTCCGCGATTCCCTGCAGCGCAACGCTGTTCTTGCTCAGGTATGCGAGTGCCTCCTGTGCTGTCTTGCCATCACACACGGCGCTCATGATCTCGCTTTGCGTGGCCCGATAGGCGGAAGACTGCAAAGTCGACGCCGTCTCGATCAGCCCATACCCAGCCTGCAGCAACAGCTGCACCGTTTCCGCGAGACTGCACTGGTATTCTGCTTTGAGGACATCGGCGATTTCCCCAAGCGTCATGTCGTTCTTGCTCAGGTATGCAAGTGCCTCCTGCGCTGTCTTGCCATAGTTCATGGTGAAGGACAGTATTTCGCCGGAGGCAGAACCGTAGCTGTTTCCCGCCTCTGCCATGAACTCGTACTTCGCCTTTGGAACGAGGCCTGTCAGCTGATAGCTAAAGTCTCCAACCCCATACTCTCCGCTAGCCAGGCCCACTGTCAGCCATTCGGTTTCACCTGCTCTGCGGACTTTGAACTGCGTCGTCTGACACAGCGCGCCGGCACCACCGGTGGCTTCTATGCGACCAATTAGAGTCAATCTGTCCTGGTTGATGGTGTCTAGATCGAGCACTGTCACGACAGACGGTCTTTCGGGAATGGTGAAGGTGATCACTCCACCTTCACCTGTGCCAGCTGGGTTAACTGCATAAGCCTTCAGGGAATAGGTTCCGGGCTGCAGCTCATTGAAGAAGGGGAGCCCCCTGGCGATATACTTGCCGGATGCATCAAAGCCAATAACGAGATCGTGCCAGTTCTTGCCGTCGCTACTAATCCGGAAACCGTATTCAAACAGCTCCGTTCCTCCGTTATGATCGATGCCGCCCATCAGAACCCACTGACCGCTGCTTCCGTCGTACAAAGCGCTGTCCGTGGTAATGGCAGGTATGACAGCCTCACGGGTGATGAAGCTCTGGGTGGCACCGTATCCAGTGCCCTTTTCATTGGTTGCATAGGCGCGGTAATAGTAGGTGGTGGCCGCTTTCAGTCCGACCAGCGTGAAGCCCAGGGTGCGCTTGTCTTCAGCTGGCTCGATAATGATCAAGTTGTCAGGGTTAGGATCCAGGCCCCAGCTAAAGCCGCTGTCCAGGATAGGGAAGCCTTTGTTACTGACGATGTATCCGCCAAATGTGGCCAAGATCTGGCCTATGTTCTCAGCCGCATAGGTTTCCAGCTTCGGGAAGAGGTTATCCGGCGTGAACTCCAGTATTTCGCCCAAGATCTCCTTGTCTACAGTCCTGACATAGGCCCCAAAGTAGTACTTCTTTCCGGCCTCCAGCTGATCAATCTTTACTTCAAAGTTCCCTTCCGCATCGGGGAGGGTTGTCAGCCTGCCCTTGCTTCCGGGGCTGATCGTAAATCCGTATTCGGTTATCTGACCGCTGCCGCTTACCTTGCCCTGCAGCGTCGCTCCGTCCTTGGTGATGTCCACAGCTTCCAGGGTCGTCACGACCAGGCCGGGAACTATCAAGGTCAAGAGCTGGCCCTCGGCCAGGCCGCTGGAGTTCTCGGCATAGGCTTGGTAGTAATATGTCTCCCCTATTTTCAGGTCACTGAGCTCCAGCGACAGGTCGCGGGTTGCCCCAAGGCTATGCTTGGTAAGGCCAGCTGAGGAGTCACCCCACAGGAAGCCGGCATCCATAACCGCAGCTCCGCCGTCATCGGCCACCGCACCACTGAGAATGACCGCTCCCAGGTTGCCATTTTCCGAACCGTAGGTTAACACCTTCGGGGCCTTGGCCTTGGCTGTTGCAAACTCGCTGATGCCGCCTCTGCCCAAGCCAGCACTATTGGCAGCCCTTGCCTCAAACTGATACGTAGTACCGGCCCGAAGGCCATTGATCGTGCAGGTGAAACTGTCGCCGTCACTCAGCGCAGAGCTGGCAACAGGGGTATATGACCAGGCGCTGTCGCTTGCAGCCCGGTACTTGAACCCGGTTTGCAGCTCAGCTCCGCCGCCCTTGACTATGGTGCCGCTGAGCACAGCGCTCTTGGAGTCGATGGCGGTCGCGCTGCCGGTGGAGACTTCGATGGCGGTGACTTTGACGGCAGCAACTGTCTCCTCCAGCTTCTGGTCAGCATCAGGCTGCTTTGGTTCCGGCTCAGTCTCGGGTTGGGGCGGATAGTAGATTCTGTAGGAAGCTGTCCAGATTTGGGTTGCGCCGTTCTGGGCAGTGACAAGATAGGTGACCACGTTGTGGAAGTCACGAACCGCTTCTGAAGGCGGGTTGATCGTGGCACCATCAGAGACGGTGATGACTGGAGCTATTGCATTGACAGCGGTTCCGGGATAGAGCCTAAAGGTGACAGTGTGGTTATGTTCATCAATGATGGTTGCTCCATGCTGGCCCGGGACAGTAAAGCCAGTGATGTCATTTTCGATGCTTTCGAACACGCAGGTTACCACCCAATCCTGATCAGCACCACTGGCAGACTTGACAGTAAAGGTCACCGGATTGGTGAAGTCTACTGAGACGGGGTTCGGCAATATTGAGGCATTGTCCGAGAGAGTTATTGCAGGTATCAGTGCTGTTACGTCAGTTCCATGCGGCATGAAGAAAGTAACCTGATGACTCACTGCATCGATTATGCTCCCTCTGGATTGATGTGCGACGACGAACTCAGTGATGTTGTTTTCCGTATTCGCGTCAACAACGCAGGTTGCCAACCAATCCTTGGTATCGGTCCCGCCGCCCCATTTGGGTGATGAGACTGTGTAGACTACGGTTCCGTTGAAGTCTAGGCCATCGCTGGGCGTCGCCGCCTGCCCGTCAACCGTGACGCTGTAAGTGGCCCGGGGAGTCAACTCAACCGCAGGAACAAGTGAGGAGATATCGGTGCCGTAGGGCATATGAAAGCTGACCGTTCTTGCATCTGGATCGATGGTTGCAGCACCAACCTGATTTGCCACAGCGAATAGGGTAATGTTGTTGGGTGATGCGTCCTCTATGCAGGTGACGGTCCAGTACTTGTGACCGCCATCCTGGGCAGTCACTTGATAACCAACGGGACCAGAGAAGTCGGCTTCCACACTTGATGCGGGGCTGATAGTCGAACCTTCCGAAACGGTTATCACAGGAACCAGCGAAGTAAAGTCTGTGTTCCATGGCATAACCACCGTCACAGTGGCTGCTTCCGGGTCAATCTGTGTTGCGCCGGTCTGACCCGGGATGCCAAAGCTCAATATATCCTTGCTGCTGCTCTTGTACAGTGCGTAGAGGTCAAGATCGCCCGCCAGCGGCTGCGTGAAGTCATATGCCACCGTCAATTGCTGGTTCCGATACCAACCTGCAAGCGTGTAGCCTACCTTGATCGGGTCGGCAGGCCTGTTAAAGACCGTGTCATAAGCATGTGTCTCCTCCAGTAGCAGACTGCCGTCCGGCTCGCGGTAGGACACAGTATAATCATTGAGTCGCCACTTGGCGTACAGCGTGAAGCTGCTTTGCACCAGTGTGTCGAAGTCATAGGGTGTTGTCAGTTCCTCGTTGACATACCAGCCATCGAAGGTGTGGCCGACCTTTGTTGTTGGTATTGCTGGCGCGCTGATCAGGCTGCCATGGATGACAGCCGCATAATCGTCAACGTCTGTGCCGCCGTTCTCTTCGAAGGTGACGGTGTACTCGTTTTCCTGCCACTTGGCGAAGAGGTTGGTGGCGCCGGTGACGACATGTTGATCAAACAACCACTGATGGTCGACACTACCTTCCGTCCAATACCAGCCAAGCAGATGGTGGCCGAACTTGCTGGTAGCGATGGTGGCCTCGCTCAACCTGCTGCCGCTGGGTACAAGCTGACTGGCGACCGGGCTGCCCCCGCGGCTGTCAAACGTGACCTGATAGTTGACGATCCACTTGGCATAGATAGTGGTGTCGACGAGCACTGGCTGCTCGAAGTCCCATGCGATTTCACAGGCAGCATCAGCAAACCATCCGCCAAAGGTGTAGCCGCCTCGCTCTGGATCGGTCTCAGGCCTGCTGGCAGGTTCGTTGTATCCGATCTGCTGGCTGGCAACCGCGCTCCCGCCCTCACCTGTGTCGAAGCTGACTGTGTAGATATTCCGCACCCATTTGGCGTGGAGGGTGAGGTTGACCGTCACCAGATCGTTGTCAAGATCCCAGCTGCCGGCCGGGTCGCAGTCCGCCGTGCGATACCAGCCAGCGAAGGTGAAGCCGGTCCTGGTCGTGGCAATGGCTGCCTGATCCAGCTTGCTGCCAGTTGGGACAGTCTGGCTGGCGACAGGGGTCCCCTGGTCGGTAGAGAAGTTCACGGTGCAGTGGTCGGGTTGCTTCACCCAGACCACGCTCTCGCTGAGGGGCTTCCGGTATGTGTAGTAGCCTGGCCGCGTGGTTACGGGCTCGAAGTCTGCGGCAGACTTTTGCGTTCCATCAATGATCACGTATTTGGCTGCGGGAGCCGTCAGCTGGCCGCCGATGGTCACTTGGCCATCGCTGGTGGCATATGCGCCGATGTTGGAGCCGGTGACATCGCCGGTGACAGTGATGGAGCCGATGTTGGCATGGGCTCCGGTGCCGCCTCCGGAGACGCTGCCGGCAATAGTCAGCGTTCCGCCATCGCTCTCGGCAGTCGTCTGCCCCGGCCCGCCCGTGACATCGCCCCCCACCGTGATAGAGCAACCGGCCGCGGCATAAATGCCTTTGCCGGCACTGGCATTGGCATCGCCGCTGATCTGGATGGAGCCACTGCGCGCGATATAGGCAGCGTAGTCACCCTCTGTGGTGGCATTGCCTTGAATGATGATTACCCCGCCTAGGGCTATGGCCGCGCGATTAGCGGCGATGGCATCCTGCCCAATTTCCACGGTCCCGCCAGTCATGGCGCGCGCGGCATCGCCTGCAGTGGCGACAGCGTTGCCTTGCACTGTGACGGAGCCGCCGTCGCTGGCGTCGGCGGCAGTCGCGCCCGTGCCGCTGACCGTCACATCTCCGATCACTGTCAGGCTCCCTGGGGAAGCGTCAGCCGCAGCACCAGAGTCCAAGACCACCGCGTCGACGGCTGCTACTGTGGCAGTACCGCCCCGCACCGCAACGCCCTGCCCACCGATGACCGGGCCAAGTGCCACAGAGGTGAGCGTGCCGCCGTACACATAGATGCGTTCACCAGCGTCTATCCACCCTCCACCCAGCAGGTTGAGCACACCACCTGTCCCCACATTCCAGGCTTCTGCCAGACTTAGTGTATGACCATTCATGTCCAGAGTAATCTCTTTGCCGATACTCCGCAGTTGCGAATCAAGGATATCTGCGTCCAGCCGAATGGTGTAACCACTGCCTGGATCGTTCAGGGCGGCATCGAGCTGGTCAGCGGTGCTGACCGGTGTGATTGTGCCGGACCCATAAGCTTGCACACTCAGTTCTTCCGCACGCTGCCCATACGTCATGGGGCCTGCGGCCAGTACTGCCGCCGCGCAAGAATTGCAGACCATCGTCAGAATTAGCAGTGTCACGGTAGCGGTGCGCAACTTCCTTAATCCCGCGATAAACTTCATCTTTGATCCCCCTAGTGTTTGAAGTGCCGAGATCTTTGGCCATTTCAGGAGTGCTGCCCATTGCTTCTTCCTAATTTTATAGTATTCCACTTAACCGCGATACAACGAACCGCAAAGAAAAGGCACCTAAACCCTTGCATATCAAAGGCTTAGGTGCCTGGATTGCTGTACAAGAAGTCAATGTATGTCTCTGCCGGTAACGCGGCTTACCTCAACAGCTTTGTGAAATCACTATCGGGTGCTTGGTTGAGCCGCTTCCTCATGTCCCTCTTGTAAAGAGAATAGTGCTTTGTGGCCAGCACTCGTTCGTTGGCCAACAACAGGAGCTTCACCAGCCGATAGTTCAGCTCTCGGTGGAGCGGTTCCCTGATCAACCCCGACTGCAACCAGTCGATACCCTTCTGATAGTTCCTGATCTCTTGGTAATACTCCGCCATATTTAGGAGCAAACGAATATACTGCTCCTCCAAGAGCAGCCGCTTTCTTCCCACCCAACCATACTCCCACCCGGAGAGATACTCCGTCGCATACAGTCTCGCCTTCTGCTCATACTCCAGAATGTTCGCTGGATTGACGCCCTCACCTCTGTCAACAAACGCACAGAACTCCAGGTAGTCGCAGGGCAGAGCTTCCAGGCTTAACCGGTAACCGCCTCGATCATAGCTGATCTGGATCTCGATCCCGCATGACAACAACGCCTTCTTCAGGTAGTGCAGAGTGGTGTTGAAGTGGATCAGGGCACGGTCGCCGTCAAAGTCCTCCCAAAGGCCGTCGATGATCTCGCGCCGACTGACAAAGCCAGTTCTCTTGTCGATCAGGAAGGCTAGAAGCTCTTCCGCTTTTTCAGTGCGAAACTTCACGGCTTCCTGCCCAGCCATCACTGAGAATCTACCGAAGCAGCGGACATGCACTGTTTCAAGACGCGCCCCCAGACCTCTCCGCTCCCTGATTCGGTTGATCGTTTCCCGCAGGCGCTCAGCCATGACCGGCTTCATCAAGTAGTCCATGGCGTTGAGGCGAAAGGCCTCCACTGCATATTGATTGTACGCGGTCACGAAAACAATGGCGATCTCCGACTGCAGGTCCATCATGTGACCTGATAGCTCAATCCCGTCCATGTCGGGCATCTCTATGTCCAGAAATGCCGTATCCACCTTGTTTTCCTTCAGGAACTCCAGCGCTTCCAACGGGTCCGTGAACGCTCCCACCACCGTCGCCAAGCCATTGTCCCGGAGCAACTTGGCCAGCTTCTCGATTGAAAGCCGTTCATCATCCACGATAATTGCCTTGATCAAATCAGATCATCTCCAGCGGGACAGTATAGGACACCTTGGTGCCGTTGCCGGGGGCACTCTCGATGACAAGCCCGTTCCCCAATAATCGCTTAAGTCTCCGGTCGGTATTCCAAAGACCGATTCCACGCCCTGTCTCCGGCAGAAGCAGTTCTGCCAGCCGTTCGGACGGGATGCCTTGTCCATCATCCTCTACAGCCACCTGTACGCCGTCGCTAACCCGAATCGCCGATATCGTGACAGTTCCTTGGCCACCCTTCCTTCTGAGGCCATGGTTGATGGCATTCTCCACCAGGGGCTGCAGGGAGAGAAAGGGTATCTTGGTCTTGATGGTACTGTCAATGTTGAACTCTACTCGCAGATCCTCGCCGTACCGCGTCGTCTCTATCTCTGTGTAGGCGTTCACCAGTCGCAGTTCCCTTTCGATGGGCACTAGCATCTCTAGATTCCGGAAATCAAAGCTCTCCCGCAGATAGGTCGCAAAAGCATCGATCAGTCGCTGGGCGCGGCTTGGATCGCTATCGCAAAGCGACGAAATCGCGTTCAGAGTGTTGAACAGGAAGTGTGGCTTGATTTGCGCCTGCATAAAGGCCACCTCTGCAGCCATGGCTCTATCCACTGATGACTTGAGCTCGACCAAGGTTCTGACCCGTGCCAACAGCTCTTCCGGCTCAAACGGCTTGGGGAGGTAATCGTTGGCTCCCGCCTCAAAGCCCATGACAATGTCCTTGGTTGTGGCCTTGGCGGTCAGCATCAACACCGGTAACTCGAAGATCGATCTGCTCTCTCGGAGCTCCCGGCACACTTCATAGCCGGACATCTCCGGCATCATCACATCCAGAACCACCAGGGAGCAGCCCCCATGCCTATTCAGCTCTGCCAGGGCGGCCTGGCCGCTGCTGGCTGCAATCACCCGGTAACCGGCCAGCCGCAGTATGGCTGCGGCAGCCTGCAAGTTGAGCGCATCATCATCCACCAGGAGAATCTGGGCACCGCCTTCCGCCGCCTCCACGCCGGCAGAAACCTCGGCAAGGCTCGCGACAAAGTCATGCCGTGGCCTGTTCGCTCCACCTTTCTCGGCAGGGGTTTCGGCCTCTGGCTGCACCCCATCGGCCAATGGCAACGTGAAGCAGAACCGGGAGCCAGCGCCCAAGCGGGATTCCACCCGGACATGGCCCCCCTGCAACTCGATAAGCTGTTTCGTGATGGAGAGTCCCAGGCCTGTTCCGCCGTGTCTACGCGTCAGAGATGAATCCACCTGCTCAAAGGACTTGAAGATATCCTCCAGGCGATCCTCGGGGATACCCTCGCCGGTGTCCCTGACGCAGATCTCCAACACATCCCCGACTCGCGTTGCGGAGACCCGGATGTAGCCTCTGGCCGTGAACTTCACGGCATTGCCCACAAGATTGTACAGTACTTGCACCACACGGTTCTCGTCAGCCAACACCGGCGGAAGCCCTTCCGAGACCTCCGCAATCAGCTCGTACTCGTTGGCTTGACTCAACTGTTTGAAGACATTGACCACTGTGTGGATCAAACCCTCAACTTGTATTGGTCGGATGTTCAGCAACACATCCCCGTTTTTCATCCGGGAGTAATCGAGAATATCATTGACCAGGTTTGCCAGCCTTCGGCTGCTGCTCGCGATCATGGACAGACTCTGCTTCTGCCTGCCGGCCAACTCTCCGTCGCTCCCCTTGAGCATGGCCTCGGTAAGGCCGAGGATGCCGTTCAGCGGCGTGCGCAGTTCATGAGAAGTGTTGGCAAGAAACTCGTCCTTGATTTTGTCCAGTTTCAACAGCTTCTCAGACAGGGCATGCACGTTCTGGAACGCCTCGGAGAACCTGCGTGCCAGCACAAATGATTGCAGGAAGAGTAGAATGAACAGGCCGAAAGGCACCAATTCGCCGATGTTGCTGACGATGATGTTGTTCTGGTACAGCATGTCATGCACTGCGCAAGCAATAACCGCAAGGGCGCCCAACATCACGGCGGGAGCGTCCTTTCTCCCTCTGAGGAAGGCGGCGCCAGCAGTGAAGATGGAGTAACCACCGATCAGAATGGCGACTAGTTGCACGACATACACCAGTCCGGTGTAGAAGGAAATGGGGGTGAGCAGGAAAACCAGGGTCATGGCTGAGGCGTAGGCAAATGCTGCCTTCAGAACCTTCCGGGAGTTCTCCTCCGGGAACAATGCGCCAATCATGAATGCCGCTGAAACGGAGAACCAACAGAGGGTTATGTAGTCGATAGCCACAATTGCTTCAAAGGTGACGAAGGGCAGCAATCGATAGATGAAGAAGTCTCCGTATACGGCCGTCCTGAGCGCAAAGATGGCGCACATGCACACGAAGTACAGGCTGCTCTTGTCCTCTCGGCGCAACAAGAAAATGCTGAGATAATAGAGGGCCATAACCGCCAGAGCGCCAAAAAGGAACAGGTCCTTGTCTGAGATCACTTTGTCCATACGATGAATCTGCTCCGGGGTACCCATGCTCAGGGCATACCACATGCCGCCGCGGGAATAGGTGAAGTTGGCAATGTGTACGATAATCTCAAAGTTGCTTCCCGGCGGGATGAACTCAACTACCCTCGGCAGATACTCAGGCGAGTATGCTTCGCTGCTGGTGCCGACCTTCCCATTGGAAGAAATGAGTTGGTCATTGATATACAGTTCATAGGCCGTTGAGTAGGTGGGAACTCTCATGGCCAGCGGCTCGCCCTGTGGCGCATGCCCCACCTCCACCCGGTAAGTCCCGTAGCCCATGCCAGGCAGTTTCTGGCCATTCATTTTCTGTTTGTTCCACTCTCCAGGTACTGATGCCAACAGATCGGGCTCGGGGTTATCGGCCACAACTTCCCCGTAGGACAAGAAACGCTGCCAATAGAAGGCCCATTGTCCGCTCAGGCTCAGGACTCCATCCACGCCAGGCTCCCAGTTCTGCAGGTCCAGAACTCCATTCTCAGGATGTATCTGGTTGGCATTCGGCTTAAGAACGCCAAGTACTAAAATAGCGGCCATGATTGAGATCATCACGCCGCTCAGCATCATCATGCGTTTTCTGTTCATCTTGCCCTTCACTCTATCAACCTCTCCCAGCGCTGTGGCCGCCTGCTCATGCCCATATTATACCTCTTGTTTTGGCTGGTCAACGACAAGTATGAATAGCCCTCCCCTTGCAGGCGAGGGCTATCCTCAATTCTGGCTTGTTCAGTTAGGGAGAACGCCGACCTGACACCGGCTGCCTACCTGCGTCCTAATAACTCCCTCACCCTGGCATCCCTCAGGCTCTTGATCACTTCCACAGCGAGGTCAACGGTTGCGTCCACATCCATTACTGCAGAATACCCGTAGTGCGTGTGTGCGTACCGCACCGGAATTCCGAGCACCAGGGTCGGTACGCCCTTGTTGGACAAGTGGATCTTGCCGGCATTGGTGCCACCCTGGGCGCGGACTGCACTCTGGTAGGCAATGCCCTTCGCCTTGGCCAAATCCTTGGCATAGCCGATGAAGCGCGGATTGCTGACCATGGACCGGTCCAGATGCCTGATCTGCGTACCCTTCTTCAGGCAGCCCTGGGCCGTGAACTCGTCGTAATAGATGTCATCTGCTGGAGAACCTTCAAAGACGATGGCCAAATCAGGCCTAACGGTCCTAGCAGTCACCTCGGCGCCGCGAGTGCCCACCTCTTCCTGAGCGGCAAATGCTCCAACCACGTCGACATTCAGGTTCTCGTTCTTCAGCCGATCCATGACTTCCAGGATGCACAGACAGCCCATCCGGTTGTCGAAGCATTTCCCCATCATCACGCCAGTTTGCTCGTTGTGAGAAAAGCTGACATCCGGGACAATGGGGTCTCCCGGCTCAATGCCGAAAACATCCATGACCTCTGCCCGGCTGGTCGCGCCGATATCCACATAAATGTCATCAAGTGTCAGCTTCTTGTCCCGCTGAGCCTCATTGATGAAGTGTGGCGGCCTCGACGTTGTGATACCTTTGATCAACTGCCCTTTGCTGTTTCTAATCACGACGGGATGCGCCGGAATGTTGGTCACCACCCACCCTCCCAGGGGAAGGAAGCTGATTAAGCCCTTAGGTGTGATGGCCTGAACCATGAAACCTACCTCGTCGGAATGGGCGTCTAGCATAACCATCGGTCGGTCACCGGAATTCCCCTTCAAACGCGAATAGACGTTGTTCATCGGGTCGACCTCGACGTCAAGCCCGACTGAGTACTTGGTGATGACATCCACCACCTCGTCCTCAAAACCTGATGGGCCAAAGGCATTGGATAGTTCGGCAATGGCCTTAATACGATCCATAATCTGTCCACCTCCGATTGACTTGACTAGTCTGCTACAGCTCTCTTACCACGAACCGTGGGACGCCAAGTCTCAGATGAACTTTCTCCGTTAGGCGTCGAAATCCTCCCCGCGCATGTCGCCGAAATACTCAAGGCACCGGTAACACCAGGCAAGGCGTCGATTGGGTATGTGCTACCCGGCCGGGCCTCTTGACATGATGCTCATGACAAGGACCCCGGGCTCGGTTATAAGGTACTACTTGGGCTAATATCAGAGCCTATAACAAGACGCTGGTGTGAACCCGAATTTGCTGGGCCACGTGAATCACCGAAGGGACCGCTGTCTCAGTCGCCAGCTTCTTCACGCCCATACCAAGCGCCTGTTGCACGCGGGCCCTAAACAAGGCCTGGTAAACTCCCCGGCCGCGATACTCAGGGACAACCGTGGCAGTGTGTATCCCAGCGATGCCCTGGGAAATCCACAGAAGGGCAGCCCCAGCAAGCTGACCACCTATTCGAGCCAAGTACAGGTGAGTATGCTCGTCGCCTTGATAGATATGACTGTGCGCCTGGTGAAATCTTGGCACGACCTGGTCTGGAACTTCAAGTCCTGCAAGCAGAGTGTCAAGCCAGCTCCGGCAAGGGTCATCCCAAGGCTCGCAGTGACCTGTGATCCACAATTTCTGTGTGACAAGTTATCCGCAAGACAAGACGCCACTCCAGCCGAATGATTCGGCCCGGAAAGGCGTCGAAGAAGGGGCACACTGCGGAAGATGCGATGATTGGGGTACACCCAGTGAAGAATGCCTATGAGAAGACCGGGCTGCCGTCAGGCCGCCCGGTCACTGGGACAATTACAGTGGCAAGACCTGCTTGCCGAACTCGTTGTTGATTATTTGCGCGCCGCTGCTGTATATGGCGGAAGCACCGCAGAAGATGCCAACCCATCCAGCGATGTGTTTGATCACTTCGTTGCCGCTGAAGTCTCCGATGGCCAACAGCAGGAACAGGGCGGTCAAAGAAAGAAACACAACCTGACTGCTACGGGCATGCTTGAGTGTGCCCACAAACATGAAAGCCGTGAAGATGCCCCAGAGCAGCAGGTAGAATCCTACGCTAACCGGGTCTGCTGCCTCGATTCCCTGGAATGGATGTGTCCAAATCAGGACCAAGGACCACCAGAAGAAGCCGTATGCAGTAAAGGCAGTTGCTCCAAATGTGTTATTGCTTCTGAACTCCATAATACCGGCGATAACCTGGGCTGCCCCTCCCAGGCAAAGACCCATGGCCAGAATCACTCCCGACAAGGCGATGATGTTAGCGTTGTGCAGATTCAGCAGGATGGTGGTCATCCCAAAAGCTAAGAGTCCCAAGGGGGCGGGGTTCGCGGTGCTTGATTGCTTGCTGCTAGCTGACATATTGACCCTCCAGTATGAATGAAATACTTCAATATGATAGCACTAACTAACTGGACATACAATTGACCTGTTGGATAATTGAATGCATCAGCTACGACGTATTTCCAGAAGATGCTCAAGCTGCGGAAGCAGCATTGGAAGAGTATGTCTTGGCCAAGGTAGGTTTCCTGGTCTCTATTCGTAGGCGCTTGATCGGTCAATGGCACTCCGTGATTTCCACGCTTCAAGCTCTCCACGCCGACCATGAGAAAGCGGCACCGGAGAGCGCTCCAATGCCGCTTATCCAGACCATGTTTACATTCTCCGGGACCGAGAGCTACTTGGAGGATGGGATCGGTTTCTGCTCAACCAGGGTGCGAGCCCAGAAGCCCATACTGACAACGGCTATGCCCAAGATGGCTTTGATTAGGTCAGTTAGGTGACACAGCGGATAGAGCGCCTCGATGCCTATGCGTGTGAAGTTCACCATGAAGTAGGTGTAGGGCACCATGATAACCCATGTATACACGCTGTCAAAGAGCATGGTGATAAACGTCTTGCCCCCTGAGCGGATGGCAAAGTAACAGCAGTGCGCAACAGCATGGAAAGCCATGTACATGGCGTTTGTGCGCATGAACACGACGGCTAGGCGACGCACTTCTGCCTCAGTGTTGTAAATGTTGGTGATTGGCCCCGCACTGACTGCCAGAGCGGCACCCAGTACAAGGCAGACGCTAACACTGAAGAACAGAAACCGCCAAATCTGCTTCTTGGCCAACTCAGGATCATTGGCCCCCAAGGCTTGACCTGTCATAACAGCTACGGCCGTACCCATCGACAAAAAGAAGACATTGAACAGATTGCCTATCGTACTGGAAATATTGAGGCCGGCCATCACATTTAGCCCTCGCGTGGAGAAAATCTGCGTAATCGTGATCATGCCCAGAGACCACAGAAACTCATTGACTAGAAGCGGCATTCCTTTTGCGGCTATGCCTTTCGCCAAGTCCTTTTGTATGTGGAGACTGCGGTACATACCTGCCATGAAGGGATACTTCCCAATGCTCACATGGTGTTAAGCGGCTCGCTGAGTGAGCCACTTTTTGATGCTCTTTGCCGAGATATTTGGTCTGTCCAAACGTACATTTGGGCAAGCTAGAGCAGCAAAGATGACCGCGCTAATTGACGGGAGGGAAAA
>JAEZJZ010000004.1 GCA_023436245.1 Bacillota bacterium | reverse complement strand
CGACTTGCATGTATGAGGCACGCCGCCAGCGTTCGTCCTGAGCCAGGATCAAACTCTCCGAAAAAGTTGTCAGGGGACACACCTTAAGGAATGTCCCCATTCCTTTATCAAAGAACCTGTGGCTCTTTAATTACTTGTGGTTTGTGTTTAGTCTCCGAGATTGCTCTCTGAAACCAACGGGTTTTTGGTGTCAGTCTCCAACTCGCCTCTCTCGAGGCTCGTCTTCCTCTGACCCAGATTCTTCATCTGGTCCATCATTGTTCAGTTTTCAAGGTTCTCGCTCACTGGCGGACTCTTAGCTTACCATCTCACCCGGCATTACGTCAACCCGGCAATTGTTGGTAGCTAGTTTGGAGTCTGGTCAACTGCCACCTCGCGGCGACAGCTTCATTAGCTTAACACGTTCAACTGGGCTTGTCAACATGCCGGTAGACTGCAGGCTGTACTCACCTGTGAGCCGGCAGCAAACTCAGTTGAGCCGCGTGTGAATGAGTTTACAGCGGAAGGAGCAAGTAGTCAACCGTACAAAATATGCTAGCAGGTAAGCAAAAAAGACAGCCAATCGGCTGTCCAAACGATCGAATCGGCTTCAGAAGATCAGAAACTGCATCAATGTGGCCAGAAAGAATCCCGGCACGCCCAGCACGGCAGGAATGAGAATTGTGACCAGGTTGAGCGGAACAGCATATCCGAAGCGCCCTCCGATCAGGTTGACGGCGACCAGGCAGAGCACCGAGACCCCAACACGCACGAGCACGCGCCCGGAGTTGCGGAAGGGTACCAGAATCAATCTGAACATCAGATAGAGCAGAACTAGACCAAATAGAAAGGCGATGATCACATTAACCGAAGCCGCAGAGCCAAATAGCGAGATGGTTGGCATGTAGGGTCCCCCTTCTTGGACTGGCTAATAGAGTTTACGCCGTGTTGTCCAAAAATAGAATAGCTCCCGCGTCTCTATTCTCAGCTCAGGTCAGCGATGTGGGGGCTGATGCAGGTTCAACCATTGCGGAGTCCTCCTCATCTAGGCAAAGCACTAACTGTTCCGCGGCAAAAGCCCGGAGCCCCTCGGCCCTGGCCAGCCTGAGCATGTACATGTACTTCTTCTGGGCGGCGTCCTTCAACAGGATGGCGTGATCCACCAACTCGGGATCGGTCACACAGTCAAAATAGCGGTCGGTGTTCAGCCACTCCTGACGGGCCTGCTCCACCAGTTCAAGCATGTCCAGTTTCGGTGCCTGTACAACCGCGCGCTCTGAGCGGCTGCTCATTGCGAAATCCAGAATCTGCTCAACCCAACGCAAAAGGGCAGACTGCACGGCTAAAACCTCCTTGAATAGCTAAGCCCCGCAACACGTGGTTGCTAGTACAAGCTTCACTAGAACCTATTCAGGAAGTATAACCAACAGAACTCTGCCCATACTTTTGGCCTATAATTCTCGTCTTCCCTCTAGTGCTCTGCCCAAGGTAATCTCATCAACATACTCCAAATCTCCACCAACCGGCAATCCGTGGGCAATTCGGGTGACCTTGAGACCCAATGGCTTCAGTAAGCGGGAAATGTACAATGCAGTTGCTTCGCCCTCGATATTTGGATTGGTAGCCAGGATCACTTCCTGCAGTGCAGAATTCTGCTGCACGCGAGCCAACAGCTCTCTGATGCGCAGTTGCTCTGGCCCTATACCCTCCATGGGAGAGATTGCTCCATGCAGCACGTGATAGTAGCCCCTGTATTCATGCGTCTTTTCCAGCGCAGCGATGTCCTTCGGTTCCTGCACTATGCACAGCTCACTCTGGTCGCGTGTCCCATCGCCGCAAATGGAACATGGGTCCTGTTCAGTAATGCTGAAGCACTGCGAACAATACTTGGTCTTGTCCTTGGCACTGACCAGCGCCCGAGCCAACTGTACGATCTCGTTTCTGTCACGTCGCAACAGGTGAAAGGCCACCCGCTGCGCACTCTTGGGGCCTATCCCCGGCAACTTCATCAACTCGCCGATCAACTGGTTGATCGGATCCGGAAAGTAGCTCATCAGAACGGCATCTTCAGCCCACCGGTGACCCGATTCATCTCCTGGGCGGCTAGTTCCTCGGCTTTCTTCAGCGCCTCGTTGACAGCGACCAGCACCAGGTCCTGCAGCATTTCCACGTCCTCAGGATCGACGGCTGCCGGATCAATCACGATCTCCTTGATCTCCTTATGCCCATTGGCTACAGCTTTCACGACTCCACCGCCGGCCGAAGCTTCCACCGTCTTGTCCGCCAACTCCGCCTGCACCTTGGCCATCTCGGCCTGCATTTTCTGGGCCTGCTTCATCAGGTTCTTCATGTTATTCATTCGATTTTGGGCCTCCCATCTGATTAGAGTCTACTTCTTGCCCTTCAAACAGGCTGAGGGCGATTTTCTCGGCATCATCTACACTGAGCCTGTCCTCAACTTGCTCCACCGCAGGATTTTCGCTCTGCAGGAGGCAACTGAGGCGCAGAGGCTGATGGAGTTCGGCTTGCAGCAGCTCTTCAATCAAGCGTAGATTATCGTTCACCACTTTCCTATGGAATCCCTTTTCAAACTGCAGGACGATTACTGAGTCGGACAGTTGTTTGATCTGACCGTTGGCCAGAGGGGCTCCGATCGACGGATCCTCGCTGGCTACCTTGGCAACAAAATCTGGCCAACGCTGACGCAACCTTCTCAAGGTGAGACCAAGCGTGCTGTCCTCACGGTCGGTCACCAGGATGACTTCGTCCTGGCGTGAAGCCCCCTTATCCTCGACCGCCTCGTGATTATCAACATCCAGCGGCAGAGCTACCGAATCAGCTTTGTCCACCCTGACTAGTTCCGCCGTCGCTGGCTCCACTGTCTCAGGGTGAGCAGCACGCTTCGACTCAGGCGACTCAGGAACAGACATGGGTTGGGCAGTGCCGGGCATTGACTGGGTCTGAGTCGCCGGCGCCGCGAGGGCCAAAGGATGGCTTGCTCGGAATAGGGCCAGCTCCAGCAGCACGCGTTGATTGGACGCGTAGCGGATCTCCTTTTCCACGGCCAGTAGAGCCTGCAACAATGAAGTCAAGAAAGCAGGCGAAGCATCTACCGCAGGTGGCACAAACCCCTCGGGGGCAAGCCCAACGCTATGCAGGAGGCAAGAGCGGGCGTATTGCACAAAACCATCCGCGATCTGAGCGACTTCTCTCCCTCGCTCAATTAGGCCACTGAGATTCTCCAATGCTGACTGCAAATCGCCCTGAACTAGATGCGTTAGCAGCTGTCGGAAGGTGGCGTCCGAGACTAGGCCGATCACTTCCTGAACATCAGCTGCAGTCAAAGTTTGCTCTCCCGCGTAACTGCGGGCCTGATCGAGCATGGATAATGCGTCGCGCATTCCGCCATTGGCAGCAGCGGCAATCAACCGCAATGCTTCCGGCTCGACTGCAAAAACGGCCTTTCTACAGAGATCAACCAAAGCATCCTCAATCACCCTGTCGCCTATGCGCCGAAAATCAAAGCGCTGACAACGCGAAAGGATGGTAGCAGGCACCTTCTGCACCTCAGTGGTGGCGAAGACAAAGACGACGTGCGCCGGCGGTTCCTCCAGAGTCTTAAGCAGTGCGTTGAACGCTTCAGTCGTTAACATATGGACCTCGTCAATGATGTATACTTTGTAACGTCCTTCAGCCGGCGCGTACTTGACTCGTTCACGCAACTCGCGTATTTCGTCTATCCCCCGGTTAGAGGCTCCGTCAATCTCCAGGACGTCCACGTAATTGCCTGCCTTAATTCCAAGGCAAGCCGCACAGGTTTGACATGGTTCAGTCGTTGGCCCTTGCTGGCAATTGAGCGCCTTGGCCAACAGCTTTGCCAGCGTCGTCTTGCCAGTGCCGCGCGGCCCACAGAAGAGGAATGCATGATAAACGCGGCCTTGCCGCAACATGTTCTGAAGAGTTCGCACGATGTGAGGCTGGCCAACCACATCAGCAAAAGTCTGCGGCCTCCATTCCCGGTAAAGCGCCTGATATGCCATGCTCAATAGTCACCTCGCTTTGGGTATAGTAGCGCACACGACGCTCAGCTTGAACGTCTCAGCTCATAGTACACACACTTGACGCTGCTATAGTGATTTACACACCTGATTGTCGTTCTCCTTTGGCAAGGGGAGTTGTCCAGTTCTTCTCATTATAGCCCGCAACGCCGGAGACAGGCCAACTTGTTCTCCGTGAACTCGCGATATGTGAAAAGGCCACAGCGAATGCTGTGGCCAGAAAATATGCCGTGCCCTATTCTCGACAGGCGCTTCCGAGTGTAACTCGGGTAGTTGGCTCGAATCAGGCTACCCAGCGGCACACAGAGTATCCCATTTACCGCTGCTTCCTTCCGGACCTGACGGGGTTCATGAGTCTCTGTTGCGCTGGACCCGATTGTCAACACCACTTGCCCGAGGCAAACCCCACAAACGCAAGCCTTGAAATAGGTGTTCGACCCTGCTGCAGCGGATTGCAGGTTAGAGGGCACCGCTACCTCCCCGCCTAGCACGGCAAAGCTATTGCAGCAGCACCTTGTGCTGCGCCATGTATCTTATATTATCCCCAATCCTCCTGCCTGATGTCAAGCAGAACCGAGGCGCATGAACATTCTAGCACAAATTTGTCATTATGTATGTGGTTGATTATGGCTCGCATCCATAGGCTCGTGCTGATGTGGAGAGAGTAGAACATGACAGCAGGAAGTCTGACCAGCCATGTAGAATTTCTGTAGTAGTACAAACCACCGAATCTGCTAAGTGTAAGCAGCCGTTAGTTGCAGCGCGGCCTAACTCTTGCACGAAATGCCTTGTTCGGTGGATACTGCTGTCATTATGGCAACAGCCAAGAACCAGAGGAGGTAGAAGATGTTAGCAGTGATCAACGCCCGCATTGAGACCGTCTCGCACGGCATCATTGAGAACGGGCAAATGCTAGTTGAGAACGGCAAGATTAAAGCCATTGGACAGAACCTGGTTATCCCAGCGGATGCCAAAATGCTTGATGCTGCCGGACGCACAATCACGCCAGGCGTGGTTGAGGCACATGCCCACGTGGGCATTGGCGAACAAGGGCTTGGTTGGGAAGGTCAAGACACCAATGAGGCGACCAGCCCAGTCACCGCCTGGTGTCAGGCCATTGACGGAATCAACATGTGCGACAGCGCCTTTGATGATTTCCGCCGGGCCGGCATCACCAGCGTGAACGTTCCCCCAGGGAGCGCGAACATTATCGGCGGTACAACGGTCGCGTTGAAATGTAAAGGCACCATCGTGGATGACGCCGTGATCAAGAACCCAACCGGAATGAAGGCTGCCATGGGCGAAAACCCAAAGAACGTTTACGGCGGCAGAAAGCAATCCCCATCGACTCGCATGGGCAACGCCGCTGTCATGCGCGAGACCTTGCTCAAAGCTAAGCATTACATGGAGAAACTGGACAACGCCAAGACCGAACAGGAAAAGCCGAAATATGACAAGCAGTACGAAGCACTGCTTCCATTGATGCGCAAAGAAATCCCGCTGCGCATTCACTGCCACCGCGCAGACGACATCACCACTTCCATCCGCATCATGAATGAATTTGGTCTGCCCTATACGCTGGAGCACGTCACAGACGGCTATCTATTGGTTGATCTGCTGAAGAAGAGCAACGCATCCAGTGCGGTTGGACCGACCATGCAGTACGGCTCCAAGGTGGAAAACCGCGAGCGCGATTTCCGCACTGCGGTTGCGCTGGCCAGGGCGGGGGTACCATTCTGCTTCACCACAGACCATGCGGTCGTGGCCGGCCAGTACTTGATCACCACCGCCTCACTGGCAGTCGGCTGGGGAATGGATCGCGATGTCGCACTGCGCGCTATTACCCTGTCAGGCGCTGAACACGCCGGCATTGCCGATCGAGTCGGCTCGCTGGAAGTCGGTAAGGATGCAGACTTCGTAATCTGGTCAGGCGATCCGCTGGAGTTCACCACCTTCGCGGACGTGACCGTGATCGACGGAGAGATTGTCTATGAACGGGAGGGTCAAGCATGCTGCTAATCACTGGAGCAAAGATCTACACCGTCACCGGTCCCACCTTGGAGAAGGGCATGATGCTGGTTGACGACTGCGGCAAGATCGTCGCCGTGGGCGAGCAGATCCAGGCGCCACAGAACGCAACTGTCATGGATATGTCCGGAAAGGTCATTCTTCCAGGGTTCGTCGATGCTCACTCGCACGTCGGCATCTGGGGCGATGGAGAAGGCTCCGCTGGATACGATGGAAACGAAATGCCTAATCCGGTCAACGGCAAGGTGAATGCCCTGGACTCGACCAACCCATTCCAGCGCAGCTTCCGCAGTGCCCGCGAGGGCGGCATCACCACCGTGCAGATTGTCCCGGGCTCCGGCAATCCGGTAGGCGGCTTGGGTTTCGCCTGTAAGACGGCTGGCACAATCATCGACGAGATGGTGATCAAGAACCCGACCGGCCTAAAAGGTGCTCTGGGAGAAAACCCGAAGCGCGCCCACGGCCAGAACCTGAAGCATGCTCCGTCTACCCGCATGGGTACCGCTGGACTGATTAGAGAGTACTTCCAAAACGTCAAGGCATATGCGGAGAAGAAGGACAAGGCCAAGGCGGACGGCAAGCCGTTTGATATCGACCTGAACCTCGAATCCGGCTACATGGTACTGAAGGGCGAGATCCCCTTCCGCGTGCATGCTCATCGCCATGATGACATCATCACTGCCATCCGGCTCTGTGAGGAGTTCGGCCTCAAGTACAGCATTGAGCATTGCACAGACGGTCACCTGATCGCCGACTTCCTGGGCAAGAAGCAGGTAACAGCCCATGTTGGTCCCGGGCTATCCTCCCGCGGCAAGGTAGAGACAGCGAACTTCACCGACCGCAACCCGGCCGTGCTGCACAAGGCAGGCGTAAAGGTGTCCCTGATCACGGACCATCCGTTCCTGGATAGCCGCAACTATCACGCCTACGGCGCCATTACCTCTAAGTATGGGCTAACGGTCGATGAGACGTTGAAGATGATGACGATTAACCCGGCTGAGTCTGTGGGTGTCGCCGATCGCGTCGGCTCGCTGGAGGCTGGAAAAGACGCCGACTTCCTCGTGATGAGTGGCGAGCCGTTCAGCTACAAGAGCGTCATCCTGGAGACCTTCATCGAAGGAAAACAGGTCTGGGAACGCCCGCAATACTAAGCATTGCAGCAACACTGCGTGTTGCTGAGAGGTGGTTGCAATAGCACCCCCGTGAATAGCGCAAGAGAGACGACGGCTGTCGTCTCTCTTGCGTTTGGATGCGCAAATGCTGTCGATGGGCTGCTCTGTAGTGGATGACCGGGTCGCATACATGCGGCCCGAGCAACCGAGGCATGCCTGCACCATCGTAGGGGCGCCAAGCATGGCGCCCTCTGGCCGATGAGCCTTTTTTCGATCATAGCGCAGATTAGGCAGTAGTCCTTGCTTCGTTCCGCTGCCACTCGGCCAAGGGAACGCTCAGCTGAGCGACCAAGGCCGGGTCGAATTGGCGGCCGCCTTGCCCCTCAATTTCGGCGCGTGCCTCGGCATGGGTCATGGCGCGCCGGTACGGTCGGTCGTTGGTCATGGCGTCATATGTATCAGCGATGGCTAGAATGCGGCAGGCCAATGGAATTTCCTCTCTACGGATCCCCAGTGGATAGCCTGTGCCATCCCAACGCTCATGATGCTTCAGAATCAAATCGGCGATCGGCAGCAGATCACGCGAGGACTCGGCAATCTGACTGCCGATTTGACTGTGCTGCTTCATCACGGCCCACTCTTCAGGGGAGAGCTTTCCGGGTTTGAACAAGATACGATCCGGAATGCCTACCTTGCCAATATCATGAAACTGGGCCAACAGGCGCAAGTCCAGCACCTCTGATTCGGCCAGTCTCAGTTCTCGAGCAAACATCTCGATTAATGACTGTAGTCGCTCAGAGTGGCCTTCGGTGTTGAAGTCGCGGGCCTCGAGCGCCCGGCTGAGCACCTGAATGGGCGAGCTCCGGAAGCTCTGTTCGCGATAGAGCTTCTCGCGATAGAGGTTGTCTTCGGCCTGCCTGACCAGCCCCTCAATATCTGAGCTCACTTCACCGTGGGCTACCCCAATGGACAGGCTCACGGACACAGGTAGATCAGACTGCCGGTTGTGCTCTGCAATTAGCTCACGAATGGCCTGTAGGCGCGACTCGAGCGCCTGTCTGGAAACCCCCGGCATGAGCAAGGCGAAACCATCGCCTCCTAGTCGGGCCAACACCTCGGGCGGACTGCTCAACTGCTGCAGCAGACCGGCTACGTCTCTTAGCACCTGATCGCCGGCTTCTAAACCGAGCGCCGTGTTGACAATGCGCAAGCCATCGATGTCCATGTACAGCACCCCCATCGGTGCCCCTGCCTCCCGCAGTTGCTGTACGGCTAACTCAAAGGCATAACGGTTGCAGAGTCCGGTGAGCCGATCCCTTGTGCTCAACAGGTGAATTTCCCGCTCCGCCCTGGTTCGCTCGGACACGTCGTTGACCACGACGGCCAGGTGCCCGTGGCGATAGCAATAAGCGAACAGATCATAGTAGTGAACATGATCCAGGGTGAGCTGATGAATGTATTTACTGTCACCCGTCTTGGTAACCTCATCCAGCATGGACAGCCACGATTGCCCGTCTACCGGCGGCAGCGTGGCCAAATCGTCTGCCAACTCCTGCCCGCGATGCAAAGGGAACATCGCTGCTGCACTGGGGTTCACGTCCGAAATGTGTATACTGCAAGCCGCTCCGTGCTGATCAAAGAGTACTTCACCGAGAATTAGCCCTTGAGGCATGGTGATGAACACGGCGCTGAACCTCTCCAGGCTGCTCACCAGCAACTCCGCCTGCCGATTGTGCGCTGACACATCCACGACCGCCATGATCACTGCCTGCCCGAATGCACTGCCTGGCGGCAATGCGGAAAAAGCCAGCAGAGAGTCAAAGGCTGCACCGCCGGCGCGTTGCCCCTGCACTTCTTCCTGCACAACTCCTTCGGCATCGAAGGCGCGGGCCAGTGCCTCCCCTACCCGCTGCTGATCCTTGGCGGGAACCAGATCAGTCAGTCCAAGTCGGGGATCGTCACCCGGGTTGGGAAGGGCATGCATCGCATAGAGCGCTTGGTTAGCCAGCAGGGTGCCGCCACGCCTGTCCAGCACAGCCAGCCCGATGGGCACTGTGTCAATCACTTGCCGCAGGGTGGCCTCGCTGATGGCCATTACCCGTGATACGCGGATGCTGCGCAAGACAAAAAACATGGCAATTGCAATCAGACCCGCAGCTGCGTAGAGGACATGAGTACGCCATCGCCAAGCCGTTCCCAATAGTTCCCCGCTCGGCGCAACCGTCGCTAGGGACCAGTCGGTGCCGCGAATGGGGGCGAAGGCGAGAAAGCGATCATGGCCAAAGTACTGATACCTGCCGCTGCCCCGCTGACCAAGTACCATCTGTTGTTCTAGCCTGATCAGAGGCTCAAGCTCGGCGTCGCTCTTCTCTAGATCATTGTCGCGATTCAAGATCAAGCTAAGATCAGGGTGAGCAATTGTGGTGCCATCAGCCGCAAGCACAAACACATAACCATCCTGGCCGTACGTCAGGTCTTGGTAGAGCGAGCGCCAAACCTGCAGACTTAGTTCGCCAACAAACACCTGCTCACCGAGCGGCATAGCGGCTGTCGCCACCAGCTCCCCGGCCGCACGGTTCAGGATGCGCGGCATACCAATGCTGGCCTGACCACTCTTAGCACGGAGGAACCAATCAGCTCCGCCCGCCTTTCCGTCGGAGCCATCACTGTAGGCAATGTTGCCAGCTTCATCAACTACACCAAATCTGAAGAACTCCGAATCCAACGATTCAGCAATCTACGCGAGAGGCTTGCCGCTCTGGAAGATGACGGCTGCCGTGGCTAACCTCAAGCGGACCGCTTCCAGTCGCTGGCCAAATGGCAGCGCATAATCATCTGCCACTTGCTGCAACCCGCTGCTTGCTTGTTGCTGCAGTGATGCTTTGTACGGCAGATAGGCAGCTAAGGCGAAGGCCGCGAGAAGCAGCAACATAACAAGGTGCACCAGGGTCATTCCCAAGCGTTGCAGTGATCGCATTGCTATCCCCCCTTCCGGTGGAACGAAGCATCCGGGTTAGGACTCTGACTGAGTGGACCGCACCTGTAGGCCCGAATGCCATCTCTCTGCGGCACCTCCCCCCAGCGACTTGACATAGGCAAGGGCAACATTGGCCCGGCCAACCACATCCATCAGCCCGTCCTCCGCCATCGGAACCAGACTATCCAAACCAATGCTGACGGTTAACACCTGACCATTGCCCGAATCTGGATACGGAATGCCCAGTGTATACACATGTTGCAACACGGTGCCGGCAATGGATTCAGCCACAGCCTGATTGGCGCCCTGCACCATGGCGATGAACTTGTCCCCACCAAAACGGCCAACCGTGCCGCCGAAATGCTGAAAGGTCTCTTCCAGCGCTTTGGCTACCTGACGCAGTGCCGCGTCTCCGCTCTCGTGGCCAAATCGGCGGTTAAACTGAGTCATGCCATCCACGTCGACAACGAACAATGCAATGGGCTCCCGCCGAGCCGAGCTCCGCGCCCAATTCTGCTGCATCTTCTCAGCGAGGCGCCGGCGGGAAAGCAGCGAGGTCAAGGGGTCTCTGTCCGACAGCAAGCGCCTGCCCATTACTTCCTCCAGACTGAGTCTGGAATGCAGGGCGAGGAAGAGGCTGACCAACCCCAATACCAGCAAGGCTATGCAGAAGCCGAGCACGACCAGCAGATTGTGCTGGAGCTCGACATGGTACTCATCCAGGACAATGTCCACCCCGACAACTCCAGACAACCTCCCTTCTCGATCAAACCAAGGAGCAAAGCCAGTCATGTATGTACCCCATTGGTCCTGGTTCAGCAGGTAAGTGGGCCGACTGCTCTCCATTACCCCCCGATAGCGGTGATCGAATACGGTATACCGGTCCTTATCCGCGTACCCCTGCCCCTCAGTATCTGCAAGGCGTGTGCCTGAGTCGCTCACAGCATCCAGGAGAAAGACCCCGTCCAGCAAAGTCCCCTCTGCACTGGCGTAGTAGTCCGCTTCACTTGCGGCAACCCGATATTTCGCCTGTTCAGGCGCTAAAGGAACAGCCAAATAGATGTACTTGATCTTTGCCATCTTCATCAAGGACCGACAACTAGCTTCGAACACAACATTGGTGCGATCAACCAGCAACTGCGAAAAGTCCAGCGCCAACAGACGACCGACATCTTCGCCACCGAGATCTAGGTTCACCGCCGTGCTAACAGCCACTAGCATAGCCTGTTCCCCCACTCGTGTCGGGGCCTCTTCGGCGAAATGCCGATAAGGCAGATAGGAGAAGGTGCTAAGCAAAGCCAAGTAGACGATGAACAACATAATGGCACCGCGTCCAACGGGTGTCTTTACTAGTCGATTCACCTTTACCCCTCCTTGCTCAGCCTCAACGAGCAAATAGGAATGGTTGTTAATTATCAGAATTCGTCGATGGCTGTCGAATTCCTGCGCCTCCAGGTTATTCGATTGCAAAAAGATATGGGAAAAGCAAGGGAGAACGCCAGATAGCGTTCTCCCTCTGCGATTTCATTTTGTTACTGAATCAGATCTGTGCAAGGCCGCTGTTGCCATCAGCAGTGCGCGCCTGACTTGCGCGAGTGTGCCGCCGTCGCTGTCATCCTCAGCCCGATATGAAACAAACGCGAGTGCTGCAGCCTTCGGTTGTGCCAGTAACCAGGCCAGGACTCCACCCAGCTGCTCTCCAGTCAAGCCGCCTTTACTGGGCAGGCCTGCCGCAGGCGCGACCTCAGGATCGAGAATGTCGAGATCCACATGCACGTAGATCAGGTCCTCGCGTGCCGCCAAGCGGGTGACGCTCTCGCGGAATGCGGGACTTACCGCAATCAGCTCGGTCTCCGAGTGAGTTGTCAGTCCATCCTGCTCAATCTGCTCCCGCTCCGCTGGATCGAGATCCCGTAATCCCGCCATGATGATGTCCGGACTCTGCAGTGGGAGCTTGAGCTGACTCGCCTGACGGAGGCGCGACAGAGCTTTCCCGGCAGCAACAGCCACCGGCATTCCGCCCAGCATGCCGCTCGGGCTCGTTTCGGGCGTATTATAGTCGCCGTGTGCATCGATCCAGACTAAACCAACCCGCTCCGGCCAAGATGGGTGATCAGAGCGTTGCAATCCTCCCAACATGCCCAGCACTCCGTTGCAGTCTGAAAGCAGCCCGACGACAAACCGATTCTGCAGCCGCGCCTCTGCCACCAAATCTGCCAGATGACCATTGGCCAAGCCTACCCGCTGCCATCCGCCGTATGAGGCTTCTTCTGCCGGGGTCAGCTCCACTGAGCCGACGTCAACCAAGTGACCTTGCGCACGCATTTCCTCGAGCAATCCGGATTGCACCAAGGCGTCAGGCCCAGCTGCCCCCCCTTTGCCCTTGCCGTGCGCGTTGTATGGCAATTTCAGAATGCGAATTTCCAAAAGAGACACCCCCTCTGGCCAGAGTATTCTCCGCCAGAGGAGGTGTCACCTGCAAGTGAAGGCCCGGCTAGGCACGCCAACCACGTGCCGGAAGCACGGCGGCCCTAGCGAACGCCACCGCCACCGCCACCGCCGCCAAAACCGCCGCCACCAGAAAAACCGCCGCCGCCGCCCATTCCAGATGAGCGGGGAGATGAAGCGACGCGCAGCGAGGTCTGCATGCTTTGGCTAAGGCTGCTGGTCATGGTCGTCAGCCCAGTGGTCATTCCATAGAACCCGTGGTGCCCCAGACCGTAATAGTACCAGCCGGCGCCGAAGCGGTATCCGTCTGACTCCAAGTTGGGGAAGACCAGTTCCAGTTGCTTGAGCACTTCCTTGGCCACCCCCAGACTGACGGCGTAGACCAGATAGTGCTCCCAGATCACTAAGGCCGGGATGCCATGCCGTTCCATTTGGGAGAAGTGCTGCAGGAACCGCCTGAACGCCTGCCAGCGCACATAGTCTTCTTGCCCACCTCGCGAACGTCGCTGCATCGTTCCGGCAGAGATGAGCAAGGCAATGGCGCCCACAACCAGGCCTATTCCAGTCAGCGGCAGAATGAACAGCACGATTCCACCCACGCCCAACAGGAAGAGCAGGGCAGCGGTAAATAGCTGCAGATTGCGGCCACGCCGAAGCTCCGCGCTCTCATCAAAGAACTGATGCCGGTCACTAGCAAAGCGCACTGACCCCACCCAGCCGCGCCAGAAGCTCTGGAAGGCGCTAGCGTGCTGCTTGGCATAGCGTTCGATCTCGTCAAAGCTGACTGTCCGGTCATCCTCAGACACCTGTTCAAACAGGAACTGCAGCACATCCTTTTCGGGAGGAGTGAGCGGCTGCGAGTTTTCCAGCTTGATCAGACTGTAGCCCACCTGCTCGCCGCCGCCAAACAACCCTCTGCTTTCCTGCCTGGTCTCATCGATGCGCATGTACCCGCGTCTGGCCAGATCCAGAATAGTGGCCGTGAAATCATCGGTCGTGGGATCGCTAAAGCGCCAGAGCACGCCCATCTCTGCCGGCGGGTAATCGGCCGGCAGTTCCCGATAGTAATCCCCCTGAAAGGTGGTCTCGTAAGGTCGCGCAAAGCGACGGCGCCATTGCCAGATCAGTAAGGCAGCCGCCAGTGGGCCCAGCACCCAAGTGAAACGGTCGAACCTCTGCACAGCCGCTGTCAACCGGGCGCGGTCGCGCACGGCGTTGGCCTCGTCTGCCCGCTGCTGCTCTTCCTGCAGGATCCCCGGCAACGCCGTCCGGCTAGTGTTTGCCGCCTGATTGCCGGTGATCAAGTTGCGAGGAAAGACCACCCGACCCTCCAGGAATGTTTTTGCCGGCAGGTCATCGATGGTCCAAAGCACATGACGCCCGTCGACAATGGTCACTTCGCCATAGAGTGGGCCGTGTCCCCAGGCCTTGATCTCCTGTTTGTCAGCTCCCTCTGGGAGGGTAAGCTCGACCTGCACCCGACGCACTCCCTGCTCCCACTGGTTACCGACGAACTGATAGTACAGCTCGGCCACATCGGCATGCACCTGCACCTGTTTCTGCACCCGATAGCTGATGGTGAACGTGCGGCGCTCGTCAGTAGCCTGAAAGCTCCAATCCACATAGAGCTGGTTCGGTTTGTCGGTGATGTAGTAGGTTCCGGCGGGGCCAAACTCAGTTGCCCCAGGACGGAACTTGTACGGTTTGCCGTTTTCGGAGATCTGCACGTCCGTGATCTTGACGCCTGGTTGCTTGTCTATCCACTGGAACATGCCGCCGAAAGTCCCGCTGAACCGGGCAGTGCGCTGCTCCTGGACGAGCATGGTGCCATCCGGCAGGATCTCCGCCTGAATGTCCAGGCTTTCAAACTCATAGGACCTGGCCTCGGCCACGCCGGGTGTGTCAGAAAAGCAAAGCAGCAGAACTAAGACGATCAACGCAGCGGGGAGCAACTGCCGCAGGCTGAAGCGCCTCTGCATCCGCTTGGGAGGAAACTTACTTGAAGTCAACGTTAATCGGCTCCCTGGCTGCCTGATCGTCATCCAGCGTGAAGTAGTCGACTGGCTGGAAGCCCCCCATGCCAGCCACGATGCTGCTCGGAAAAACCTCCAGTGCGGTATTGTAGCGTTGCACCGTGTCGTTGTAGAACTGGCGCGAGAAGGCGATTTTTCCCTCGGTGTTGGAAAGCTCATCCTGCAGCTTCTGGAAGCTGCCATCCGCCCGCAGCTGCGGATAGTTCTCCGCCACCGCAAACAACGTGCGCAACGCCCCGGTCAACGCCTGCTCGGCACCAGCCTGTTCTGCCGGACCATGCGCCGCAATTGCCCGCGTGCGCGCCTCGGTCACCTGCTCAAAGGTGCCACGCTCATGCGCCGCATAGCCCTTCACCGTGTTCACCAGATTTGGAATCAGGTCATGACGCCGCTTCAACTGCACGTCAATCTGCGACCAGGCATTCCGCACCCGTTGCCGAAACTGCACCAGATTGTTGTACAAAGAGACTCCCCAAAACACCACTACCGCCACCAAACCAAGCACGACCCAAATCACTGGACAGCACCTCCTAGATTTATCTTCTCCAATTGACCTAAACCAATGATGCCCTAAGTCACTACTACGCAGGTGGAGACAGGTAGTTGCTAGCAGCGACCGTTGCGGTCGATATGTCGCGACATGCGAAAGGGCGGGGCGCATGCATGCGCCCCCTACGGGCATGCACGCAAAGCAGCGCGGCACGCCGAGAGATGTTCAGAAGTCGCATCTCTTCTTACCGTAGACCCCGCAGCATGCTGCGGGGCAGGGATTGGC
>JAEZJZ010000102.1 GCA_023436245.1 Bacillota bacterium | reverse complement strand
ATGTCACACCCACCAGGCTGAGAGACCTTGGCGCGGCCAAAGCGACCGATCAAAGCTCCCATCACGATAATTGAGGACCTCATCTCCCGCATCAAGTATTCCGGAATGGTCTGGGAAGTAAGGCTGGCCGCTGTGATCACAGAGCCCTCCGGCGTGCTGGTAACGCGCACTCCCAGATTGCGCAGGATGTTGCCCATTACATCCACGTCAGTCAGCGCAGGCAAACCGCGAATCAGACAAGGCTCGGGCGTCAACAGTGTCGCCGCCAAAATGGGCAAGGCTGCATTCTTGGCGCCGCCCACCCTGATCTTGCCCTGCAGCGGACGGCCTCCTGCGATCACGATTCTTTCCATGCCATGGATCACCCCTCTCGTTGTCCGATCACAGCTCTATCCACCCCTAAACGAGCGTGCTGCGTCAAGTCTCAGTCCAATGTTTTCGGGGATCAACTGACCATAAACCCTGTAGTTTAAGACTTGACGCCCTACTAGTTGGCGAGAACCGGGCCGTGACTACATACTATGGCTGACCACCGCTTTTGGTGACAGCTGGCTACCTGCTGGGCTACGCCTTGACCAAATCGAGCACCAACTGTCCCAAGAGACGAGTGGCTTCGGGGTGGCTGGCTGCTCTGCTAGCAGCAGACATCTCCTGTCTGCGTTCCGGATCGGCCAAGATAGTCTCCATGTTGTCGGTCAGACTGGCGGCGTCCAAGACGCCTTCCCGTATCACCAGCGCAGCACCTTTCTGCGCCAGGGAATTTGCGTTATGCTCCTGATGGTTGTCGGTGACGTTGGGAGAGGGAATGAAGATGGCCGGAACTCCGACCGCAGCAATCTCTTCCATCGTACTGGCGCCGGCTCGAGAAACCACCAAGTCTGCAGCTGCCAATGCATCGGGCATATCATACATGAAGCGAATAACCTGCCAGCGCTCATTGTCCAGCCCACTTTGCGACTGCCGCTTCCTAGTCTGCTGGTAGTACCGCTCACCGGTGACCTGCAGCAGATAACGACCCGGCCGCTTGAGCAGTGCAGGCGCACTATCGGCAATCACCTCGTTCACTCTTCTGGCGCCGCCACTGCCGCCCACGGTGAGCACCACGGTCGCATCTAGCGGTAGACCCAGCTTTGCTCTAGCCTGTCCGCGATCGGTCCGATAAAAGTCCTGACGAATCGGCATCCCGGTCACGACAGTCTGCTTCGCACGGGGCAGGTGCGCCACGGCTTCACTGTGGCTGGTAGCCACCACGGTGGCAACCCGCGACAGCAGACGTGTGGTCAGACCGGGAAAGGCGTTCTGTTCATGAATTAGAGTTGGCACTCGTAACTGGGATGCAGCCAGAATTGCGGGACCGCTGACATACCCGCCCGTGCCGACGGCAACATCCGGGCGGAATGACTTGATCATACGGCGAACGTGCAGTAACCCTTGCCCGGCCAGCCAGATACTGCGCACTGCCTGCAACGGATTGCTGCGGGACAGCCCGGTCACCTGCACCGTCTGCAGGCGAAAACCCTCCTTGGGAACGAGATCGGTCTCCATGCCCCGTTCTGCACCGATGAACATGATTTCGGCATTCGGAGACAACTCCAGCACCGACTTGGCGATGGCCACAGCCGGATAGACGTGTCCTCCAGTGCCACCACCTGCAAAGATCACTCGCATCTATTTCACCGTCATTCTCTCACGTATTTGGAGACATTCAGCAACACGCCGATGGAGCCCATCGTGAACAGGAGTGAAGATCCTCCGTAGCTGATCAGCGGCAGCGGAATGCCGGTGGTGGGAATGCTGCCAGTCACCACCGCAATATTGATGATCGCCTGCAAGCCCACCATGGTGGTCAATCCCACTGCCAGCAAGGCGGCAAAAGCATCGGGTGCATTCATTGCCACTCGGAATCCCCGCCAAATGAACAGTCCGAACAGGACCACGATCAGGCTGGTGCCAAAGAAGCCGAGCTCTTCCCCGATCACGGCCAGAATAAAGTCCGTGTGTGGGAACGGCAAGAAGAACTGCTTTTGCATGCTTTGAGCCAAACCCCGGCCGAAGAGCCCGCCCGGCCCCAAAGCATAGTAAGACTGGATCAGCTGAAAGCCGTCACCAGACGGGTCTGCCCAGGGATTGATGAAGCTCAAGCGATCGATGCGGTAGTCTGCCGCGAAGATGAGCAGCGCCACGGCGACGACGGCCAGCAGGCCGAGCGCAACGATGTGGCTCCACCTAGCCCCGGCCACGAAGATCATCACGGCTGCGATGGCGAAGATGGCGATCGCTGTGCCGAGATCCGGCTCCTTAATCACCAGTCCACAAACTAGCCCAGTGAGCAGCAGCGTCGGCAGTAATCCCTTGGCGAAGCTCTCCATCTGCTTGCCTTTGTCACCCATCATTTTGGCCAGGAACAACGCCAGGCTGATCTTGGCAATCTCAGATGGTTGCAACTGTTGCCCGGCAATCAAAATCCAGCGCCTGGAACCGTTGCGCACCTGCCCAATTCCTGGTATCAAGACGAGAATCAGCAGGATGACGGTTGCAATTAGCAATGGCTTTGACAACTTGCTCAGGTGCCAGTAGTTGATGCGCATGCCAAGCAGCAAGGCAGCCAGGCCAACCACGACCCACATCAGCTGGCGGCGAGCATATTTGTAATTATACCCATCAGGGTCGCCTTCAGTCTTGGTCTCATTGCGTGAAACAAACTCGCTGGCGCTGTAAACCATGACCAGGCCTATCGCCAAAAGCAGCATCACCGAGATCAGCAGCACGAAATCAGGTGCATGTTTGCGTTGCTTCACGGGCGACCACCCTTCCTTGTCTATTCAGAGGAACTCTAGAGGAGCAGCAGACCGACGATTCCCCCGGCAATATTCAGCAGCGCCCAAACAGCGACAATCTTCACCTCGGACCAGCCACCTAGTTCAAAATGGTGATGCACCGGCGCCATGCGAAAAACCCGCTTGCCGCCGCTGTAGCGGAAATAGGTCACCTGGATGATGTCGGACAGCGTCTCCAACAAGAAGACGACTCCGATTGGGATGAGCAGCAGTTCAGTCTTAGTCAGCACTGCCCAGCCCACCAAAGCACCCCCTAGCGCCAGAGAACCAACATCGCCCATGAATATCTTGGCCGGGTGCCAGTTAAAACGAAGGTAGGCCAGCAACCCGCCGATGGTTGTCGCGGCAGTCAAGGCCACCACAGGCACATCCTTGATCAGGCCGATCAACAGATAGGCGACCGAGGCAATCAGAAAGCTGGTGCCGCAAAGCCCGTCTACACCATCGGTCAAGTTGACGCCATTGGCTTCAGCCATGGCGATGAAAACCACAAAGGGCCAATAGAACCAGCCAAGCTCCAGCACCCAGCCCACGACCGGCACAGTAACCTGGTCAGACACGCCAAGATAACGCAGCATGAAGTAGAACACGGTCCCAACCAGGAACTGACCAACCAGCTTCTCCCGAGCACGCAGACCGAGTGACTGTTTTTTCACGACCTTGAGGTAATCGTCCATGAAGCCGATCAGCCCCAGCCCGAGCACCAGCCAGAGCCAGGCCAACAGCGGCTGGATACTCTTGAGAGGTGTCCATAACAGCAGGCTCACAGTCAGGGGTAGGAGGAACAGCACCCCGCCCATGATCGGCGTGCCGCTCTTCTTCATGTGGCTGGCCGGACCATCTTCGCGCACCGTCTGCCCAACCCTTAGCTTACGAAAATAGCCGATCAGGGCGGGAGCGATCAGCAGGCCCAACACCATGGCGGTCAGCCCGGCGTACAACAGTCGCTGCTCAATGGTCATGCTCCGCCCCCCTATCTCCCATGAAGTGCCAGACAATTTCCTCCATGCGCATTCCGCGCGAACCCTTGACCAGCACCAGGTCCCCTGGCTGCAACGACTGTTCAAGGTGGGCAATCACCGCATCGTTGTCGGAGAAGCTGGCGATCCTGCCTGCCGGAAGCCCCGCTTCAGCAGCAGACTGAGCGATCAGCGCTCCCAACTCGCCCACTGTCACCAGTCCATCCAAATGCAGCGAGGCAACCACGTTGCCGACCTCACCGTGCGCCGCTGGTGCTAGGTCTCCGAGTTCCAGCATGTCGCCGAGCACCGCGATGCGGCGCTCGCCTCTGGGGTAAGTGGCAAGCACTTGCAGTGCCGCCCGCACCGAGTCTGGTCCGGCATTGTAAGTGTCATCGATCAACAGCACACCACGAGGGGTCTGGCGCAGGTTGAGGCGATTGTCGGCTGGCCGGTAGTTGGCCAGGCCCTGCACGCACTCCGGCAAGGACATGCCCAGAGCCAACCCAACTGCCATGGCTGCCAGGCTATTGTTCAGGTTATGCTGGCCAGGCCACGGAATTGATACCGACAGAGCGCTATCTCCGAAATGGACAACAAACCGCAGGCTGTCACCGCTGTCAGCCACTTCGTCGGCCCAGAGCGCGCCATCCCGGTCACGTCGTTTCTGCCCAAACCAAATCACTTGGCCTGGCGCTCTGCGAGCCTGCCCAGTCACCAGCTCGTCATCGCCATTCAGTACGGCCACCCCGTCCGAATGCATTCCTTGGAGAATCTCACCCTTAGCCCGCGCGATGTTCTCTCGGCTTCCGAGCAGTTCGATGTGGGACACGCCGACATTGGTGATCACTGCCACCTCCGGCGGGGCAATGCTGGTCAACTCCAAAATCTCTCCCGGCCCGCGCATGCCCATCTCCAGGACCAGCACATCCAGATCGGGCGTCGCCTGCAGTACAGTCTGCGGCAACCCCATCTCAGTGTTCAGATTGCCCTTGGTCTTGCCGACGCGGTAACGGGTGGAGAGCATCGCGGCAATCATCTCCTTGGTGCTGGTCTTGCCGATGCTGCCGGTCACGGCCACCACCTTCGCGGGAAGCGTCTGCAGGTAAGCGCGTGCCCACTGCTGCAAGGCAATGAGCGGATCAACCACCTCAACTACCGCCATCCCAGCCGGTATGGCTCCGGTATAGTCACTGCGCACAAAGCTGGCCACAGCTCCACGGCGCCAGGCGTCGTGCAGATAGGCATGCCCATCCGCGTTTTCCCCGCGCAAGGGCACAAAAATAGCGCCAGCAGTGACCCGGCGGCTATCCCACACCGGGTCACTGCACATCAGCGCATGATCGCCGACCAGGATTACTCCCCCGGCCAGCCTAGCAATCTCTCCTAATTTCCATTCCATCGCTTTTCAGTGCCTCCAACGCTTGTTTAGCCACTTCTCGATCGTCAAAGTGAATCGTGCGATCGCGGAATATCTGGTATGTTTCATGTCCCTTGCCGGCAATGACCACCACGTCTCCGGGCAATGCCATCCGCACCGCTGCGCTAATCGCCTCTGCCCGATCGAGCAGCACTAGCACGCGCGAACGGTCCGTCATGCCGAGCAAAATGTCGGCAGCAATCTGTCGAGGGTCCTCGCTACGCGGATTGTCTGTGGTCACTATCGCCAAGTCCGCCAGGCGATGAGCAACATCGCCCATCATCGGCCGCTTGCGCCGGTCGCGATCCCCGCCGCAGCCAAAGACCACCATCACCCGCCCGGCAGCGAACTGGCGCGCCGTGTGCAGGATGTTTTCCAGACCGTCCGGCGTATGGGCGTAATCGACCACGATGTCAAACTCCTGTCCAGCTCGCACCGGCTGAAAGCGGCCGGGCACACTCGGTGTTGCAGCCAAAGCATCAGCAACCTGCGCCAGCGGCAGCCCTTCATTGGTCGCAACGGCAATTGCCGCTAGAGCATTATAGACGCTAAACAGCCCAGGTGTCACGATCGATATCTGGCGCTGCACGTGCCCGCGCACTGCTAAACTGAAGCAGGTGCCATCACGAGTGAAGGAGATATCCTTAGCCTGAAAGTCAGCCAGATTGCTGATGCCATAAGTCAGCACCGGCACCTTGGTTCTACTGGCTAGATAATGGAACGAATGATCATCAGCGTTCAACACAGCCGCTTTGCCCGGCTTACCTTGAGAAGAAAGCGACGTGAACAGGCGGGCCTTCGCCTCCAGGTAATCTTGCATCGTGCCGTGCAGGTCAAGATGATCCTGGGTAAGATTAGTAAATACCCCGACATCAAACTCCAGCCCGGCAACGCGATCAAGGAACAGCGCGTGGGAAGAGACCTCCATCACTGCGTAGCTTGATCCAATGGCGACCATTTCAGCCAGATAGGCTTGGAGATCGGCGGCCTCGGGCGTGGTGTGCTTCACCGGGTACTCCTGCTGACCAATCAGCACCTTCACAGTGCCGATCAATCCCACCCCGAGACCAGCAGCAGCGAGCGTGCTGTGCAGGAGCAAAGTGGTAGTTGTCTTGCCGTTGGTGCCGGTCACGCCAACCAGCCGCAGCTTCTTTGCTGGAAAGTCGAAGAACGTCTGAGCCAATAGCGAGAGCGCCTTGCGTGTATCCGCTACCTTGAACCACGAAAGCTCTGGCGGAACAGGTACGTCTGCGGAGATGACGGCCGCTGCCGCGCCCTGCTGGGCGGCGGCGGCCAAAAAGTTGTGTCCATCTACATGAAAGCCTGGTATAGCGACAAAGAGAGAGCCGGGCTGCACTTCCCGGGAGTCATAGGCGATCCCGGTGATCTCGCGGTCGAGGCTGCCCGACTGCTGTAACGGCGCAAGGGACTTAGCCAGTTCTGCCAACAGCATCACTAGTATCCCCCTTTGGGGCACCGCCCGCGCCTGCGGGTTAGATGCCCATTTTTCTCGTGCCGTTAAGGTACAAAGTTGACAGTGACAATGGATCCGGCCGGCACGGTTGTGCCCGCGACTGGTGATTGCGAGGAGGCTACCCCTCCTCCGACAGCCTGAATCTGCAGGTTGACGGTAGAAAGCTTGACACTGGCGTCCCGGAGCGAGAGTCCAATCACGTCTGGAACCTGTACCGGTTGCCCCAGCTCGGCTGCTTGCTGCCCCAAGTAAACGATGACGGTGGATCCAGGCGCAACCTTCACCCCGGCCTTAGGCGTCTGGTCCAGAATCTTCTGGCCTTGGCCGTCCAGACGAATGTTCAGCCCGGTGTCGTGCAACCTGGTCAAAGCTTCATCCGAAGACAGACCGACCAGCGACGGCACCTCCACTGGAACAACTGCCGGCGCAGCGGTGGCGTCCACCTGTGGTCTCACATCCAGATAATAGAGAATGTCCTGGGCAATGTTACGCACCGAAGGTGCAGCAGTGTTTGCCCCATAGTAACCGTATTCACCCTTTGGATCCTTGATGGCCAGGAATATGACTACTTTAGGATCGTTTGCCGGGGCGAGCCCGATGAAAGATGCGATATACTTGTTGGAATAGTAACCGCCGCCCGGCTTCGGCACCTGAGCAGTACCAGTCTTGCCTGCCAGGCGATAGCCAGGGATGTAGGCATTGCGACCGCCGCCTTCAGCGACGACGCTCTCCAAGAGGTCGCGCATACGCACGGTTGTCTCCTCTTTGACGGCCTGCCCGAGCACTTTGGTCTCATTTTGCAGGATGACATTGCCTTCCTGGTCGACCACTTGGTCGACCACATACGGCTGCAGGACACTGCCGCCGTTGGCGATAGCCGCCATGGCCACTACCTGCTGAATGGGCGTGACTGAGGGGCCTTGCCCGAATGAAAGGGTTGCCAGCTCCACTGGACCCACCTGTCTGAACATCACGCCCACAGCTTCGCCGGGCAGATCGATGCCGGTCTTCTTGCCGAAGCCAAACTGACTGATGTACTGCGTCAGCCGTTCGGCCCCGATCTTCATGCCCACGCTGATGAACCCCGGATTACAGGAATTCTGAATGACCTGACGGAAGGTTTCCTCTCCGTGGCCCTGCCGTTTCCAACAGTGCAATCTACGATCGGCTACTATTTCGTATCCCTTGTCGTAGTACTTAGTGTCCTCGGTGACGACGCCCAGTTCCAGACCGGCCGATGCTGTGACTACCTTGAAGGTGGATCCTGGCTCAAAACCGCCGGAGATAGCCTCATTCAGCCAGACACTGGTACTACCGCCGTTGGCATTGACCGCCGCCATGTAGTTGTTTGGATCGAAGTCTGGGCGATTGGCCATGGCCAGGATGCCGCCCGTGTTCGGATCCATCACGATTGCCAGCGCGCCCTCCGCATTGTGCAAGGCCATGGCGTTATCCAGCTCTCGCTCGATGATGTGCTGGATCACTTCATCCACTGTCAGCTTCAGATTGTTCCCATGTTCCGGCGGAACGTAGGTGGGGGTTCCGTCGGGTACCTCCTGCCCCTTGCTGTCGGTTGGGTACTGCAGATAGCCAGCCTTACCTCGTAGATACTCGTCATACTTCAACTCCAACCCGTAGAGCCCTTGGCTATCCACGCCGGCGAACCCGAGCACCTGAGATGCCAAGTTCCCATAGGGATAGAAACGACGGCTTTCCTCGGTGAATGTGATGCCGGGCAGAGTCAGAGCACGAATCTCAGCAGCTACCGCCGAGTCGATCTTGCGCGCAACATAGACGGCGGCCTTCTTGCGGGTGATCGCCTCGTAGACCTTGGATTCTGACATAGATAAAATAGACGCCAGTTGCTTGGCTGTAGCTTGAGCATCCTCTATCTGCGCAGGAATAGCAACTACAGTGTCGGCACTGGCGCTAATGGCAAGTTCGTTACCGTTTCGATCGTAAATAATGCCGCGTTTGGGTTCGACGGGAATCTCCCGCATCCATTGCGCTAGCGCTTTGTTGCCCAGTTCCGGCCCCTTCACCAACTGGAGCCAAGCCAGACGAACGTCAAGCGCCAACAAACAGGCTAGAAACAACAGCAAGGCTATCCCGGCCCTGACGCGGGAATTCATCCTTGTTGGCATGCATGCTCCTCCCCCCGAGTTCGACAGCCAACCTTATGTCAGTGTTCAGTGCTCCGCGGGGACGAGATCGGTGGCCACATTCACAATCTGTTGATTAGTCGGCCACTGCATCCCCAGTTCGCGCATCGCTCTGCTTTCGATTTGGCTAGGTGAACTCAGCCGCTTCAACTCGACCGTCAGCCCTGCATTTGCCTGCTGTATCTTCCCGATCTGCTGTTCCAACTTGGTGATGCGATAGTCAAGGTCATTGATCTGGGCAAATCTCCAGACGAGACCCATGGTGACAGCGCCCAGCAAAATGATGGCAGCTACGATCATCAGCTTATCCTGTTTGGCTAAGGGGGCGTTCCGCGGGCGTTTTTGCGGACGCGGGCGCACCTGCCGGGTGGGAACAGACGGTTGATACAAAGGCTGTTTGGCTACTAACAAGCTTATTCACCTACCCTTTTCACTAGAACTGGTCCAACTTTTCGGCCACACGCAGCTTGGCGCTACGGGCACGCGGGTTCTGGGCAACCTCTGACTCGTCGGGCAACACCGGTTTCTTGGTGAGCACCTTGACTTTGGGCTGACGCCCACAGATGCAGACGGGAAGATTTGGCGGGCATACGCAGCCCCGCTCGGCCTCCCGCAATGTCTGCTTGACAATCCTGTCCTCCAGGGAGTGAAAGGTAATCACAGCGATTCTTCCTTGTGGCCGCAGGACCTCAATCGCCTGCAGAATCGCCGGCTGCAGGACTTCCATCTCGCCGTTCAGCGCGATACGGAGTGCCTGGAAAGTTCGCTTGGCTGGATGGGGGCCGTCCTTGCGGGCGCCCGCTGGGACTGCCCGCTTGATCACTGAGACCAGCTCTCCCGTGGTGTTGATGCCGCCCGATTCGGCCCGGGCTGTCACGATGAACTCAGCTATCCGCTTGGCCCAGCGCTCCTCGCCGTATTCCCAGATGATCTTGGCCAACTCATCGGCGGAGAGTTGGTTGACTAAAGAGTGTGCAGACTGGCCCTGACGCTGATCCATGCGCATGTCCAGCGGCGCGTCATGATTGTAGCTGAAGCCGCGGTCTCCTTGATCCAACTGTGGAGAGGAAACCCCTAGATCAAACAACACCCTGTCAACCTGCTCGATACCCAGGGAGAGTAGCACCGAGTGCAGGTTCCGAAAGTTGTCGCGGACTACGGTAATCTCGCTAGGCAGTGTCTGCTTGGCATTACGGATGGCCTGTTCATCTTGGTCAATGGCGATCAAGCGCACGTGTCCGCCTAGTTGTTCCCAAATGGCACGCGTATGGCCGCCGCCGCCGAGTGTGCAGTCCAGCACTGTGTCACCTGGTCTCAGTCCAAGCCACTGCAGTGTAGGAGTAAGTAATACCGGCTGATGCGTGAATGGCAAAGCAGCAGACACCTCTTTCGTTCGCTAAATGCCCAGGCCTTCCAAACTCTCGGCCACCTTCTCAAAGGATGCTTCCGCGCGTGTGCTGTAGACAGACCAGATCGACTTGTCCCAAATCTCCACGCGATTGGCCACGCCGAGAATGACGGCATCGCGATCCAGGCGCGCGTGATCACGCAGATGTGGGGGCAAGTGAATCCGGCCTTGCTTATCCAGCTCACAGACAGTCGCGCCAGCAAATAGCAGACGGACGAAGGAGCGCACATCGGCAGAGGTCAAGGGCAAGGCACGCAATTTGGCTTCTAGACTGTCCCATTCTGGTTCCGGGTATACGAACAGACAAGTGTCCAGGCCCTTGGTGACGACAAAGCGCTCACCCAATCCATCGCGCAGACGTGACGGAATGATCAGCCGCCCTTTTTCATCCAGGCTGTGTTGGTATTCACCAATCAGCAGACTCGCCACCAGGAACCCTCCCTTCTCCCCACAATGCCCCACTTTGACCCACTTCACCCCACTATATTCTCCTTTCCCGACCCAACTCCTGCTCTGAAGGCCAACGATTTTCGATAAAGTTGACGGAATATTGTGCCTCCGAACGTGCGTTCTGCCGAGGTTTCGCTACTCTTGGGCACACCTGAGGGCAACGACTTGACGAAACGCGCAGCACCAGTGTCGGAGTGAGGCGCACAAGCCGCGACGGCGTGGCGATCTACTGTATGAGCTCGTCGGGGAAGGGCGGCAGCAAACGGCGCGCGGGCGCCGTCCCATCGGCCTCCGGCAGGCGTTGCTAGGCTGCAAGCCCTCCGCATGCGCTATTCACACTTACTCCGCACAGGGCATTGGGGAGACCGGAACAGATTCTTCGCTGAACTCAGAATGACATCCTCCGGGTCGCGCATTAGCCTTCTCCGCCCGGGAGAAATGGCGTGACAGACCATTGTGAGCCTCAACAAGAGCGCCGGAGGGCAGGCTTGTTCGCGCAAGCCACGCGTTGGCTGCCCCAAATCGAATGAGCGAGCGAGGCCGGAATAGGTCCAGCAACTGTTTGAGCCGGAACTCCTCTCAGGCTCCATGAAGGCAATGCTTCGAAAACGCTCTAGAATGTGTTGTTTCTGCAGAGCCTAGGGAACGAGCGCCGGAGGCATATGGAACGGCGCCCGCGCGCCGCTGGACCCCGGCCGAGTCGAGCTCATTGCATTACCCTCAAAGTGGCAGACGGGCGTGGCGGCGCGACCAGCCTGACCGAACGCCGCGGCAGGTAAAGGCAGGCACTATACGTTGTCCGGCTCACTTCGCCACTTCTGTGGGTCAAAAAGGTCCGTCCCCAGTGCCCCCGGGGGTCCGTCCCCTTGACTCACGACGAAAAGAGCCGACTCAGCGGTGAAGCTGAGTCGGCTCGATCTACTGCGTATCTACTGCTATCTTAGATCCATGTTTGCGCAATCCATCTGCTGCCCCTCAGAAATCTGCAGGGCGTGTGGCAATATCTGATTCAGAACCTCCAAATACTCGCCAACGGCCTTAGGGCTGCCCGGCAGGTTGATGATCAGGGTCTGCTGGCGCAATCCGGCGACTGCCCGGGAGAGCATGGCGCGCGGCGTCTTCTGCAAACCGAAATAACGCAGCCCCTCTGCCAGTCCAGACGCTTGGCGGTCGAGCACCCTGAGCGTAGCCTCGGGGGTGACGTCGCGTGGCCCAAAACCGGTCCCCCCAGTGGTCAGAATCAGGTTGACCCGATTCTCGTCCACCAGCTTGGTCAGGCAAGGCACGATCGCATCCTGTTCGTCAGGAACTAGCTCACTCTGCACGGAGAACCCGCGCTGCCTCAACCACTCGGCAATCAGCGGGCCACAGGTGTCGGCGCGTTCTCCCCGGAAGCCGCGATCACTCATCGTCACCACCCCAGCCTTGGCCAACGGCCAGACGGTGATGGCATCACCGGGCTGAATGGCGCCGCCAACCAGCACCTCGGCAAAGATCCCTTCCCGCGGCATCACACAGTCCCCGGTCAGCTGCCGGATGGCGCAGCCTTGGTGGCACTCCTTACCGATTTGGGTGACACGCAAGAGCGCCGACTGACCGATGGCGAGTACTGTACCGATGGGCAACTGATAGAGCACCAACCCCACAGTGGTGATATTCTCGGCAAAGCTGCCCGAATCAACTGGGGCTTTCAGCGCCTGCATCTTGGCGATGCTTTCCCAGCCCAATAAACTGACCTGCCGATGCCACTTGCCGGCATGGGCATCGCCCTTAATGCCGTGACCAACCACCAGCTCAACTGCGGGTTGCGGCACCTTCACCGTACCCTTCTGCTCACTGAGAGACACGGCATGCACATAGGGATGTTTACTCATCTTCCTGCCATCTCCAATCCCCGCTCTTACCCCCGGACTTCTCCAACAGACGAACACCGCCGATCACCATAGTCTTGTCCACGGCCTTGCACATATCATAGATGGTCAAGGCGGCCACGCTGACTGCCATCAGCGCCTCCATTTCCGCACCAGTCTGCCCACTAGTGCGCACGACACAGGCGATTCGCACTAGAGACTGCTTGTCGTCACACTGAAAATCCATGTCCACACCAGAGAGCAGCAGGCTGTGACACATCGGAATCAGCCGCGAAGTTTCCTTGGCCGCCATGATCCCGGCAACTTGCGCCACGGCCAGAACATCGCCCTTTGGCAAACCTCCCGCTTGCAGCATGGCCAGGGTGGCCGGTTGCAGGCGAATGGTGCCTACGGCCACGGCACGTCGGGCGGTCACCGCCTTGCCGGAGACGTCGATCATCCGCGGGCGGCCGGCCTCGTCCAGATGGGTTAACTCACTCATGCCTAACCTCCTATCTCGGACATCCGCCGAGTCGCACGAGGAACAAGCGGCTGTTCCAGCGGCTTCTGCCCTACTGCCTGCTGCAGAGCAAGAGACAACTCTGTCGGAGAGACTGATGGTTGCAGCAGCGGCCAGAAGTCAATCTCCTCTTCCGCCAACAGACAGAGTCGCAGCTTACCGGAAGAGGTGAGCCGAATGCGATTGCAGCTTCCACAGAAGTGCTCGCTGACCGCGCTAATCAGCCCCACTTCTCCCCGCGCCCCTGGCAGGCGGTAGTACCTGGCTGGACCCGCCCCGACCGAATGGGATACCGCTTCAGGTTTCCCGAGCAGGTGCCAGATCTGTTCGGCGGACAGCAACTGCTGGCGACCATTCTCCCTGGTCACGCCGATCTGCATCAACTCGATGAAGCGCACATCCCAATCATGCGTCATTGTCAGTTCCGCCAGGTCGGCAATTTCGTCGTCATTTACACCCTTCATCGCCACCACGTTCAGGTGAATAGGGGTCAGGCCACACGCCTCAGCCGCTCGCAAACCCGAGAAGACGCGCTGCAGGTCACCGCCGCCGGTGAAGCGGCGGTAACGCTCGGGCTGCAGGGTGTCCAGGCTGACGTTGATTCGCTGTAGACCGGCTTGCTTCAGCCCAGCCGCCCGCGCCTCCAGCTGTTGAGCATTGGTGGTCAGGCTGATGTCGCTGATTTCGCGCACCGCGGCAATCCGCGCCACAATCTCCTCCAGATCTGGCCGGAGCAGCGGCTCACCCCCGGTGAGGCGAACCCGCCTCACCCCAAGAGCAACAGCAGCTTGCACGAAGCGTTCGATTTGGTCCGGGCTGAGCACATCAGCCAGCGAGCACTGCCTGCTCTGAGGCTGGCAATAGAAGCAATTGAGATCGCAACTCGGCGTCAACGAGATGCGCAAGTAGTCGATGGTGCGCCCACATCCGTCAATCATACCTCTGTCCCCCAGAAGACCTGTCCAGTCAAGGTGTGTGCATATCCACCCAAAGCCTCCACCTGTTGTTGGAAATCGGGGCTCTGCATGCCCATCAGCAACTGCCTGATGCCAGGGTGCTGCAAATGCTGACTGAGAATGGCCAGATCATAGCGTTCGAGTACCAACGGGACGAATGCCAGTCCGAAGGCTTTGGCGGCAGCCAGGATGCCCATCCCCGCATCGGCAGCCCCGCCCGCCACAGCGGCAGCCACGTTCAAATGCGAAGTTTCTTCCCTTTCATAGCCGAGCAAATCTGTCGGCTCTAGGCCGGCCGACTGCAGCAAGTGATCGGTCAGCATGCGAGTGCCGGCTCCTCGCTGTCGATTAACGAACATCAGCCTTTGGCGTACCACATCGGCCAGCGATTGCAGCTTCGCAGCCAAATCGGGTCGACAGATCAGCCCCTGTTGACGCAGGACCAAGTTGACCAAGGTCACTCCGCCGGACGGAAACAGTCGCTCGAGATAAGGCACATTATAGTCGCTGCTAGTTGGATCAAACAGGTGAGTGCCTGCCAGGTGCGCCTCCCCCCGTCGGAGAGCCATCAATCCGGCCAGACTGCCAACATGCGCGGAAGCCAGACGAAACTCAGACCACCGTTGGCGCACTGCGTCGCTCAGAAGATCGAGTGCGATATCATGACTGCCGATGCAGACCACTTTCTCCGTCAACTCACGCTCACTCCGGCGTAGACGGACCTGCACCCTGTCCCCTTCGGTGAAGCCCTCACTCTGCTCCGGGATCACCAGGAAACCATCGGACTTGACCAAACTGGTCAAGGCGCCAGCTCCGCGTCCAAGCGGTGTAGCCACCCAGGAGTCCCCCACCTGTCCCACCTGCACCCGCACAAACTCACGGTTGCCGATGGCCGAGACCACCCGCCTGGTCAGGCGGCAGTCGAGCAAGCGCTCCGCCTGCGCCTGCTGATGCAGTAAGCGGTCAATCAGAGGCCGAACAAACAGATCCATCACCAGCGCTGCGCTCACCGGGTAACCGGGCACGCCGACCACGGGCTTGTCCTGGATTCTGCCCAGAATTACGGGCTTCCCGGGACGGATGGCCACACCGTGCACAGCCACCTCGCCCAGTGCGCGGATCAGTTCGACTGCGTAATCATCCCGGCCATGCGAGGAACCAGCATTGAGAATCAGGATGTCCGCTTGCTCAGCTGACTCGAGCAACGCTGCTGACAGGAGGGTTCGCTCATCCGGCACAATGGCATGCACCAGCGGCTCCACCCCCCATTCTCGCAGCATGCCGCCGAGCAGGAGCGAATTGGACTCCACGATCTGCCCAGTGGTAGGGCTGTCCCCGGCGGCCACCAACTCGTCGCCGGTGGGGATGACCATCACCCTCGGCACTCGGATGACGTCCACCTGACTGCACCCAGCCGCGGCCAAGGCAGCCAAATCGGGCGGTTCCAGCCGTTGGTAGCGCGGCAGCAGCAGATCGCTCTGCACCACGTCCTCACCGATGCCACGCACATGCTGCCAAGCAACAGCCGGCTGCACAATCTCCACAGAGCCGTCCGGCAGGGGCTGCACTTCCTCAATCATGATCACTGCGTCAAATCCGGCCGGCAGGGGGTCTCCCGTGTCTATCCAAACGAAAGCCTGGTCTCTGGCCAGTCGGAGCGGGCACTGCAAGTCTGCCGTCTCCGTCTCGCCAGACCTGACAGCGATGCCATCCATGGCCGCGGCCAGATAATGCGGCACTGACTGCGCTGCCATCACCGGTTTAGCTAGGACCCTGCCCAGCGCATCCAGCACTGCGATGCGCTCATCCGGCAGAGAGAGTCCCTCTGGCAGCACCGCTAACCAACGCTTCCAGGCCTCTTCCACGGTGACGTTTGTCAGGAAGAGCTGCTTAGCCATGAATATCCCTCCATAAATGCACTTCTACCTGCTCACCGACTGCTCTTCCCTCGCTGCCCTGCTCCAGGATGACATAACCGTCAGCCTTGGCGGCCGCCGAGATGATGGCCGACTTGCTTTGCAACGGGACTGCCCGGTAGCCGTCCTCTCCACTCTGCAGTTGCACCTGCACAAACTCGGTTCTGCCGACCTGCGAGGCGATACTCTTCGTGAGCTCGCCCAAGACCGCCCGCCGCACAGGCAGGGGGCTATGCGCCAGATGCGAGATTACGGCAGGCAACAAGGCTTCGCCCGTCATCAGCGCCGAGAGCGGATGCCCGGGAAAGCCGATGCAACCCTTGCCCTCCGCGACAGCCAGCAGTGTCGGCTTGCCCGGCTTCATGGCCAGGCCATGCACCAACACGCCGGGCTGACCCAGGCGATTGAGCACGCGTTCGCTCAAGTCGTAGATGCCGAGCGAACTGCCTCCCGAGAGCACCAGCAAGTCCGCTGACTCCTCCAGGGCGCTAGACAATGCCTGATAAATGGACTCCTCCACGTCCGGCAGAATGCCTCGGATCTCTGCAACTCCGCCGAGACGATTGATTTGGGCGGCCAGCAAATAACTATTGATGTCCCGTACCTGACCCGGACCCGGCTGCGTTGCTGTGCCGACCAGTTCATTGCCAGTGGCGAAGATGATCACCTTGGGCCGCTTCCAGACGCCAACTTGCCCAATGCCAAGGGCAGCCAGTGCCCCCACATCGCCCGGCGTGATGACACGCCCGCACGATAACACCGCGGCACCAAGAGCGATATCCTCTCCTGGTCTGACCACGTTCTCCAACGGAGCCACTGGACGACCGACCGCCACCGTCTGTTGGTCAAACCGTTCGCAGTACTCCACCATCACCACGGCATCTGCACCTGCCGGCAGGGCTGCGCCCGTGGAAATGGGAGCAGCAGACCCGCGCGGCAGCGGAGTGAGTGCCGCCTCACCAATCAGCGTCTCGGGATGCAGCGTCAACAGAGTAGGCAGGCTCTCGCTCGCACCGGCTGTCTCCCGACTGTGCACGGCGTAGCCGTCCATGGTCGAGCGATGGAATCCCGGCAGAGGCTCAGAACTGCGAACCTCGCCCGCCAGTACGCGACCGACCGCCATCAGCAGTGGCACCTGTTCCACCGCTGCCACCGGCGCCAAATGGGACAGAAAGACCTCGATTGCTTGCTCGATGCTGTGCACCTGCTGCAGTTGCCGCAAGAAGACATCCCTCCAGTCAATTCAGATCGGTCAGCAGATTCAGTTCACCATGCTCCAATGATAATACTCGGTCAGCTGCCCCGATCAGATCCTGATCATGGGTGGAAACCAAAACCATCCGCTGCGCGGATGCCAACTGGCGCAGATGACGGACAATTAGCCCCGCTTGTGCCGCATCCACGTTGGCGGTCGGCTCATCTGCCAGCAACACAAGCGGCTCAAACGAGAGCGCCCGCACTAGGCTGAGCCGTTGCGCCTCTCCGCCGGAGAGGCTGGCCGCCGATTGCGTCAGTTTGTTCGCCAACTGAAAATCCTGCAGCAAGCACCGCAACAATGCCTGCTTCTCCTCATTCCACCAACCGTGCCAGAGCAGCGGTTGCTCCAGGTTGTAGCGCACGCTGCCGGACAAGAAGGCCGGCTGCTGAAAGACGTATTGCACCCGCTCGGCGTAGCTCACACGGTCTAGTTTGGCCAGCATTTCGCTCTGAAAGCGGACCTCCCCCCCGTACTCATCGAGCAACCCAGCCAGCAACTTCAGCAAGGTGGTCTTACCTGCACCGTTCGGTCCGACCACCGCCCAGAAACCGGGCTGCAGCTCAAGCCAAGGGACATGCAGGATCGCTCGCCCGTCTCGCCGAACATCGATGCCTGACAGTTCATACAGAGCCACGCGTCAACCACCTCTCGCGCAAGACTTCCAACGAGTAGTTCAGCAGACCGGACAACAGAAGGAGCACCAAACCGAGTGCCGTGGCCCGGGCGAAGTTCCCCTGGCGGGTCTCCAACACGATCGCCGTGGTCAGCACCCGAGTGCTGTTCCGAATGTTCCCCCCGACCAACATCACTGCTCCCACCTCGGCCATGGCCCTGCCCAGACCAGCTGCCACCGCCAGCGACAGCGACGGCACGGCCTCACGCATCACCTCTCGCCGCAGTTGCCGGTCGTTGGCCCCGAGCGCCCGCAGCAGCAACTCATGACGCTGGCGAGACTCCATGATCGCCACCCTGGAGAGAGCAGCTACGATCGGTGTAACCAGCAGCCATTGGGCCAAAATCATCGCCCAAGGCGTGAACAACCAGCCAAGGAACCCCAAAGGGCCTTGGCGGGAGGTGAGCAGATAGACAAAAAGCCCCAGTACAACCGGCGGAATACCCATCAGCGTCTGCACCAACCGCGGCCAGAACCCTCGACGAAAAGAAAGCCGGTAACCCCAAGGGATACCGGCCAAGCTGCCCAAGAGCACCGCGCTACCAGAAACGAGCAAGGTGCGCAGGATGATGAGGTATGTCTCCTTGTCACCTGAGAGCAACAGCTCAAATGCTTCCCACAAAGTAGAGATGGTCATCGGTCAATCAACCACTCCTGCCAGACTATTTGCCTTGGTAGTTCGGTGTGAATAAGGCCTCCCCATACTGATCCTGCCCAAAATCCCCGATCATTCCTTGCACTTTCGGTGAAGTCAACCACTCGATGAACTGGGTGGCCAGCTGATAGTTGACCCCTTTATGCACCGCCGGATTGACAGCGATTACACCGTAGGGATTGAACAACTTGGAATCGCCTTCAACCACGGGCTGCAACTGCAAACTGTCTTTGAGTGCGAGGTAGGTAGCCCGGTCAGTGAGCACGTACCCTTGCAGTTCATCGGCCATGCGCAAGGCGTCGGCCATTCCGAGGCCTGCTTCCTTGTAGCCGCTGCCCTTGTCAATCTCGCCGGCGGCTTTCCAGATGCTCTTTTCCTTGCTGTGAGTGCCGGAGTTGTCGCCGCGCGAAACGAAGATGGCGTTCTGGGAAGCGATTGCGGTGAAGGCAGCTACAGCGTCATTCCCTGAGGCAATCCCTGCCGGATCTGCTTCCGGCCCCAAAATCAGAAAATCGTTATACATAACGTCTCTGCGGTCGATCCCGTTGCCGCTCTCCACAAAAGCGTCTTCCTGGGCACGGGCGTGCACCAAGACCACATCCACGTCGCCCTTCTCACCCAGGGCAATGGCTTCGCCGGTGCCTTTGGCCAGCACCTCTACCTTCACCCCCGCCTCCTGCTCAAACGTTGGCAGGATTGCATCCAACAACCCGGAATCATAAGTGCTGGTGGTGGTGGCCAAACGCAACACCTTAGGCTGGCAACCGCACAAACTGAGAGCGACCAACAACAAGGCCGAGAGCACCAGAAGACTCTTCTTCATCACTTTCTCTCCCTTCTCTGATGACCACCGTCATGCAGGAGAAAGGAACAACGAGACACCAGAAAGAACGCCAGGCCGTACTCGGTAGCCCGAACAGAGCCCGACGCGCCGGCGCCGAGTCGTTGCACTCCTTTCCAAACACGGGAGATCGGGCGGTTTCCCACCCGACCCTTGAACGGAAAAAACCTGCGTTCGCGGTCAAGCTGCCATCAGTTCACTGTCCAGGCGGCATGACTTCGGAGGCCTCAATCGATATCATTCGGCACTGTTCACTGCAACTCCTGCTCTTGCTGCCACTGGCTGGGTCCGATTTCATACAGGTCGTTGCCTCGACTGTCGATGGCCACGACCACGGGAAAATCGATCACCTGCAACCGATAGACCGCCTCCGGACCGAGGTCCGGATAGAGCAGGAGCTCAGAACCCTTGATCGTCTTGGCCAGCAAGGCTCCTGCTCCACCGGTGGCCGCGAAGTAGACGGCCTGGTGCGCAGTCATCGCCGCCCTCACCGCCTGGTTGCGCCTCCCCTTGCCGATGCTGCCGGCCAAGCCCTGCCGCAACAGCGCCTCCGTAAAGGAGTCCATGCGGCCGCTGGTGGTCGGCCCAGCAGAGCCGATCACCTGGCCCGCACCCGGGCGACAAGGTCCGACGTAATAGATCAGTTGTCCCCGCAGATCCAGCGGCAACTGCTCGCCTCGGTCGATAGTGGCAACTAGCCGAGCGTGGGCCGCATCGCGGGCGGTGAGAATGTCGCCGCTGATCAGGCAGCGATCCCCAGCGGCCAGTCGCGACCTGACTTCCGGTGCAAGCGGAGTCTGCAACCTGATCATGCTTCCACCCCCAATAGCGTGATTTCTGCGTGGCGATCAGAATGGCACTGCAGGTTGACCGCCAGCGGCAGCCCGGCGATATGGGTAGGGGCCACCTGAATGTGCACGCCCAGACAGGTATTTTGTCCGCCCAGCCCTCCCGGGCCGATGCCGAGCCGGTTGATCGCCTTGAGCAACTCCGCCTCTTTCTCCCGATAGAACTCATCTGCATGCTCGCTGCCCAGAGGTCGCAGCAGCGCCGCCTTAGCCAGCATGGTCACCTGATCCAATGTGCCCCCGATCCCTACCCCGACCACGATCGGCGGACAAGGGTTGGGCCCGGCTTGACGCACGGCCGAGATCACTGCTTGCCTCACCCCCGTCCAACCAGCAGCCGGCGTCAGCATCTGCACTTGGCTCATGTTCTCGCTGCCGAAACCCTTAGCCATAATCCCAAGCCGCAAATCCGACCCCGGTACGAGCGAAATGTGCAGCACCGCCGGCGTGTTGTCCCCTGTGTTCTTACGCCGGATCGGATCCTGTACCACCGAATGCCGGAAGGGCTGCTCCTGGTATGCCTGACGTACGCCTGCGTTGATCGCATCGTGCAGCAGCCCGCCCACGAGATGCACATCCTGCCCCAACTCCGCGAACACAACTACCATGCCTGTATCCTGGCAGAGTGCCGTCTCGCCCCGCCGAGCCAGGGCAGCATTCTCCAGGATGTCCTGCAAAACCTGCTTCCCTTCCGACGACTCCTCTTGCTGCCGCGCCCGCTCGAGTGCCGCCAGGACGTCCTCTGGCAGGTGAAAATGGATCTCACGGCACGCCTGACTGACGGCCTGAACAATCTCCGGATACCTAATCACTTTCATCGAAATTCACCTCACGCAAACTTTCGCTGTCAGGTCCGCTGTTCCTGCCGCACAGCAAAAAACGGGGCGTGGTTACCCACGCCCCCGGTCGCTACGGCCGCTCCTGCATCATCTGTTCAGCTTTTGCGATAGCCAACTTGACCAGGTTTCCAGCATCGCGGGTGGTGATTGCACCCCACCCTTGTTGACGGACGGTATCAGCGAAGCCCAGTTCCTCGGCCAACTGATACTTGAGCTCGTCGGACATGAAACCGCGTCCAGCCATGACCATCATCCTTTCAGTTGTGTGGTTGCGGCGTAGCACCATCCATAGTTTCCCCAAGATTCCTCGACAAAACCAGAGCGAACGATTTCGCAGATCAAGAATGATGTCTTCTGACGACTATTCAGCCGCCTCAAAGGCTGCCACCTGTGATCAGGCAATGAAAAGGACCGAGTCACCTCGGTCCAGTTGGCTTACGGTTCCTGATCTACCGGGGGAGCCGGCTCTTCCTCCGACTCTTCTTCTGGCTGAACCTGCTCGGCCGGCTGCTCCAAGACTGGGGGTTCCGGCGGTGCATTCAGCGGACGCGGGAAGGGCTTCCAGACCATCACCCTCTTCGCCGGTTTGGTTGCCGTTTCCTCGGCTTCCGCTAGTTCCGTCGCAACAGCAACATCCTCCTGCTCGACCGGCAGCTTCTCTTCTTCCATCGGCTCTACCTCCTCCACTGCCTGAATGATTGCCTCCGATTGTTCCTCGATCGCCGTTTCCAGTTCGGCCTGCAGCAAGCTTGATCCGGCACCAATCTGTCCGGCTTCTGCCACCTCCTGGCTTACGAACGGCTGTCTGACCTCCGCCACCTCCACTACTTTACGCGACCCGCTCTTCGTTCCTTTTTGCGCCACTGTCAGCACCTCCTCGTCATCATCCTGGTCATCGGCCGGTTCCCCTCCATGCTCAGCCTGTTCTTGGTCAACGGCCGACAGGCAGAGCACATCCTCGAGGTCGGAGATCAGAGCCATTCTGCGCTCCAATGCACCCTGCATACGGCGGAGAGCGAGAATGTTCAGATTGGGGGCCTGCAGCTCCTCCAGTGAAACCTCATCGGGAAACCAGAGCTCGGCCAGGATCAGCCTCTGTTCGGCCAAAGAGAGATTGCGCACTTTGGTGTAGGAAAGCAGCATGCTCTCCATCACCCGCAGGTCTCCTTCGCATGCCTTGAGCAGCGCAGTCAGGTCCTCTGTCGGCAAGCCTACCCGACAGCGATCCACCCGATTGTAATGAGCGCGGTGCAAGTCAGCCAGGTAGATGAAATCACTGAAGTTCTCTACCCCAAGCGACAGACACGAAGAAAGCTCACACCCCTCGACTTGGGAGACCACGGCCAGGCCTTCCCGGATGCAGTTGCGCCAGGTGTCCATCAGTTCCTCCCAGTAATGGAGAGCACGCTTGTTCAGATCCGGATGCCTGGTCAATTGCAGCGATTCGGCAAGCATCCCGGCATAACGCTGCTGCCAGTCATCCAGCACCCGTCGCCCAGGCTGAATGGTCAGCTGATGCCAGTGTGCAACCCCGGCTAGGATCGTGAACAGCTCAAAGGTGTTGTGGGTGTCACAGACGGGTCCACTCTCCCAGGTGGACACCAGAAGCGCCTGACCGTTATCCGTCAGCAGATACTGACCGGAAACGGTGATCAGGATGCGGCTGAGCGAAAGCCTGCCCAGCTTCCCTCCCAAACCTGCCAGCAGCGGCCCCAGGCTCTGCAGTAACTCAGGATTCCCTTGATACGGAAAAGGTCTTGCCAGGCCAAAAGGAGTCTGAACACAGCCGCTTTCGACAAGATCCATGCTCTGTTCCGGCAGGCCGTATGCCTTCACAACCTCGTTTGAACGCCAGACTCCTAGGGAGTCAGACACTCGTCCCACCCCTCCCTTGCAGTCACCTATCGCTTCATTCTTATTGTCAGGGGCAGATGAATATGTCTGATCAGGCAGACAGCAGGGGTTACCCCCTGCTGTCCACTGGCATCTTGGCTGGATCAAAACCATTGCGCACCCGCAGCGTGACCTTACCCCGCCGCACAAAAACGTCGTAAGCCACCATGCCAGCCCAAAATACGCTGCGCAGGCTGGAGAGGTTGTCACTGGCAATCTCCGCGTAGAATCGTCCCATCTGACGTACAGCCTGCAGCATCATATCGCGGCTGATCCCCTGACCACGGTAATCGCGGTGCACAACCACCATTGAGGTGCGGTTGCCATACCGCTCAAAGATCATGATCCCCACCAACTTGCGTTTGTCCCAAGCGGACCAGACAACGTTTCCAGGATTCTCAAGGCTACGACCGCGCAGTTGCTGTACGTGGGCAAAAGCCTTGCGGGTGATATGCCCATCTCGGTGTCCCCGCACCAGTTCCACCGCCAGCGGTCGCACCTTCCTCCACTCGGTAGGCGGAATCTGCCTAATCTCTGGCACGCGCTTTCACTCCTTCAGCTGAGGCCAAGTACTTCAGGTAACCGACCAATGTAGCCAGCCCGGTGTGCCGGATACCCTCTTCGTCAAACTTCATCGGTTTGGCGTTGGCTTCGAAGAAGAAGGGCCGACCCTCAGGCGTGACTCCTACGTCCATCGACATCTCTCCGAACCTGGCCTTGCTGCCCTTCTCCAAGAGCGGTGCAATGGTCAGCGCGAGTCCCCTCACTCTCTGTTCCACGTCAGCCGCTCGGTCTCCGAAGACGGCCGGAAGCACGGCAGAGACGCTGGCTATGTAGCCTCCGTTCGGCACGTGAGTGGTTATCCCTCCGATACTGGCCACACGCACACCCATGCCGCTCACCTGCCACTTGCCCTCATGATTGCGCTGGGCGAGCAAGCGAATGTCGAAGATGCGCCCACGATACCTGGCCAGCCGGATCGCCTGTTGGATGACATATGAGTCGCCGCCGATTGCCTGCCGCAACCGCTCATGTAACTGCCCCAGGCTGCTGAATCTCTGCTGCCGGTTGATGTTGTTGGTGCGATAGCGCACCTGGTACTCGCCACGAACATGGCTAACGCGCAGAATCCCGTGACCCGCAAATCCCGTCCTGCGTTTGAGGTAGACGCTGCCGAAGCGCTCGAGGGCGCGGTCAACGTCGGCCAAGCTGCGCAGTAGTCCGGTCCAGGGCATAAAGGGCGCAGCCTGGGGTTGGCGGGAGAGCATGCGGTGCAGGTCAAGCTTGTTGAAATAGCGCGGATTGAAAAAAGGAACGCGATGCTTACGCAACTGACGCTTCTGGGCGACGACGGCGACGCTGTTCTCCAGTTTGCGGTTGGGAACTCGGTTGTAAACGACGTCTGGCAAAGGAAAACGACCGGGTACGAACTGTCTGCCTTGCAGCCGCCAGCCATTGGCCGTACCCTGAGCCCAATGCAACTGACCGGGCGTGAAGACGTAGGCGATCAGGCCTGCCCGGCGGCAGGCCTGCAGGACGTAGCGAAACATCTGTCGGTTCCCCGGAACTTTGCCGTGACCAGATCCGGCGGTGAGAATGCCCACCACCGGACCGGCCCTGGATTCACTTCGTTTGCTTGCCGCTAGATTCATGTCACCCATCCTTCCGGTTAAAGCCTGCCAGTCGGGCAGCATAGCTACAGAGATAGAACAGGGATCGGCGGCGATCCCCGCGCGCGAATCCGGGAGAGAAAATGGCCCGCCCCGGCTTGCTATTCGCTTCGAACATCGCCACCCGGCCGCCGGCGGTCACCCCGATATCCACTCCCAGCTCTCCCAGTTCCAAACGGGTCACTCGTTCCACTGCCTCGGCCATGGAGACCGAAGCATCCCGAATCTTGTCGCGCACCTCATCGGCTTTGTTACCAAAGGCATACCGGAGCGCCCGACTGAGCGGAACGATGTGTCCACCATTATGCACGTGAGTGGTGATACTGCCGCGGCCGGCGATTTTGGCGGCTGGGCCGCTGGGAACCCACTTGCCGTTACCGTCCTTGTAGAGCGTCACCCGGATATCGAACGGTCGTCCGCGATAACGAGCCAAGGGCAGGCCTTCCTGAATGACATAGGTTCTGGCAAACATGCCGCGCCGCACCATCTGCTGTGCCTCGGCCCAACTCGCCGCCACCATCTGCAGGTTGTGGCTGCCCCGACGATAAGAGACTGAGAAACGCCCACCGCCCAAGCGATTCACCTTGACAATGCCCATGCCCTTGCTGCCGCCGTTTGGCTTCAAGTAGACCATGGGATAGCGGTGCAGCATACGAGCCACCTGGTTGATGTTCGTCAGAGGATGACTCTCCGGAAGATGGGAGTTGCCGACCTCATCCTTGCGCAGGAGACGGTAGATGCGCCATTTATAGAAGAAGGTACGGTTGAAGATCGGCACCCGTCGCCGGGCAAGCAGCCGCTTGCACTGATGAGTTGCAGCCTGCAGTTCACCGCCACGATTCGGGATACGGTTGTAAACTACATCAGGCCAAGGCACAGACACGCGGCGCATTCCCCCGGAGGATAACGCCCAGGCCTGAATGCGGGAGCGTCTGCCCACCATGTCGACGGGCCGAAAGACCACGGCCACCATTCCCGACCTGGCCGCCGCCGCCATCACTGCCCGAAAATAGGAAGTCGGGGCCCAGGTTGTCATGATTCCGATCAGCGGGCCGAATCGAATGGAACGCTCCGCCGTATCCAACTGAAAGTTCATCCGCCTGGCCGGAAGCGCCAGATGATGCAGCAACCCTGCTGAGATGGTCCAATGCTCCCCGTTGGCTGCCTGCAATCTGGCCCGAACTCCTGCCCGACCAAAACGCAGAGTCACTGTCTCCCCGGCCTGCCAGCCTACCCGCTGCAGCAAGTTGGCCGGCAAGGAACAGCGTCCCTCGGTCGCTGCGTTTTGACGGATTACCGCCACACCACAATCGTTCACTCGCTCTTCCTCCCTTTGTTACGCCGCTCAATCAGGTAGCGGGCGTACGCCATGGGTGTTTCTATCGACATCCGTCGTGCTTCCCGGTCTCGCGTCAGACGGAACACCTTCCGACCGGGCTTGGAATTGACCTCAATCAGCCACACCTTGCCCTGCCGATCAATACCCATGTCGAGACCGAGGTCGCAGAGCGGACCGGCTCTGCGCTCCATCACCTGTGCCACTCGTATAGCCAGGCTCTCGATTTCCTGCTCTATCTCAGCGGCCCGGTCGGGAAAGTAGGATTCCAGTACCGCCTTCACCGTCCGAGCATGGCCTCCAGTATGCAGGTTGGAGGTGATGCTGTGGCGACGTCCGATGCGTGCCGCTTTGCCGGTCACTTGCCACTCGCCTTCACCGTTCTTCTGCACGATGCTGCGCACGTCATAGGGGCTGCCATGCACGTAGGCCAAATCCAATCCCTGCTGCACAACATAGCGGCGCCTGGTGCCAGCCAGAACGGACGGCAACTCACCGGCACTGAGGGTACGCCGCCCTCCGCCACTGGACCGCACGACATACATGCCGCCGCGGCGGGTAACGCGGATGATGCCTTGCCCACCACTGCCGAAGACGGGCTTGAGATAGACTGTCCGGTGGCGGCTGAGCATGGCCAGCACGGTACCGGTTCCGGTGATCACATGTGTTTCGGGAATGTGTGGCTTCAGTTCCGGAACTCTACGGGCTATGCGATAGAACTGCCACTTGCCATGCAATCCGCGGCCCATGAACCGCACCCGGTAAGTCCGCCGCATCCGTCTGGCATTGCTCCAGTAACGTTGCCAATGACCACGGCTGGCGAAGATGCGATCATAGACGATTCTGGGCACAGGGTATCTCCCGGCCTGCCAACTGGAGCCATTATGTGTGAAGCCAAGGACGGTACCGTTGGCCCAATTGATGTCCAAGGGGCTGAATGCAATCACCCGTATGCCCAGGCGGCGGCCAGCCCGCATCAACTGCCGGAAATAGCCGCCTTCCGGAAATGGATGTGCACCCGCACGACGCGTTGATAGTACGCCCACCAAACCTAAGGGTTTTGCCATTCTGATCACTCTCCTTCGTGAGGCCCGGCCTCATCTGCGGCCGGGACTGATGAGAAACACTGATAATGCCGCCAAGGTGACGGGTGGCCGATGCTATGTCGGGACTAAGTGACAGTACATCATATGGCCCTGGCCACCTCCTGGTGAGTGATCACCGCCTGACGCGGCGAGACACTGGCAGATGCCAGGTGCGCCGCAAATCTCCACCTGTCTTCCAGTGCTGCCCAGCAAGCGCTTGTTCCAGCAGGGGATCAATCTCCTCGCTGTATTCGGCGAATGCAGGAACGCCCCGCAAGTCAGAGATCAACCTGAGCAATCCCGGCCGGAAGAATTCCTGGTCGGCCTGCCGGAAGGCACGTTGGGCATCGGGGTCAAGGAAATAGTCATGCCGCAATCTCGGCCACTCACAACCGATCACTTTGGCCAGGCAGAGAGCCGCTTTGGTGTAAACCGGGCTGACCAACCAACTGGGCGTCACCCGGTACTCAAAACCGCCGTGCAACTTATGCCGAAAGTCACCCAGCCACCCATAGCGGCGCCGACGTGCGCGCGCTGCCGCTGGGTTTTCCACCATCAGAAATAGCACCGCCAGGTAGTTATCCAGTGCGCGCAGCATGGGGCCTTCGGGGGGCATGCCGAAGTGAATGTGACCGCCCACCGGCAACTGACGAAACGGCAAGGTGCCGGCTCGCCACTGCACGTTACGGTAGGGCGCCAACTGGGCTGCCCGCAACAGCGCCAGGCGCACGTTCTCCGCCAATTCCAAGGGAGATTGCGAGGGCTTCGGCCGCACCTCCGCCAGGGGATTGCCGGTCCGACCGGAATGCACCCGCCTGGCATCGCAGCCAACCAAGCCCTGGATCGGAAAGAAATCGGACGCAAAGGCCATTCGCCTGGTATGTGAGTCTCGCAGCATGAACTCAGGATCTGCTCCCATCAGGAATCTGGGGCAACTACCCCCGCGCAGTCCAGCTACCCAGGCGGCCGTGAAGCGCGCCTCCTGGCGCTTCACCCAGACATCGATCTGCTTGGCATAGACAGCGGACAGTCTCTTGCCGAGCACCGGACAGGGAGTCACACCAAGGCAGTAAAGATTGCCTCTGCTGCTCAAGCCCACCTCCACTGCTCCCACGTCCAATCCGGCGGCATAAAGCGCCTGTAGCGCCAACTGCGCAACCTCCCGCGTTTCCTTGCTGGCGGTCCAGCGTATGGTATGGGCGCGCCTGCGACCGATTTCCGCCCGCTGCATGTGAATGGGTTCCATGTCAAACAGGTGCACCCGGTAGCGACGATAGAAGCGAACTGTCTTTCCCTCGCTCAGATGGCGGACGCGACTGGCTGACCAATGCTGCCTAGCGTTGGTCAACGAGCTGCTACTGATCAATGCGCTGGTCCGGTTCAGCACCAACTCAGCCGCATCATCGTCACCCACGTTTGCCAAACGAATGACGAATCGCCAGTAACCAGCGGGCTGTGAGGTGCTGATCACCAAGTCCGGCAGCATCGCCGTCAATAGTTCCACCATGCGTTCTGTCTGCACGATCAGCAGACCGCGTGCCATATGCTCACTTCCTCTCCCCTATCTGAACCCGGCCCTGGAGATGGCATAACGGACCACACGCCGAATGGATGGGGGAATCCCGGGCAAATCGTCATTCTCTCTGCCTGGCTTGGCATTTACCTCGATCAGCCAGAGGCGTCCCCGGCGGTCGAGAGCCATGTCGACACCGAATTCTCCGAATTCCATTCCGAGCTGTTCCTCCAGCGCCTTGGCGATCAGCCTGGCAGCCCGGCCGACCCGGCGGGTTGCCCGGCGCCCATTGATGCCCAGTGAACCGCGAATTGCTTTGCGCGCGCCCACCATGTCACCTCCGGTGGCGACGTTGGAGACAGCGCTGCCGGCCGAAGAGGCCACTCGCGCAATCATGTTGGTACAGGCCCAGCGACCCCTCGGTGTCTTCTGCACCATCACCCTGATGTCATACGGCCTACCCCCGTATCTGGCCAAGTGCAGTCCTTGCTGAATGATCACTCTCCGATTAGGGAGTACTGCCTGTAGCCGCTTCTCCAACTTGGGTAAGCTGCCCACCAGGCCGATGCTGCGCCCCTTTTCTTTCACCCTCTGGTAGCGATAGCCATGGGCAGTGCGGGTGACCTTGGTCACGCCCAGTCCCAGGGAACCACGGGTTGGCTTGATGTAGACGGTGGGGTAAGCGCGCAGCCAGCGCCCCACCTGACCGATGGACGTCAGCTTCTCAGTCCGGGGCAGGTATCTGCGTGCTCGCTCGTCGTTCTGCAGCGCCTGATGTACATCCCATTTGTCCAAGAAGCTCGGGTTGAAGTAGTGCAACCCCGGTTGTGCCTGCAGCCTCTCGCGGCAGGTGCGATAACGGCGCGAGCGTTCCAGTCGTCGACTTTGCAGCCGGTCATAGACAACGTCCGGCAACGGGAAGGTGCGACGTCGCCAGGTGCGTCCAGACGGGACGAATCCGGACACCGTGCCATGCTCCCAATCGACATCTCTGGCGGAAAAGGCGTAGGCAACCGCGCCCCTACGGCGGGCCAAACGGATGAAAGTGCGCGTCAGATCGGTCACTGGACCGAGGAAGCGAGATGAGCCTGGAGAAGATGTCCGCCAGACGTATACGGACACCACTGGACCAAGTCGCAGGCGACTCGTTTCCTTATCCCACGTGGCGAACAGTCTGACTCCGCGATGCAGTCCTAAGGCCTCCAGCAGGTCTGCCCCTAGTTCCAGCGGAACCGGGCGCCCATCACGGGCACTCTGACCGAAAACTGCGGACACCTGTCTCTGCCCATAGGACAGAATGCCGGCGAATCTCTTTCCCGATCGATCGCCGACTAATCGACTGGGCAGCAACACCAACCCCGGTTCCGCGTTGGCGTGCAACTCGATTCTGATCACTCTGGTGCCACCTCCAATGCAGCGAGCATTCCTCTTACAGGATATGAATCCTCAAGCAGAGCGGTGAGAGTTGGGCTCCGCTTCAATAGAAGTCAGAGGGGCTCCAGAGCAATCACTCTGGAGCCCCTCTGAGTACCCGATCGCGATCTGCGATCCTTACGGCTCGATCTCTTCGTCGTCCTCATCGTCGAAGTCATCGAATTCTTCCTCGTCGAGTTCATCCTCGTCGAAGATCTCATCATCGCCGTCCAGGTCAAGCTGGTCCTTCGATTTCTTGTCATCAGCGAAGGGCGGCTCATAGACCTTCACCCACAACTTCGTTTCGCCGATGATCTCAGCATAAAACTCCAGCTCAACATCCACCTGAACTGCGCCACGACGTATATGGACGCTGGTGATCTCCGGCTCACGGGTGACTGAAGCGGCGACAACTTCCTCGACTCCGAGGCGTTCGCCTTCCAGATCAACCACAGGCAGATACTCTATGTAGCTGACCATCTTCTTCTCCACAGCGGTCTGCGTGCCATCAGCATACGCATACCAGATGTGCAGGTCATAGTGTCCCTTGACTTCCACTGAGTTTGCCTTGGGACAGGCCGTATAGGAGTGGCCGCTGACTCGATAACCGAGTACGCTTTCCACCGGTTGACTAGTGGCTACTGTCTGCACCTGCCGAAACCGTTTCTGACCTTTGGCGCAGGTTGCCCGTGTGATAATCTCACGCAAGCTCCCCGAGATCCTGTTGCTGTTCCACATCTCTCGTTTCCCTCCTTTTTGCCTGCACGGCATGGGTGCCGGCAGTTCCATCAAACCATGATATGAGACACCCGACTGATGTGTTACTCGCCGGTCTTTTCGTTCCGGCTTGATGCATAATATGAAGGCCACCTGCCAAAGGGTGCAGGTGGCCCCCACTATCTTGCTTGCGCGCCTAATGATGCTTGCATTACACTAAGGTGGTTGATTGAACATGCAGAAGGAGGCGGTCTCGTGGTTCGCAGGCTCGTCCGCGGCGCCATCATCGCGGCTCTCTATATCCTCGTCACTTTCATCTTTGCACCGTTGAGCTTCAACACCCTCATCCAGTTTCGCGCCAGCGAAGCCCTGACTGTGTTGCCGATTCTCTTCCCGGAGGCTGTGGGAGGCCTCTATGTGGGGGTAATGCTAGCCAACATCATTGGGGGGTTAGGGCCGGTCGACATCTTTGGCGGCAGTCTGGTGACACTGCTCGCCGCCTACCTGACTTACCGCACGCGCCACTCGTGGCTCGCCTATCTCTGGCCGATTCTGCTCAACGGCCTGCTGATCAGCATCTACCTGGCTCCCATTCTGGGGGTTCCCTACTGGCTAGAGGTGCTGGCGCTGTCCGTGAGCGAAGGAGTGGTAGTGCTGGCCCTGGGAGTACCGCTGATTCGCTGGCTGAGGATGCGAGACATCAGATAAGAAGAATGGCCTCCCGGCGGGAGGCCATTCTAGAGATTCGCGAAGAGAGAAAGCCGGATGGCGCCTTGTAGCGCTCTCCGCCAGTGCTCGCACCTGCTTCATGATGCGTGCTCTGCGCGTTTGCGGCCGCGCCAGATCAGATAGGCTGGCACCACCACGCCAAGCAGACTGACAAGTTGCGCTATCCGGATTGGCCCGAGCATCAGGCTATCAGTACGCAGCCCCTCAATCCAGAATCGACCACTGGAGTAGAGGGCCAAGTACCAAAGCACCATTTCGCCCTCGAAACGCTGACGCCGACGCATGAACAGCAAGTAGGCGAACACGCCAAGATTCCAGATTGATTCATAGAGAAACGTCGGGTGCCGATACGCACCGTCGATGTACATTGCCCAAGGCAGATTGGTCTCGCGCCCGTAAGCCTCCTGATTAAAGAAGTTGCCCCAGCGGCCAATTGCCTGTCCGAGAATGATGCTGGGAGCAACGATATCAGCCCAGCGCAGGAAGTCGACGCGATGCTTCCGGGTGTAGAGATAGCCGACCAGGAAGCCGCCGATCAGACCCCCATGGATGGCCAAGCCTCCATGCCGGATGGCCAGAATCTCTGCTGGATTGGCCAAGTACCAATCCAACATGCCCGAAAACGCGACATAGTATAATCGGGCTCCAATCAGCGCTGCCGGAATAGCGTAGAGGAACAGGGTGATGAACAGGTCCTCGTTCTCACCTTGCCTCCGAATTTCGCGGAGCGCCAGCAGCAGTCCAATGAACATGGCCGCCGAGATGAGTACCCCATACCAGCGGATGCTGATTCCTCCGATAGTGAATGCAATCGGATCCAAGATCTAAGCCCTCCCTTTGCAGAACAGTTCGCTGTCTACCATGTTACCATATCATCACTCCAACCAATAGCGATAACCGTAGAGCCGCTTGCCCCACCATTCCGCCAGCGCGGGGCCGCACAGATAGGATCAAGACATCGAAGGAGGCCCAGTCCATGCAGCGCAGCAACAATTACTGGAAATCACTCACTCTGCTATTCTTCCTCGGCTGGATGTTAATGTATGCCAATCGCACGGTGCTCACCCCATTGATGTCGGTGCTAGAGAGCAACTGGCACTTGAGCAAGGCTGAACTCGGCCTGCTTTCATCGCTTTTCTTCCTGCTATATTCTGCCGTGCAGGTGCCGGCCGGGCTCCTGGCTGATCGCATTGGACGTAAACAAGTGCTCGTCCCGGGATTTCTGATCCACGCCATTGGCGCCCTGCTCTCTGGAATTTCCCAAAGCTACCCATTTCTCTTGGGGGCACGTATGCTCACCGGTTTCAGCCAAGGCACCTATTTCTCCACGCAATACGCCATCTCCACCGAATCGGTGCCGCCAAACCGACGTACAGTAGCCAGTGCCGTGACGATGAGCGGCAGCGCGATTGGCATCGGCCTAGGCACACTGGCTGCTAGCCTGATGGTCTTTCGCTTCGGGCTCTCCTGGCGCGTACCATTCATCACCTTTGGCGTGCTGACGGTCGTGCTCACGCTGGTGCTGGCAAGAGCGATCAAGTCTTCGCCACAGGTCAAAACGGGTGCGACCATCCCGAGCGCTCGCTTTCGCCCGAACGGGACACTGATCAAGCTTTTCTTGGTGGGCGCCCTCACCATGTATGGTTTCTACGTGATCATCACGTGGCTGCCCTATTACCTCCAGATGTCTCGTGGCATCGAGGGTGGCTTTGCCGGTGCAGTGAGCACACTGATGCCGCTGGCCACGGTTCCCGGCGCAATCTTGGTGGGAGTTTTGGCCGATCGATCCGGGCAGAGGCAGCAACTGATGATCCGGCTGGTGCCGGTGGCCGCAGTCGCTCTCGTGTTGGTGGTGCTTTCCCCAAGCGAGATCGGCCTCTATCTGGCGCTCTTGCTCTATGGCTTCACCGGCAAGCTGGTGATCGACCCGCTGTTGATCGCACTCGTTTCGGAACAGACCGAACCGAGCTCATACGGCCAGGCTTTTGCCCTACTCAACTTCGCTGGCACAATCAGCATGGTGCTGGCGCCCACGATCACAGGCGTGATCGTCGACCTGACTGGCAGCTTCCACAGCGGTTTCTTGCTGGCAGCCATGCTGCAGGCAAGCGCCTGGCTGATTCTGCTCAGCATGCGCCAACGCAGCACTCGACCTGTACAACAACCGAATTAGGCCAGCCCCAGAGAACATGGCCCACTACAGAGCGGCATATCGCTTCCAGACAAGGGCAACCCTAAGCTCAGTCGATTCTTCTCGGCGGAAACAGGAGGAGAGATATCGTGAAAGCTAGCACTAGGGTGCCTTTTGCTGTCCTCTGCGGCGTGCCTTTCGTGATGGTTCTGAGCAACAGTATGCTCATCCCCGCCCTACCTCTGATGCAGTCAGCCATGAGGCTCTCGCCATTTCAGGTCGGCCTGATCATCACTGCTTTCTCTGTGCCAGCAGGACTGACCATCCCGGTTGCCGGATTCCTATCTGATCGCTTCGGGCGCAAGATCATCATCGTGCCGGCCTTGATCGTCTTCGGCATCGGCGGCCTGCTGGCCGGCGTCGCTAGTTTGCTGGTCGAGAATCCATTCAACTGGATTCTGGCGGCCCGGGTGCTACAAGGCATCGGTGGCGGTGGCACTTATCAGCTGGCCATGGCCCTCACCGGCGACATCTTTCAAACAGCGGAACGAGCCAAAGCGCTCGGCTTGCTCGAGTCGGCCAACGGGTTGGGCAAAGTGGTCAGCCCGATTATCGGTTCGCTGGCAGCGCTCGTCATCTGGTTCGCACCGTTCTTCATCTATCCGCTGCTGGCCGTGCCGGTGGCCATTGGCGTCTGGCTGGTGGTCAAGGAGCCGGAGCAGTCCCGTGAGCAGCAAAAGATCGGCCAGTACCTGGCGGCAGTTTGGAAGGTGCTGAAGAAGAACGCCGTTTCTCTGGCTGCTGCCTTCTTCGCTGGCCTGCTTGCCCTGTTCATGTTGTTCGGCGTGCTGAGCTACTTCTCTGACGTGCTGGAAGAGCGCCACGCGATCAAGGGCTTGGCGAAGGGGTTTGTCATCGCCATCCCAGTGCTCGCCATGGCTATCACCGCCTATCTGAGCGGCAGCTGGCTGCAGAAGCAGGCGGGAAAGGTATGCAAATGGGCCTCCATGGGCGGCATGCTGCTGATCGGCGGGGCACTGCTGGCCCCAGCTTTCACCACTGGCGTCTATCTATTGATCGGCGCGATCACACTGCAAGGCATCGGGACCGGCCTCGCCTTGCCGGCGATTAACCTGCTGATTACCGGTGCGGCTGACCAGGAGGAGCGTGGCATGATCACCTGCCTCTATGGCACTGTTCGGTTCTTCGGCGCAGCTTTTGGGCCGCCCATTTTCGGGCTGTTCGTGGCCAACAGCAAACTGCCCCTGTTCATCGCCTCCGCCGTCGCCATGGCCTTGGCCGGGGTGTTGGCCTTCACCTGCATCAAGGCGCCGCAGATCAAAGGCGGAGGCGGAAAGAAGTCGCAAGGCCGTTCCGCGCCCAAGCAGAGGAGCACCAGTCCTCGGGTGAACAGGCAGAAGAGTCCAGTGCACTGATCTCCCGGCAGCAAGAGCAAAGACAGCCAGCCCTGAGGTTTGGTCAGGGCCGGCTGTCTGTTTTCTGTAATCCGCACGGGCTAGATGGACATTCCCCACTTTTGCACGGTAGCAGCCTGCAGGCGGCGGAACAGCACATCTACCGCCAGGCCCAGCAGAATGATCGCCAGCAGCCCCGCAAAGACGGCGGGAGTATCCAGACTGTAGCGCATCTTGTAGATGAACCAGCCCAATCCACCTTTGCTGCCGGTCACGCCAAAGACCAGCTCCGCAGCGATGATGGTTCGCCAGGCGTACGCCCAAGCCAACTGTAACCCGGCAATGATATGCGGCAAAGCAGCCGGAATGTAGATCTCACGCACCATGGCTAGCCCAGAAAGGCCCAGGTTGCGTCCAACCCGCAACATGGTTTCTGGTACTGTGCTGAAGCCGGTGTAGGTGTTCAGCGAAAGTGACCAGACAACGGAATGGACGATCACAAACAACAACGACCGCTGCCCGAGTCCAAACCAGAGCAGAGCCAGCGGCAGTAGAGCTACCGCCGGCAGCGGGTTGAACATGGACGTGAGTAACCCTTGCAGGTCGCGGCCGATCGGAGTGAGGATGGCCAATGCGGTGAGCAAGAACGCAGCAACCAAACCGAACCAGAGCCCCAGAAACAGCACGCAGAGGGTGTTCCAAACGAAAGGCCAAAGCGTCCCAGATGCAAGCAGACGCCAGAACTCGAGCAACACTCGTGATGGCGCAGGCAGGACTATTGCCGGGGTTCCCGCAAGACGAACCCCAGCTTCCCAGATCAGCAGGAGGAGAATCAGCAGTCGTATCCTTCGCATTTCTTACCTCTCCTTCTACTGCGCCACAACGTGCAGCAGAGAGCGAATTTCCCGACACGTGGCCTGGAATGCTGGTTGTTCTATCAGACTGCAATTGGCAGCATTCCGAATAATCTGCTTCACCCTTGCGGGCCCCGGCGTCAACACCACGATGCGATCGCCCAGGGTGACAGCTTCCTCGATGCTGTGCGTGACGAAGACAATGCTGTTGTTCGTTTTCTCCCAGAGGCGAATCAGCTCTTGCTGCATGATCAACCTGGTCTGTGAATCCAGGCTGCCAAACGGCTCATCCATGAGCAGGATGTCGGGCTCCAGCGCTAGGGCACGGGCAATCGCCACCCGCTGCTTCATTCCGCCAGAGAGCGTGTGCGGGTAGAAGTCGCCGAACTTGCCCAGGCCGACCATGTCAATGTAGCTCTGAGCCCGCTCGCGAACTTCGCTTTGACCAGTTGCGGTCCGCGTGACGCGCAGAGCAAACTCCACGTTGCCGAGCACAGTCTTCCAAGGCAGCAGTTGATCAAACTCCTGAAAGACGACCACTCTATTCGGTGCCGGGCGGCTGACCACCAGGCCTTCCAGTCGGACTTCCCCGGAACGGGCCGGGATGAATCCGGCAATTGTTTTGAGAATAGTCGATTTGCCACAGCCGGAGGGACCGAGCAGAATCAGCTTCTCCCCTGGAAAGAGGTCGAACGAGACGTTTGCTACCGCCAGGTGCTCACCCTGCCCCGCCTGGTGATAGTGAACCGTCAGGTCGAGTACCTCTAGCTTTGGCGCCCGTCTCATGGTTTCACCAGGTGATGTAAGTTCGCGAAGGTGACATCCGAAACGGAAGCTGGAACCTTGCTGATGTAACCCGCTTGGTGCATGAAGGTGGCATAACGCATCATCCCCCGGGGCGTGATCTCCCATTGCACGCCTGACCAGGTGATGTACTCCTGATAGGACTCAGCCGTAACCTTTCCGTCCACCTTAGCCAAAATGGCTGCAGCCCGAGCCGGTTCATCCCGCAGTATGGCTAGCGCATCCTCTAGAGCGGCGACAAAAGCCTCATAGGCGGACTTGGACTGACTGTAGAACTGCTCGCTGGCCACTGCGACTATGTAGGAGAAGGGCTCGCCGAAGGCCTCGGTGCCTTCCGCCACCACATGCAACTTCGGGTCTTGCTTGATCAGCTCGAACTGATATGGAGGTGCCGAGTAGTACGCGGAAACCTCCTTGTGTGCCATGACCGCGGCCGCCGCATCAGGGTGCGGCAGGGCAACGATCAGGTCATCAAGCACGGTCGGATCACCCAAGTCCTGTTCCGCGGCCATCGAGAGCAGAATATGCTGATTGCTGCCCGGACCAGGCAAGGCAATCTTGTCACCTGACTTGAAGTCACCGATCTCCTGAATGTCATCGCGGTAGGTCAGCAGGAGTAGCGGCATCGAATCGAGCGCTCCAGCTATCTTCCACTGCACGCCCTTATCCCAGCCGATCAGAAACGGTGGCATGCCCATGAACCCGATGTCCAGCGTCCCTGCCACCATCGCTTCGCTGACTGCACCCCCGCTGCCGAGCTTGACTGTCTCCAGTTGCACCCCCGGTAGATGCTTTTCGATCAGCTGTTCCTCCAGCATAATCGTGAACGGTGCGTAGCCCAGGCCAAACTGATCCGCAATGCGTATTCTCGCCACCCCCTGCTCCTTGGCGCCACAGCCTGCCAGCCAGACCGACAGCGCAACCAATAAGCACGCCAACAACAGCACCTGTACTCGGTTGATCTTCACCATGTTGCCTCCCTCTATTTTCCTTTGGGAAATACTCCTACATACTACGGAGGGAGCGGTGGAAAGGTGCCCGACTGAGAGGGCGGAACGCCTGTTTTGTGGGGAAATAGGGGAGCGAAACGGTGCCCGCCGGATCTCTACCCGCTGAGAGTAGGAAATGCGAAGCGCCTGACCGAGCTGAACAAGTCTTTCCTGTAGGACCTCGAACTCTGTGCGGCAGCGCGATAGCTGCTCGAATAGTAAGGCGGCTACTGGCATGTGTTGCCAGTAGCCGCCGCTTCGTCAGCAGATCGAGGTGTAATCTCTTCTCTTCATCTAATAGTGCCACAAGGCGAGTCGCATACATGCGCCCTTACGAGCGCCCAGGGTGACAGGAGTTTGCCCCTGTAGAGGGCGCCGTGAACGGCGCCCGTAGGTGTCATCCTCGCAGGCGCTCTACGACAGTCCTCCCTGCAATCAGCACTAGTGCTTGCGTTGCTCCAGTTCCTTGCGGAACCGGTTAATCTCTTCCATCAACCTGGCCGCTCGTGCGAACTCGGCGTCCCGCCCCTGTCGAAACAGACACTTCGCCGCTCGCTGCATGGCCAGCGATGACTGACGCACCAGAAATGCGGGGTTGCTCGCTATCGGTGACCGCATGTTGCCCCTCCTCTGCCCTTCTCCCCTGATGCTCTATCCTATTTCGGACCGAGAAGCGCTAGAACGAGGCAACCATGCGGATTGGCCGCCTAGTACTCGTCTGGGACGATCAGTGAACCAATCAGGTACATGATGATGTTTGCGCCAGGCAGAATCAGCCAGACGATCCGGATCAGCACCGGGTCAACATTCAGGTATTCCCCAATCCCGCCGCAGAGACCAAGCAGAATCCGGTTGCGCCGGCTGCGATGCAGTTGTCTCATTTGTTCTCTCCCCCCCATCTAAAGAAACATGCACGGTAACTCAAGTAGTTGCTCGCTGAGTTGCTCACAGAGTTGCTCAGAGAGTTGCTCAGAGAGTTGCGATCTCAATAAGGCGATTCTTGCTTGCCAAGAATCGGCTGGTACCTCAGCAACTCACAGAGTTGCGATCTCAATAAGGCGATTCTTGCTTGCCAAGAATCGGCTGGTACCTTCTTATACGTGGCTAACTGCATTCGGTTTCAGCGATCAGCGCAGCCCAATCAGCAGAACGCAGAATGCGCTGGTTACGGGAACCCCGGTAGGGAACTGCCAGATCGCGCTGCTCAATTAGAAAGCGCCCGTCGACCAACGCATCTATCACTCGCAGTATATCCCGGGCCCCGGGTCGCTGCAACAGTTCTTCCAGGAGAAAACCAGTATAGACCCAGACGCTTTTTCCCCTGAACTTTGCTCCACTGGCCAAGGCCAATGTCGCTTCCGGCTGCAGCAGCGGTTCACCGCCGGAGATGGTCAGACCACCCACTAGTGGGTTGGCCAAAAGCTCAGCGAGCACTGCGTCTGTGTCCGCCAAGTAACCTCCATCTAGCGGATGGCTGGTCGGATTATGGCAACCGGGGCAGGCGTGTACACACCCCTGCAGATAAACAACTGCTCTGATCCCCTCGCCATCAGTGACGCTCTCGGCATTGATGCCGGACAAACGAACTAGCATCTTTGACCCCCCTAAACTGTAAAAGGCGCAAACCCATTGCGGAACGAATGAGCAATTTGATACACTATATCTTGCCTAGGTTTGGCATTCATACTACTAGATATTGTATCAGAACTGATTAGCGAGGTGAAGTAATTGATCCAAAACCAGACGACTGTCAACTATGTGAGCATTGCCAAGCGCGATGGACGAGAGGTTAGTTTCGATGGAGATAAGATCATCAAAGCCTTGGAGAAGGCTCTGGCTGCCACAGGCGAAGGCGACCACGAAGCGGCAGAACGGCTCTACCCCTTAGTCCTGGTCAAGCTGGCCCAATTGAGCCAGCAACCACCGGTGCCGAGTGTGGAGGAAGTGCAAGATGCGGCGGAGCAGGCCCTAATGCAGGCAGGCTACCACCTGACGGCCAGAGCCTACATCACCTACCGCAACCAGCGTACCGCCCATCGGGAAGGGAAGCAAGATCTACTGCTGACCATGGAGCGGATTATGCAGGAAACGCACAAAGAGAACGCCAACGTCGGCAACTCTCCTTCGGCCAAGGGTCTGCAGATCTTTGAAGCGGCCAGCGCCTATATGTGGGAGCGCAGAGGGTTACCGGCGCACATCGCCCGGGCGCACCGCGAGAAGGACATACATATCCACGACTTCGCTTGGTATGGCATGACCTTGACCTGTGTACAGACTGACTTGCACCGCCTGCTCTCCCAGGGTTTCAACCCAGGTCATGGGTTCATCCGACCTCCGAAGCGGATCGGCTCAGCCGCAGCGCTGGCCGCGATTATCCTGCAAGGCCTGCAGAATGACATGCACGGCGGGCAGTCGTTCCCTAACTTCGACCACGATCTCGGCCCATTTGCCGAAAATGCGGACGAGGAAAGCGTCTATCAGGCTATGGAGTCGCTGATCTTCAATCTGAACACCATGCATTCCCGTGCCGGAGCACAGGTGCCGTTCAGCAGTCTGAATGTCGGTACTGGAACGTCCCGTGGCGCGAGACTGGTCACCAAGCAACTGCTGTTGGCCTATAAAGCCGGATTGGGTAAAGGGGAGCACCCTATCTTCCCCAACATCATTTTCAAGGTGAAGCAAGGTGTCAACTTTGCTCCCGGGGATCCGAACTACGACCTCTATCGCCTTGCCCTGGAAGTCGCCTCTGTCCGACTCAATCCGGCGTTCTCCTTCTTGGACGCTCCGTACAATACCGGCTATGCCGATGAGGTAGCCTACATGGGATGCCGCACCCGAGTGGCAGCCAACGTCAACGGCCCGGCGCAGATCGTCGGCCGGGGAAACCTGTCATTCACCAGCATCAACCTACCTCGGCTGGCACTCAAGGCAGGCGGGAACCGCGAACGCTTTTTCCGCTTACTCTCCAGCACGATGGAGCTGGTGGTGGAACAACTGCTGCACCGCTACCGCATCCAGGCCAATCTCAAAGCCAGCGACATGCCCTTCCTGATGGGCCAGCAAGTCTATCTGGATAGCGAACTACTGCAGCCGAATGACCGCATTGAGCCAGCAATCAAGCACGGCACCCTGAGCGTTGGCTTCATCGGTCTGGCCGAAGCACTAGTGGCACTGACCGGTACGCATCACGGGGAGAGTGAAGCTACCTGGCTGCTGGGGCAAGAGATCGTCTCGCGCCTGCGTGAGCTATGTGATCAGGCTACAGCCACACATCACCTCAACTTCACCCTGCTCGCTACGCCAGGGGAGGGCCTGGCCGGCAAGATGGCGGCGCCCGACCGCGAAAGATTCGGTATCATCGCCGGCGTGACGGATAAAGAGTACTACACCAACTCGTTCCATGTGCCAGTGGGCTACGCCACTACCATCCAAAATAAGCTGAACCGCGAGGGCCCGTTCCACGCTCTCTGCAATGCCGGCCACATCTCCTACGTGGAGCTTGACGCTCCGCCCGGCCCTAACTGGCAGGCAACCGACGCAATTGTGCGTGGCATGGCTGCGGCTGGCATGGGCTATGCCGCCATCAACTTTCCGATCGATGAGTGCCTCGACTGCGGTCAGCAAGGCGTGTTCGATGCTGACTGTCCCGGCTGCGGCAGCGACAACATCCGCCGCATTCGTCGCATCACGGGCTATCTCTCCACTGTGGATCGATTCAATGCGGGGAAACTGGCGGAGTTGCACGACCGTCGATCCCATCGCTAACTGCCAACGGAGATACGGATACAGGAGTTTGCCAAATGGCAGGCTCCTGCTTTCTTGTGCGCAAGAACTGGAAGGAGAAGGGACGTGCCGTTCATATCTACCCAGGCTTGGTCATATAGTTTACAACGAAACACTATCGAGATGGTGAGGGGGACTGGATTGTGCGAAGGAGCGGTGTGGTCTGCCTGCTCATTTTGATCTGCCTGAGTTTGGTCTCCACCGGTGCCACGTTTATCGACACCCCGTTCGACTGCAAGTGCGGCGAACAAGATCGCCTGCTGGAACTGACAGAACCGGTGACTACTGGTGAAGACGTGGCCGAACTGCAATCGCATCTGCTGAGCCTTGGCTTCTATCATGGGGAACCAGATGGAGTGTTTGATCAGGAGACAGCGCAGGCCGTGGAAGAGTTTCAGGAGTTTGCGCAACTACCCGCCACAGGCAAGTTTGGACTGGAGGAGCAAGAGGCGCTGACCATGTCCATGGCGGAGGGCAGCCTCAACGCCGGCAGCGTGAGCCCTCCCGAGGGGGAGTTACGGCTGGTGATTGACGTGGAGACGAAGACACTAACTGTCCTGGTCAATGATGTCGTCTTCAAAGTCTTTCCTTGCGCCGTGGGAACCATCGCCACCAAGTCCCCGGTCGGGGAGTGGCGCGTCATTCAGAAGGGCACGCACTGGGGCGGAGGCTTCGGCACCCGTTGGATGGGTCTGAATGTGCCCTGGGGCATCTACGGCATCCACGGAACCAACAAGCCCGGCTCGATCGGAACGGCAGCCAGCCATGGCTGCATCCGCATGCACAATCGGGACGTGGAACAGCTGTACCCATGGGTGAAAATCGGAACCAAGGTGTCCATCGTCGGACCTTTCCCCAGGGTGAAAATCGGGGAGCAACTGTCAGTTGGCCGTTCCGGCAAAGACGTGCAGCTCCTGCAGCTGATGCTGCGCGAGGCCGGGTTCAACCCTGGATCCACGGACGGGCGCTTCGGTGAAGCGACAGCGGCGGCAATCAGAGCGCTGCAGGTGTACTACGGTCTTCGCCCCACAGGTCAGGCTGACTGGAATGTCCTGACGATCTTAGGTCTCAGGTAGGAGGGTTGACGATGAGCCGAAACAATGGGCGGAATGGCCGGAAGAGGCTAACCTGGCTGCTGGTCGCGCTCTGTCTGCTGTTGGCAGTAGCGCTGTCTGCTCCGCGACTACTGCAAGGTCTGCGTGGCGACCAGTTCCGGCTTAACCCCAACGCCAAAATGCAGGAGGACGAGACCTACAGCCTCACCTTCTGGGTGGAACGGCCAAACCTACCGGATACCGCGGCCTGGCAGCAAGGGCTGGAACAGGCACTAACCGAGTTCTCCCTGCTTCACCCGAACGTGCAGGTGACGCTTTCCCACCTCGCGCCAGACAGCGTCAACGAGCGCATGAACAGCGCACTTGCGGCCGGCACGCCGCCGGATCTCTTCTTCAGCGCGAACACCCCGCCTGCCGGCCTGGGAGAACTGCAGTTACCGCTAGCTCGCTTCGTCGACAAGAACGAACGATTAGCCTGGTCGGACGCCCTTTGGAATCAACTGCTCTCGGCGGATGGCCAGGTTTATTCCCTGCCAGTTGCCGCCTATCCGCGTGTGTTCATGGTCAACGCCTCCCTCCTGCCGGAAGCAGAGCCGAGTGTCGAACAGATTCGGCAAAACGGCTGGGCCTGGTCGGACCTGATCCGGCTGGCAGAAGGAGCAACTGACGGCCAAGTGAAGGGCTTCGTGCCCACGTCCACGGGCGAGGCTCTTCTCCAGAACATGGCAGCCAGCCTTGGTAAGCCCTCCCCCTATGATCAGAACGGCAACCTAGTCTGGGCGAGAGAGGACCTGGTGACCCTGGCAGAGACCTGGTTGCGCCTGGAGCACTCTGGTGGCGCGGCGACCAAGGGCAGCGGCATGGACGCCAACTGCCTGACGCTCTACTTGAGCGAGAAGGCGGCAATCATCGGTCCGGTGAACCATCGGCTGGCTGCCTGGCTCTGGCAGAAGGCCGCGGACAAAGGAATACAGTCCTCACTGGTGCCGGTGCCAAGTGTGGGAGCGACCGGATCTGCAGACGTCAGCGTGCTCGGGCTCTCCTTGCTGCGACAGGAACCATATCAGGGCGATAGACACACCAGAGCAGGCGCCGAACTAGCACAGTTCCTGGCGCCGAAGCTGGGCAACCTGCTCTCCAATCTGACAGGAGCCCTGCCTGCCACTTCAGGTGGCGAGCAGGCAGAATGTATCCCGTTCGATCAGGCGTCTTTTGCGGTGTATGCCAATGTATCACGCGCACCTGCGTCCGCATACAACTACGGCCCGCCGCTCGGATCTGCGGAGACCCACTGGCAACTGGCCATCAGCCCCGCCTGGAGCAAGCTGGTCGAGGCCGACTACACGGCAGAGCAGTTCGCGGAGGCAGTTCTGAACGAACTGGCGATGGCAGCGATTGCTGGTCCATAAGACAAGGGCACGACCTGATGGGTCGTGCCCTATTGTTTGCCTAAAGACGTTCGTGGAAGTCGCGGGCGAACTGCTTCGCCTGCTCCAAATCAGCCTCCGAGGGACGGAAGTTGACCTTGAGACCCGGTTCCATCACCTTCATGCCCAGCGAACGCAACCGTTCCAACACCATCGGCACAGCCTCCCCGCTCCAGCCATAGGCTCCGAAGGCGGACGCTGGCTTGTTGCGGTTCACGATGGCCGAAAGGTGAGCAAGCGCAAGCCACACCGGAGGTACGGCATCGCGATTGAGCGTTGGCGTGCCAACCAATACGCCGGCCGCGTTGTGGAACGCTGACGCTGCCTGTTCCGCACTGATGACCGATAGGTCAAACAGGTTGACGGATGCGCCCAAAGACTTAAGTTCGTATGCGATCGTCTCCGCCAAGAGGCGCGTATACCCGTAGGCAGAAAGAAACCCCACCGCAACCGAGCCGGCAACCTGCCCATTCTGACCTGCCCAGTCACGGTAAAGATGCACATACTTCCACGGCTGATGCCGGAGCACCGGGCCGTGGCTGGGAGCGATCACCTTGATCTCGAGGTCTTTGATCTTCGCCACTGCTTGTAGGACGTAGCTCTTGAACGGGCCCATGATCGCCTGGAAATAGACGCTGAGCGCCGGGGTGAAGTCCTCCACTTCGTCATCAAACAGCTTGCCCTCCGCTGGGCAGTAATGCCCGCCAAAGGCGTCGCAAGTGAACAGCACCTGTTCCTCAGGGACATAGGTGAAGATGGAGTCGGGCCAGTGCAGGAATGGAGCCGAGATGAAACGCAGGCTGAGGTTACCCAAAGAGATAGTATCACCCTCGCCCACGACCTGCGTGGGGAAATCCAGATTGCTGATCGCTTTGGCGAACTGAATGGCCGAACGGCTCCCGACAACGGTGGCGTTGGGCAGGAGCGGCAACAGCGTGGCCAGCACTCCAGTGTGATCCGGCTCGGTGTGGTTGAGCACAACGTAATCGATAGCCTCCAGGTCAGTGAGCGACTTCACCTTTTCCAGGTATTCGTCAAAGAAGGCTTCCTTCACTGTCTCCACCAATGCAGTCTTCTCGCCCTTGATTAAGTAGGCGTTATAAGTCGTACCCCAGTCCGTGGGAATGATGATATCGAATATGCGAAGATCTGGGTCTGTCACTCCAACCCAAGAGATGTGCGGTGTAATCTGCCGTGTTCCAAGCATCAGAACAACTCCCTTCTATGTTTAGTGGTACAGGCCTATGGTAACACTCTTCGCACTTAAGGGCAACCGTTACCAATAAGCGCGGACTGCGCGGCGGGCAGATCTAGCTCAGACAGAGCCGTCCGTGCGCGGCTGCGCCGGTTCGTCCCACTGATTTGCGCCCAGTACCTGCAGGTCATCCGGCATGTGAATACCGGTGAAATGAGCTGCCATCTGGGCGATCAGCAGCGGCAGCGTGCAGCCGTGATACGGTTGCTCTTCTCGCATCATGTCCAGCAAATGCATTGCCAGACGCGGCTGCCTGTGCAAGGCACGAAAATAGCGATCCTTCCCTCGCCCGATCAGCCCACTGAGGAGCAAGGAGCGCCGCAGAGTTGGCTGCAACAGCGCAGCGCAGTCGCGCCGGTAGTGACGCTCGGCCTGCTCCGGGTCACTGAAGGAGTGTGTGATCGCGTGTGCTGCCAACTGACCGCTCGCCACTGCATAGTAGATCCCTTCTCCAGAGAAACAGTCGACGAAACCAGCGGCATCACCCACCAAGAAGGTCCTAGCGGCTGTGAGGCGGCGCGGCAGTCCGCCGGCCGGCAGCCACCATCCGTGATTCCAGATCAGGTCAAACCCGGAGACAGTGGCGCCAAGCTGTGCCAACAGTGCGGCGAACTGTCGCTGAACCCGGTCCAAATCAAAGCTGCTGCCCGCCACTCCCACGTTAGCCCCATCGGGCAACGGGAAGACCCAGCCGAAGCCGCCTAGGATGGGCTGGCAAAGCAGCTGAATCTGATCGAGGGGGAAGTCGGCCGGCTGCCCTTTCCAGCGCAGTTCGGCCACCCGCGCAAAGGCCAGCTGCCAACGGGGAAAGGGTCGACGCACACCTGCTGCTACCGCCGTCCTGCCGTGCACCCCATCAGCTGCGATCAGGTAGCGGGCATGCAGCGAACCTCGATCGCTCTGAATACGCGTACTGTTCCCAAACCGCTCGTGGCCCAGGACACGGGTAGAGCGCCAGACAGTCGCCCCCGCCTGCTCCGCCAAATCCAGCAATCGGTGGTCCAACTGCTGACGGCGCAGCACGTAGCCTAATGTCTCGCCTGCGCCGACTGAAATGGTGCGACGATGCTGACCCACCAGTCGAACAGTCCGCACCGGCATCACCAGCAGGTCGCTGACTGCCATTTTGGGCATCCGCCGCAGGGCCTTGACGGGCAAGTAACCACCGCAGGGTTTGCGTGTCTGTGCTCGGTCAAGCACGATCACCCGCAATCCCTGGCTAGCTAGCACACTCGCGGCGGCGCTGCCCGCAGGCCCCCCGCCAACCACTGCCACATCAACAATGCTCATACCCACGCTCCTCCCCACCAACTTCGCTGGTTAGTATTTGGCAAAGCATACGGAAATACTAGTGTGGTACAAGCCGATAGTTGCTGCGCAACAATCGCTTTATTTAGACCGCAGCGCAAGCGCCGCTGTGGTACAAGCCGATAGTTGCTGCGCAACAATCGCTTTATTTAGACCGCAGCGCAAGCGCCGCTAGCGGAGCCAGCGACGTGCAAGCGCCGCTGTGGTACAACCCGATAGTTGCTGCGCAACAATCGCTTCCATTTCGCACGCAAGCTTTAGGCAGTGCTGCTGATGCAGCTGTCAAAGGAGGGACCAGGATGAGCCGTCGAGCTAACAAGAAACCAATTCCGGCCCGCGAGCTGTCCCGTAAGCGCAAAGACGCCGACGCAGATAACCGAGGAAGATCGGACATGGAGGCAGCCGATGAGCTGTCCCCCATCGTGACGGCCTATGACCGCCAGATCAGCAAGGACCTCAACGAGAACCTGGAGATTCTGAAAAACCTGTTCGGGAGCGATGACATCGTCTACCGAGAGTTCACCATCGGTACGGCTAACGAGCTTCCGGCATTGATGATCTTCATAGATGAATTGACCGACAAGAACAGCATGCAGCGGGACGGAATGACCAACTTGATGCTTTGGGCCAAGTCGGTGCTATCGCCGGCTGTCTCCACCGCTGATGGCATCAATCGCCTGATCTCCGGCAATCTCTTGGCATTGGCCGAACTGAAGGAACTGACCACCTATCCGGAGATAGTCGAGGCGGTGCTGGGGGCGGATGCCGTTCTGCTGGTGCACGGATTAGATTTGGCGCTGGACTGGGGGGTCAAGTCCTGGGAACACCGCGGAGTGGGTGATGCCACCAACGAAAACACCATCCGGGGACCGCGCGAGGCCTTTAATGAAGTGATGAAGACTAGCTTAGCTCTAATCAGGCGCCGCATCAAAGATCCGATGCTGAGAGTGAAGTTCTCACAGTTGGGGAAGAGATCGGTCACTGATGTTGCGGTACTATATATTGAAGGGTTGGCCAATCCGGCGCTGGTGGAAGAAGTGAAGCGTCGCATGGAGCTGATCGACACTGAGGCCATAGCGGACGGCAGCTATGTGGAGCAGTTCATCCAGGACGCTCCCTATTCCCCATTCCCGCAGGTGCAGTGGACAGAGCGGCCCGACCGAGCCACGGCCGGCCTGCTGGAGGGCAGGGTGGTGATCGTCTGCGACGGCAGCCCCAATGCGATCATCGCACCAGCCACCATGCCCAACTTTCTGCCGGCACCCGAGGATTACTACGACCGCTTCTTGCTGTCTACGTTCATTCGCTTCGTACGCACCGTCAGCATTTTCAGTTCGGTGCTACTGCCGGCGCTCTACATCTCGGTGATCAACTTTCATCACGAGTTACTCCCGACCACGCTGGCGATCGCCATCGCCGGGTCGCGCACGGGTGTGCCCTTTTCCGCCGTGATGGAAGCGTTGGTGATGGAGTTCACCTTTGAGCTGTTGCGTGAGGCCGGGCTGCGGCTGCCGAGCGCGCTCGGATCGACCATCGGCATAGTCGGCGGCATCATCATCGGACAGGCTGCGGTCAGCGCCGGCCTGGTCAGCCCGATTATGGTGGTGATCGTGGCACTCACGGCCATCGGCTCCTTTGCCATCCCGAGCTACAACATGGCCGCCACCCTGCGCTTTCTACGCTTTCCGCTGCTGCTCCTGGCCGGCGCCTTTGGCCTCTACGGGGTCACTGCGGGGGGGATTGTCATCCTGCTGCATTTGGCGACGCTCAAGTCATTCGGAGTGCCTTACCTCTCTCCCCTGGCCCCACTGACCCTGTCCGGGTTAACGGATACGGTGGTGCGAGCGCCGCTCTGGCAGATGCGCTATCGACCGCTGTTCCTGCGCCCGGGAGACACTAGGCGAAGCAGTAAGCGTCCTAGCTACTACCAGAACCGCAAGCGCATGCATCCGGACGGCCTGGAGATGGCGCCGCTGTCTCACCCGAAGCCACAGAAAGAGGGTAAGCAAGATGACGACACAGCGCATCACTAAACGCCAGGCTCTGTTAGTGCTGATCACCACCATCATCGGCGGAGTGATGCAGCCTGTCCTTCGCAGCCTGATCCTCTGGGGCGGTAACGGCGCCTGGGCTCCCATCATCGCGGCGACTGCCTTCGGCATGCTGCTGCTGCTGCTCACCCTGCGCCTGGCTGAGCGCTTTCCAGGAGAGAGTGCGGCACACTATCTGCCGCGGGTATGGGGCCGCCTGCTTGGCTATCCGATCGTGCTGCTGCTCTCGGTGGGATTCCTGCTGAAAGCAGCGCTGATAATGCGCCATGTCTCCGAATTCTTCGTGTCCGCAGTGCTCCCGGAAACGCCGATCAGCGCTGTGATGGCGGTGCTGCTCATGCTGATTGCGGCGGGGATCCTGGCGGAACTAGAGGGCATCGTCCGCTTCAATCAACTGGTGCTGCCGGTGATCATCTTCTCCTTCGCCCTGGTCTTTCTTGCCAGCACCCTCAAGTTCAGCGGATGGGAACTACTTCCGCTCTTCGACAAGGGCTACCCAGGTCTGCTCAACGCTTTGTTGGTGGCCAGTCCCTACTTTTCGAACCTAGCCGTGCTGCTGTTCCTCTACCCTGTGGTCGTGGACAAGGACTGCTTTGCCTCCGAGGGGCTGAAGACAGTGGCCATTTCCGGAGGAGTGTTTCTGGCCATCTATCTGAACATTGCGCTTACGTTGGGCGCCAAGCTGGGCGAAGTCTTCACCTGGCCCTACCTGGCCGTGGTGGAGAATGTGCCGGTCGGAGTGGAGCGCATGGAGGCGGTGTTCATGGTCGTCTGGTTCCTGGCAGCATTCGTCACCATCAGCCTGTTCGTCTATGTCTTCGCACTGGGATTGAACCAACTCTTTCCCCGGCTGAGGCGGAAGTGGATCGGTCTAGCCAGCATTCCGGCGATCGCCTACATCGCCCTGCTGTCAGATAATCAACCGAGCGCAGTGATCAACCACGTACTGGTCAATCGCTATACCCTTGGACTGTTCACAGCCGTCCCTCTGCTCAGTTTAGCCTTAGCAGCTATCCGCCGAAAGAGGGGTGAGAGACTTGACTAGACGGTTAGGGGCACTGTTGTCACTCATCCTGATCCTGATCACCCCACTGACTGCCTGCTGGAGCAAACAGGAGATCGAGTCCGGCGGCTTCGCTGACATTGTGGCCCTGGACAAAGGCGAGGGCGGGCAAGTTGAGCTGACCTTCAGCCTGGCCGTCACTGAATCGCTGGCCGGAGGAGAAGGTGGCGGTGGCGGCGGTGGGGATGTGCCAGTCTGGACGGTTAGCGCGTCCGGCAATACCCTGGCAGAAGCGATTGCCTCCGCGCGCACCTTCAGCGGCCGTCTGCCCTTCTGGTTCCACGCGCAAGCCCTGATCATCGGAGAAGATCTGGCCAAGGAAGGCATCGCTTCCATGTTGGACTATGCCCTGCGCACGCGCGATTTCCGTCTGACCACGCCGGTCTTTGTGGCCGAAGGCAAAGCGAAGGACGTGCTGAAGCTCAGCCCCAAGATTACCAAGCTGCCGGGGCGGTACATTCAGGATCTGCTGAATACCTCGAGAGAAAACTCGACAGCGCGCGAAGAGTGCCTGCTGGACGTGATTGAGAAACTGGTCTCCGGACCGGGTGAGGAGTTCTTCCTCCCGCTGATCCGTCCGAAACCGAAAGAGCCAAGTGAGGGCGAGAAGGGCGAGGATGGAGGTGCGGGAGGCGATTCTGCGCAGGGCGGCGGAAAACCTGAGGAGAAGCCGGAAGCGCTAGTCCTAGAGGGAAGCGCCATCTTCGTGGCTGACAAGATGGTCGGCAAGCTGAACGGGACCGAAACCAGAGGTATGTTCTGGTTGCGAGGTGAGACGCAGCGCGCCACCGTTGCGGTGGAAATGGCGAGCGGAACAGTGGTGCAACAGCAGATCTACGCGCGCCGGACGCTCCGGGTGCAGCGGGATGGCAGCCAACTGCGCGTGGCGATCGGGATCTTTCAGGATGGCGATGTGCTGGAGCACTCCATCCCCCAGAATATTGAGCTGAATGCCTCTACGCTGAGCGAGATGGATACCGCGCTGACGGCCACAATCCAGGCCGAGGTAGGCGCTGCCCTGCAGAAGCTGCAACAGGACTTACGCGCTGATACGCTGGGCATTGGCAAACGCGCTTATCACCTTTACCCGGAACTGTTCAAGTCTCTCGACTGGCGGGCAGCGTTCCCGGAGATCCCAATCGAGGTGAGCGTGCAAGCCAACTTCCGCCGCACCGGTGAGGCGGCGCAATCACCGCTGCTCCGCTGATGACGCGCAAGCGCCACCCGGCATAAGCAAGACCTGTGGTCCATCCGAGAGCGGATGCGCCACGATCGCAGCGCGGCAGCCATAGACCTGCTCGATCATCTCCATGGTCAGCACTTCCACTGGGTTACCGTCAGCGACCAGCCTGCCCTCGTGCAGAACGAGCAAGCGATCCGCATAGAGCGCTGCCAGATTCAGATCGTGCAGCACCGCAATTACCGTCAGCTGCCGCTGGCGGTTTTGCTCACGCACCAAATCAAGCACCTCGATTTGGTGATTGATGTCCAGATGGTTGGTGGGTTCATCCAAGAGCAGCAGTTCCGGCTCCTGCGTCATCGCCTGAGCTAGAAAAACCCGTTGCCGCTCTCCTCCGCTCAGCGCATGCATCGGGCGGTCCGCCAGGTCCGCGATTCTAGTCTGTTCCAGATAAGCATCTATCAAAGCAAGATCGTCTGCGCTCTCCTGCTGCCAACGGCTCAAGTAAGGAAGGCGCCCCATGGCCACGACCTCTCTCACGGTGAAGTCGAATGAGACGAAGGATTCCTGCCGCACCAATGCCAACTGCCTGGCCAGCTCACGTTGCTTGATCGACGCGAGCGGTCTGCCCAGAAAGGAGACATCGCCACTCCGTAGCGGATGCAGACGGCACAGCGCCCGCAAGAGAGTCGATTTCCCGGAGCCATTGGGGCCGAGAACTGCCATAAACTCGCCACGCCGCACCTGGAAACTGACATCAGCCACCACCAACTGCTCCCCGTAGGCCAGACAAACCTGTTTCACTGATAGCATGCTTCGCCCACCTCCTAAATCCCAATCATCCGTGAAACGTCACCTCTGGGCGTTGCCCGATGCCCAGTTGATGGCAACTAAACCTACATCACATCCTGTGGCTTTGGGCCTCGGCCCGGGCTAGAAGCCGCGAACGTCTTTACGTCTCAACAGGAAGAGAAAGAACGGGCCGCCACAAAGGGAGGTGATGATCCCGACTGGCATTTCGGCGGTGGGCAGTATGGTCCGAGCCAGCAGGTCAGCCAGCACGAGGAAGGCGGCCCCCCAGATTGCCGCAGCCGGAATCAGCAGTCTGTGATCAGGGCCAAGCAGTATGCGCGTGACATGCGGCACAAGCAGACCAATGAATCCAATGATGCCGCTGACCGCAACTGCTCCGGCGGTGAGCAATGTGGAGGCAAACAACAGCAGTTGCTTCACCCGCTCGACATTCACCCCGAGGGTCGCGGCCGCATCTTCGCCTAGGCTCAAGGCGTTCAAATCCCGGGCCAGCCAGATGGACATGCCGGTGCCGATCACGAGGTACGGCACCACGGCTGCCACCTGCAGCCAGCCGCGCCCGGAAAAGCTGCCCATCAACCAGTAGATCAACGCCTGCAAATTGCGTTGGGAGAAGTAGATCAGAAAGGAGAGCAAGGCGGAAAGCACCGTGTTCAGGGCGATGCCGGAGAGCAGCAGGGTGACCACCGGAACCCTGTTGCCGGAGCGAGCGAGCAAGTAGACGAGGGCCACAGCCAGAATCGCACCGGCCAGGGCAAAGATGGGTGTGAAGAATAAACCGCCGAGCCAGCCCGCCCCAGACAGCACCATGATGGCCAACGCGGCGCCAACCGAGGCTCCCGCAGAGACTCCCAACACATACGGGTCAGCCAACGGGTTGCGCAGGAAGCCCTGCATCAGCGCCCCGGCTATGGAAAGCGCGGCTCCCACGGCAGCAGCCAAGAGGGCGCGTGGGAACCGGAGGTCCCAGACGATCACTGATTCCGGAGTCAGATCCAACTGACCTGTGAACAAGCACCTGAATCGTTCGGAAAAGACGCCGAGCACACGCGCAACGGGAATGTGCACAGAACCCGCCCCGACGGAGATGACTATGCAGAACAGTAGCATCACCAGCGAAACGAGCAGAATGAGCGGCTGACGCCTGAACATGCCGATCACCACCACCATCCAGAAGAATGCGAAAACCCAAGCCAAGTGGCCTGGGTTGGTCGACAACAACACCCTAGCCCTTGCTCCGAAGGCCGGTGCAACTGAATGAGGCAGGTCTCCTGACTTCCGACGGGCCGACCACGCGACGAGCGCAGGTTGGCTAGCGGTTACAGTGGCGGGACCGCTCAGGACTCTCACCTGATTCCCTATTCTCCCCCGTGCATGGGGGCACCCCATTCTTTGCAGATATCTTGTTGTAAGCAGTATATCATAGATGAACGGCGGACACAGATGAAAATGACAACTCGCGAGAGACTGATCAGCTCATCCCATGGCTTGATTGATACGGCGCTACTACACTCTGGGGCAACCGTTCGTCGGCGCGAAAAGGAGGGCTGTTGCCAGCCCTCCCGATTGGTCTCTTAGTAGTTTTCGCTCAGGATCTCATAGAATGCCTGTGGATGAGCGCAGGCCGGGCAAACCTTGGGTGCCTCTTTGCCGGTATGGACGTAGCCGCAGTTCCGACAGTGCCACTTCACTTCCACGTCGCGAGAGAAGACGCGACCGGCCTGCAAGTTGGCCAGAAACGCGAGGTAGCGCTGTTCGTGTGCTTCTTCCACTTCACCGATCTCGGTCAAGATGCTGGCGATGTGGTCGAATCCCTCTTCCTTGGCCACTGCTGCAAACTCCTTGTACATGCTGGTCCACTCGTGGTTCTCCCCAGCCGCCGCCTCCTGCAGATGAGCTTCGGTGTTGCTGATGCCGCCCAGCAGCTTAAAGAGCAGCTTAGCGTGCTCCTTTTCATTCTCGGCCGTCTCCAGGAAGACACCTGCGATTTGCTCATAGCCTTCCTTCTTCGCTTGGCTGGCCCAATAAGTATACTTGTTGCGTGCCTGTGACTCTCCGGCAAAAGCGGCCCACAGATTAGCCTCGGTCCTACTACCCTTTAACTCCATTAGACAACGCCTCCTTAACAAGATTGATTCCTATTAGCTCTGTCTTAATGATACAATAAGCCTCACCGCTTGGCAAGGGGTGGAGCAAAGAAAGTTCCCAGCCTCCCCGTTCAGAAATCATCCCATCCTACACTATGTCCAATTGCATTCTGCGGTATAATGGGCTTAGGACAGTTCTACAGCCAGAGGCTGGGCGAATTGGGAGGAAGAGACGATGATCAGAGTGGTGGGGCTGCTCGGTAGCCCTCGCGTGGGGAGAAATACAGATACCTTGCTTGCTGCCTGCCTGGCAGGCGCTGCCGCTGCAGGCGCGCAGACGACCAAGCTGGCTGTGGCCAGTCTGGCGATCAAACCGTGCCTTTCCTGCTACGCCTGTGCTCGCACTGGAGAGTGCGCCGTCAAGGGGGACGAAATGTCGACCGTCTATGCCGAGTTGGCCCAGGCCGATATCATCCTGCTGGCCTCGCCTCTCTACTTCGGGGGAGTCAGCGCCCAATTGAAGGCTGTGATTGATCGCGCCCAGCTATTCTGGAGCCGGCAGAATGATCTGAAGCTGCCGGCGCTCTTGCCGAGCAAGCAACGCCTGGGAGCGCTGATCTGCACCGGAGGAGCCCCTAATCGCGCCGGAAACAACTTCCTGCCGGCCATCGCCACCGCCAAGCTATGGTTTCAGGCCTTGGAGGTGGAATGGCAGGGGGAGTTCACTGCTGCCAACACCGACCGCCAACCGGTATCCGATCGCACGGACCTGCTGGAACAAGGTAGTCAGCTCGGGGCTAAGCTAGTGCAGAAGGTGGCTAAGCAGTGAGCATCCTGCAACTCCTGCTGCAAGCTTTCCCGGAGGCGATCTCAGGCGAGGCGATGGCCAAGGAGCTAGCCGTCTCCCGTTCAGCGATATGGAAGAAGATTCAGACACTGCAACGCTCCGGCGTGCGGGTCACCGGCAAGCAGAATAGCGGGTATCGGCTGGAGTGCTGGCCAGACCGGCTGCTTCCCGAGTTGCTGGAGTATTACCGGCAAACAGCAGTCATCGGCAAGGACGTGTTCTACCAGGAGACGATGGACAGCACCAACACGACGGCCAAGGAACTTGCTCGAACAGGGGCGGCACACGGCACGCTGGTGGTGGCGGAGTCCCAGACGGCCGGGAGGGGGCGGCGGGGCCGCACTTGGATATCTGATCCTGGAAGCGGCATCTTCGCCACGCTGGTGTTGCGCCCACAGTTGCCTCCAGATCGCATTCCGCTGCTGACAATGACTGTAGGGGTTGCGGTCGTGCAGACGTTGCGGCAGCTGGGACTGGGCGACGCCTGGCTGAAGTGGCCGAATGATGTCTGGGTCGGGGGAAGAAAGATGGTCGGCATTCTGGCCGAGATGTCCGGCCAAATCGACCAGGTGGATTGGGTTGTGGCCGGTTTCGGCATCAACACCCATCAGACAGATTTCCCGGGGGACCTGGCAGCGAAAGCAACGTCGTTCCTGCGCGAAACCGGTCAGCAGGTGCAACGAGCTCATCTGCTGATGGAGGTGTTGCGGCGACTGGAGCAGCTGCTGCCCCTGCTGGAGCAGCCGACAGTACAGCCTTTGCTTAATCTATTCCGGGAGTTTGATCGTCTGACTGGGCAAGAGGTACAGGTAATCACTCCCATCGAGACATTCAGTGGACAAGTGCTCGGCATCACCGCCTCCGGCGCCCTGCTTGTTCGCCGGAGCGACGGTCAGGAGCAGTCGCTGTTGGCTGGAGACGTGTCATTGCGCATCTGATGAAGACGGGGCAACTGCAGTCAAGCTGTCAGTTGCCCCGTCTTGCTTCGCATTTTGTCAGCGGCCCTGCTGCCTATCCGGCAGTCGCTTCTGAATGACTGCGACTAACCAAGCGGCGATTCCGGCTTTCAGTAGGTCCAGCGCGATGAAGGGCAGGAACCCAACAGCCAGAACTTGACGCAAAGACAACGTCTTTTCCAACACGAGGCGCAGCACTAGGTACAGGTACGGCAGTCCAACCAGATAGAGCAAACCCAGCCCGAGCAATCCGGCTAAAAAGAATTGGGCCGGTGTGCGCAGGTTGCGTCGCTCGACCAGCCAACCGATGGCGTAGGCAGCGAAAATGTAGCCAATCACGAAGCCAAAGCTCGGCTGCAGCAAATAGACGATACCGCCGAACGGGGGCTTGGCGAAGACAGGAACTCCGGCCAGGCCGAGCAGCGCGTAGATGAGCAGACTGAGAGCTCCGTCTCTTCCCAGAAAGAGACCGGCCATCAGCACAAACAACGGGACCAGGCTGAAGGGAACAGCAGCTTCTCCGGCCAAGCGCAGGGTAACAGCCGCCGCAATGTGCAGTGCAGTGAACAGAGCAATTCTGGTCATTCGGCTTGGGGTCAGGCGCATGCAAGCATCACTCCTCTTATCGGAGTAATGTTAACCCCATTGTCAATGCAAGTCAACAATTATCTTGGTTCCTCTGTTGGATACTCGTTGCTCCAATAGAGATAGGTCTCTTCCCGATCCAATCCCTGCTTCTCTGCTGCGATCGACAACTCTTCAATCGACAGCGGCCAATGCCCGTCATCCCGCTCAGGCTGCCGCTGTTCGGTCAGCTTCAGCCAACGCATATCCCTCACCTCCCTCGCAGGCAATCCGCATGCTTAGTCTATCCCCAACCGGCAGGAATGTTCGTCTTTTCGACCTGCCAATCGGGACCAGCGAATGCCCGCGGCAAAGCAAAGGGGACCCTTGAACGCGGGTCCCCGGAGTTGGCCACTTTCATGGCAGTTCTGGTTCACAGGCGCTAATTGTCCGCGATTGCCTCCTGCCGCAGACTCCACTTGCCGCAGCGGTCACCCCAACGCGCAATCACGCGCCCATCAATCTCAAACTCCACCACTTCGCAACAATTGGCGCATCCAGAACAGTCGCGAGTCGCGGCCCGACAGTTGGCGGCGGCAATCTGAAAACCGCGAAACTTGGTGCCAGCGCCTGTCTGCCGGATCTGGCGCCGGGCAAGCATTCCCGCCCCAATCGCCCCCATCACGCTGAAATGCTCAGGGATTGTCAGTCTGGTGTCCAGGGCTTCCTCAAAGGCTCGCCTGATCCCAACGTTCGCCGCCACCCCCCCCTGAAACACGACCGCCGGCCGAATCTCCTTGCCTTTAGCCACGTTGCTCAGGTAGTTGCGGACCAATGCATCGCACAAGCCACGCACTATTTCCTCGGTGGAGTGGCCCGACTGCTGCTTATGAATCATGTCTGATTCGGCGAAGACTGCACAGCGTCCGGCGATGCGTGTCCCCTGACTGGCGGCCAGGGCCAGCGGCCCCAGCTCCGAAATGTCGATGCCTAGGCGAGCTGCCTGACGATCCAAGAAGGAACCGGTGCCGGCAGCGCAGACCGTGTTCATGGCAAAATCGACCACCACGCCGTCACGCAGAATGATGATCTTCGAATCCTGTCCCCCGATCTCCAGCACTGTCTGCACACCCTCACAGACGGCCAAGGCGGCCACTGCGTGAGCAGTGATCTCGTTCTTGATGCAATCTGCTCCGATCAGGTGGGCCGCTAGTTGCCGCCCGCTGCCGGTAGTGCCGCAGGCAATCACCTCGGAATCGGCCGGCAGCATGCGCTGCATTTCAGCCAAACCTGACTGCACCACGGCAATCGGATTGCCGCGGGTGCGCAAGTAGAGTTGGCACTGAACCTGATTGTGCTCGTCCATCGCCACCAGGTTGGTGCTGACTGAACCAACATCAACGCCAAGCGCCAAGCGCATCTCTTTGACCTCCTTCTGCTCGCATCCGCCGCTGTCGCAGCATATCCGTGAAGGCCTCCAGCCTGGTCTGCACACCCGCTTCTGCTGAGTGCTCATCCAGCGTTAAGGTCATCACCGGAATACCCATGTCTCGACTGATAGACGGCAGGATGCTCTCAGCGATAATCTCGGGCATGCAGGTGAGCGGCAGGATCTGCACCAACCCGTCGAACCCAGCTCGGGCATAGAGCACGGCGTGCCCGATGGTCTCCAGCCCGTGCCCGCCGACACGCTGCGGGAGATATGGCTTGGCCAGACGCTCTATGTGGCGCGCGTGACGTCGCATGCGGGGATCAGGCAACAGGTGCTCGCGCACCCAATGGGAGCTATACATGTCACGCTCAACAGATGCACCGAGCCCACCCAACTTTTCCACCACTCCCAGATTCACCGAGTTCTCGATCAACATGTAGATTTCCCCCAACACCGCGATGCGCAAGGGATGCTCGGTTGGCGCTGCCAATATTTCGGCTAAACGATGCTGTACATCCCGGGCAATTGTGCGCAAGGAGGCATGGCTGGCGGCATCATCGACACGCTTGACTGTCTCTTCAAATAAGCGTGAACAGGCACCTGGCCGTTTTTCACGGTAGCGATCGCGCATCAGCTCCGCCTCCAGCCGATCCAGATAACCCACTTTGGCCAAGCAGAACCGCACCAACGGCACGAGCCTGGTCCAGGGAAAGGAGATCCCGACTGACTTGACTGCTCTCGCTATCTCGCGCAGAAAGTTCTCCCGCTCGAGCACGATCACTTCCACCGGCAGGCCCATGTCCTGCAGAATCTCCCGCTGTACCTCGGCGTAGTATCCCAGGCGGCAAGGGCCGATTCCACCCACCATGAAGACCACATCCGCCCCGGCAGCAATCGCCTCCAAGTAATTGCCCAAGTTCACTTTGAACGGCAAGCAGATCGACTCAGGGGCGGCCTTGATTCCGAGCTCCAAAGTGCGCCGGGTCACAGCCGGCGGAACAACCACCTCAAAGCCGATCTCCGTGAGCAAGTGTTTGATGCCAACCCAGGAGATGCCCATGTGCGGGAAAGTCACACGCACGAGACTTCCTCCCTCCAGGCCAACATGTCCAGGAAAGCCTCCAGCCGGGTGAGCATGCCGGCTTCGCCGGTGTGCTCATCCATGGTCAGCAGCATGAACGGCTTACCATAGCGTCGGGCAGCCCGCTCGGCCATGTCCGCCACCAGAGACTCGAGACCACAGCCAAAAGAGGCGATGTGAATGATGCCGCGAATATCCGATCGCTCAGAAAAGTGAATAGCGCCTCCCAGCACGCGTCTCCCGAGTGACCAAAACAACTGCTTGCGCAACCTGCGGTTGGCCTGACGCAGAGTTCGCTCGGGCAACATCTCCGGGGTGTACACCTGATAGCCCCAACGATTGAGCCGCTGCAGCAGGTCGAGGTTCAAGAAATTATCATAGAGGTCATAGGGATGCCCTATCACGGCCACGGGCCGCTTGGCGGCGTGTAAGGAACCAGCATCCTCCTTTACCCCAGGCAGGCGTCCGCTCTGCAGCCGGCGCTGGTAGCTGCGCCAATCCCGCACCCCCACTCGGAAGGCGCGATAGACTTGCACGGGGTTGTGACTGATGCCTTGCGCCGCCGACTGCAGGGCTCGATAGACGCCCTTCATGCCCAGGCGCAGGTTGATGGTCGGTTCAATGATCGGCGGCAGATTAGGGATAGTGAAGCGGACCATGTCCGCCAGACCGATCAACTTGGGACAGCTATAGGTGCCAGCCTGCACGCTGACGATCTTGGGAATGAACAGGGCGTCCACTCGCTGCGCGAGATCCAGTACATGCCCGTGCAGCACCTTCACCGGATAGCAAGCCTCATCACAGGCCAGACGCACACCGTTGTTGGCGATGTCGATGGTGGTCGGCGAGGACACAACCACCTGGCAGCCCAATTCACGAAAGAACCCCTCCCAGAGGGGGAAATAGTCAAAATAGAGCAGGGCTCTGGGGATACCGATACGCAACTGCTCGCCTCCTCATGCGGTAATCTTTGGTTGCCTCACAACCAAACTCACTGCCTACCTTACCCGCCGGGGAGGAAGAATATACAAAACCAGGCCAGCCCGGTGATGGGCTGGCCTAGAAGATCTCAACTCTACGAGTTGCTGGAGGTACAAGCTGATTCTTGGCAAGCAAGAATCACTTTATTGAGATCGCAACTCTACGAGTTGCTGGAGGTGCAAGCTGATTCTTGACAGGCAAGAATCACTCTATTGAGATCGCAACTCTACGAGTTGCTGGAGGTACAAGCTGATTCTTGACAGGCAAGAATCACTCTATTGAGATCGCAACTCTACGAGTTGCTGGGGTCAATTACGCCGCTCATGCGCAGCACTTCCACTCCCCGCTCTTCCAGGGCACGCAGCAACTGATTGATGCCGATGGAGTCGCTGGCCATGTGTCCGGCCACCACCACATTGCCGATGTTCTGCTCCTTGATGGCTGTGATCACGTCTTCCGGCATGTGCATGGCCACGGTTGTGCCCACGCCGGCCGCATAGTAAGCCTTGAGCACATCCACCCCGCCATTGGTGCCGCCGGCCATGAGCACAAAGTGCTTGCCAGCATAGTCGTCCTTGCTGCCAACGCGAATAACTGGACCGCTCAGCGTCTTCTGGTACTCAGGAAGCTCCATCAGCGCGTCAATGATGTCCTGCAGCTTGGCATACTGGTTTCCGGCCAATGCTTTGTCCAAATGCTGCTGCACTGCGCGCTCAGCCAGAATGTCGGTTGGAGTGTGGATACTGACCAAGGGCAGGTTGAGCAACCTGGCGGCTGACCAAGCCTGATCATAGTTTCCGGCGTGGCCGGAACGCTCAACTTGACCAACCTTCTTGGCCAAAGCCTTCTGCGCCTGATTGATCGGGATGCCCGCTTCCATCATGCGCTCAATTTGCCGCTGCATCACCTGGGAGAAAGCTGCCCGGGCAGGACCGCCCACCGGGTGATGACCGATCACGCAGTCGCAGCCAAGTTGCTTGGCCAGCAGCATTTCGGCTGTGCCCATGTCCACTCCCACCAGCACTCGTTTGATGTTCTCGCCCGGCACCAGCACGGCTGAGTCAGCCGGCACTTCTGTCAGACCGGCCAACTCCAAGGCCAATTGCATAATTTGCTCCGTATTCACTGCTACCCCTCCTCAATAATGGATCGACTGCCTAGACCTTCGCCACGCAGAGTCGCCGCACCTGCCAATCCAGACAAATTGGCATTCCGGACGCTGACCGGTGAGAGACTGAAACCATGCAACCAGGTGAGGAGGTGAGGTGATGGAGGTTTGTCCAGTCTGCAACGGCTTGACGGAGATTCTCGCCACCTGCCCTAACTGCCAGGCGGAAATGCATGACCAGGGAGTGGTCACTGACTATCTCGGGCCATACGCCCCCTATGAACTAGTGGCGTCGGAAGGCAAGCCGGAGAATTGCTGCCTGCATACACTTATCTGCGACAACTGTGGTTTCCGCCAGAACGTGGCCGTGCCACTGTTGCGAAGCCCGGAGTGACCATCAGCGCAACCCGCTAATCAGGTAGGCCAAGGTCAGTCCGAGGCCAGTGAAGGTGTGCAGCTCGAGCGTGCCGCGCTGCAGTGGCAACATCGTGGCCGGGCTGAGGCGCCGGGTTGCCAGCAGCGGGCGACCTGCCAGCCAAGCCAACGGGATCGCTGCCAGCAGGAACCAGAGGCTCTGCAGTGCCAGCAGGCAGAGAGCGGTCAGAGTAGCGGCGCCGACCAACCACTGATATACCCAGAGCTGTTGGGCATGCGTGCGCACGACCCAGGTCAGCTTGCCCACCGCCTGATCGGACAGATAATCGGGAAACTCATTGATGTACAGCACAGCGGTGATCAACAGACCGACGGGCACGGAGACCAATACCGGTAACCAATGCATGCGACCGGCCTGCACCAGGTAAGAGCCGCTGACGATGAGCGGACCAAAGGTAATGCCGGTAACCAACTCCCCCAACCCTCGGTAGGAGAAAGCGACCGGCGGAGCAGTATAGCAGTGGCCGAGCACGAGCCCGGTCAAACCGATCAAGAGCGCCGCCGGGCCGGCTTGCCATGCTACATGACACCCAATCAGCAGAGCGCTGGCATAGAGAATTAGGTAGAGCCGACGTTCCTGCTCAGCAGTGGCTTGCCCGGACGGCAGCACCTGACTGCCCCCGTTGTAAGGTGACGGATGGCAGCGCGCGTCGGCTCCGCTCAGCCAGTCGTAGTAATCGTTGGCCACATTGGCCCCCGCTTGCAGGGCAACGCAGCCAAGCAGGCTCTCCAGCAGCAAGCAGAGGTTGAATCGACCGGTGTTGGCCAACGCCACCGCTGCACCGAGCAGCACTGGAATAGTGCTGGCTAGCAGGAATGGTGCTCTCACCGCCTTGGCCAGCAGGCCCAACCGTTTTCCGAGTGACAATTGACCGCCCTCCCCTGCCAAGTGTGTCCCAAGCAGCAAGCGCCGCAACTGCGCGGCCCGTCGTTGCGGACTGGGCTACCTGGCGGATGCCTTCCAGTTAGTCTGCGCAAAACGTACCGCTGCAAACCTGGTCCGCAAGGAAGTTCGGACAGTGCTGCCCGTGAGAAGGTATAATGGAGCGAGAACGATTTGCCGCGGGGAGTGAGAGCTAATGGACGTAGTCAGAGTGAAGAACACATTGGATCAGTTCCAGGCGGCACTAGCTGCGCAATTCCCGGGGTATGAACAGCGGCCCGAGCAACGGCAGATGACGAACCAGATCCTGAACGGCCTGTACATCAACCGTCATGTGCTGGTGGAGGCTGGAACGGGCACCGGCAAGTCTTTGGCCTATCTGCTGGCGGTCTTGGCTACGTTGGCCACCGGTGATGAACACCGGGTTGTCATCTCCACCCATACGATCAACCTGCAGGAGCAACTGCTGAACAAGGATATCCCCTTGCTGCAATCCATCCTGGGCAACCACGTGCATTTTGAGGTGGCATTGGCCAAAGGCCGGAGCAACTACCTCTGCCGCCGCCGTGTGCGGGACATTTTGATGAGCGATCAGCCCTTGTTTGAGAGTCTGGCTGACGCGCAGGAGTTCACACGCCTGAAGGACCTATTGTTTGCTGACGGCGACTTTCTGTTGGGAGACCGCAGCCAACTGCCGGTAAATGTCTCGTCCACCCTTTGGAACACGCTGGCGTCCTCACAGGACACTTGTCTGGAACGCAGATGCCCCTTGGTCAAGGATTGCTTCTTCCGCTCGGCCCGAGAAGCGCTAAAGGAAGCAGACATCATCATCAGCAATCACGCGCTCTTCTTCACCGACTTGGCTTTGCGGGGAACAGCCGATTCTGATGAGGGCATCCTCCCACCCTATGACCTGGTGATTCTGGATGAGGCGCATCACATCGAAGACGTGGCCAGTCACACCATGTCCATCTTAGTGGATGGCTATCGTTTGAAGACGGTCGGCGGCAGACTGCGCAGCCTGCTGGCCAAGGGCGCCATGCATGAACTACTGACCAACGAACCACTGCTGGCGCAGGACATCGAGAACACTTTGAAAACGTATTTCGACAATGTCGATCGTTTCCTGCAACGGCTAGCGTTGCTCACGGGCAATCAGACTGTGAAGCGACTGTTGCCCGATGATGAAAAGCCGGAGAACCCCTTCATCCAAGACCTGAAGGAGATCCAGCATTACCTGGAACTGCTGCAAACGTCGGCGCAGCTTTCGGACGAGGAGACAGCGGAGCTGGAGCAGATGGTCACCCGTTGGAAAGCGCTGGCGCGGGACATCGACTTTGTGCTGCAGCGCGATCAGGACGGTCATGTCTATTGGGTGGAGAGCCCGCTCGGCGATTACACCCAAAGTGTGATTCAAGCTGCGCCGATCGAGATGTCTTCCTTACTGCGGGAGTCACTGTTCAGCCGAGAACTGGTGACAGTGCTCACCTCTGCCACACTGGCCAGCCCCGACCTCCGCTTCATGGCAGAACGCCTGGGCATAGATCAGTATCTGGGCAAGGTGCTGACCTCGCCGTTCGATCATGACCGCAACGCCGCGGTTTATGTGCCGGAGCAAGCCAGTGAACCGAACTACCGAAACAACTATGCCTACGAGAAGTATCTGGCGCAGTTGATCAGAGATGTCTGCGAAGTAACCGCTGGCGGAACATTCGTCCTGTTCACCTCTTACCAGATGTTGAACAACCTATTCGAACAGGTGGCAGTTGACCTGGAACGGATGGGTTTGGAGCTGTTCAAACAGGGAGACCTCTCCCGCAGCGAGCTGCTCTGCCAGTACAAGGCCAGTGCAAACGGCGTGCTGTTTGGCACCTCTTCTTTCTGGGAAGGGGTGGATGTCGTGGGTGACGGGCTGCGCTGTGTGATCATCGCCAAGCTACCTTTCTCTGTACCGGACCATCCGATCACGGAGGCGCGCATGGAAGCCCTCACGGCCAAGGGGCTTAACCCGTTTCAACATTACCAACTGCCGGAAGCGATCATTCGCCTGAAGCAAGGCTACGGACGCCTGATCCGCTCGCAGACAGACAAGGGCGCAGTGGTGATCGCCGATGGCCGGGTTGTGAGCAAGCGGTACGGCAAGATGTTCTTGTCAGCACTGCCCACGAGAAATGTCCTACGGGACCGGGCGAAATTCAGGGAGTTCATGCAACAGCAGGTCGGGGCGACCTCGCTGGACCCTTTTGACCAGACAAGATGATACCTGGGCCCGCTGGGGATCTCAACTTTAGCTAGCGGCGGTCAAGTCTCAAACTACAGAATGTAGAGTCAGTTGATCTCAGACGCACCCCGGACTGAGAAAGCGTTTTCTTTCTTCCGGGGCAACCGAGAACTCCTTCTTCCTTCCCCTCCCGCAGCCAGAAACGCAAAGCCCAACTGCCGCTCGCGAGCGACAGTTGGGCTTTTTCGGCGGAACATTAGGATTGCCCCCTGCGAGAACCGTCCTACTAACTCACTTCGGGTCAACCCAGGATGCCTAGTCCTTTGGCATTCCCTACGGCCTGATAACGATTCTTGGCGCCTAGCTTTCGATAGATATTGCCGCAGTTCACCTTCACCGTGTTGACCGAGATATCGAGCGTGTAGGCGATCTCCGCATTGGTGAGCTCCGAATCAAGCAGACGGAGCACATCCTTCTCTCGCTTCGTCAGCGACTCCTTCAAATGAGGGCTACTTGCTTGAGCACCTGCGCTCTGACCCAGATAGTGCTTGATGGTGATGCAGTAAGTACGAGTGCCCTTGATCAGTTTTCGCACATAGCTTGGCGAAACCGCTGAGTAGAGCGGCGGTTGATCTGATTCCTGGCCATGACCGCTCCGGATGAACCTCCGGAGCAGCGCGGACATCGGAGCGCCCTCCTCGATGAAGATTCGCTCATACCCATGCTGCTCACCATACTGCAGGGACTGCCTCAGGACTTTCATGGCCCTCTGGGTTTGCCCGATCGCGTTTTGGACTATTGCCTGCAGGTTGAGAATCTCCAAAATATAGAGTAGATTGTCCTCTCGCTGGGCAAAAATCGACAGTCTAGACAAGATCAGCTGGCAATACTCATATTCCTTCCGCGCCAGGAAAACGCGGGCAAGGGTGATGTACTCATACATCTTCGGGATGCTGGGACTGGCAAAGAGATCAAGGCAGTTTCGCCGCATCCAACCCTCAACTGCCTCCGTGTTTCTGATCTCGAGATTGATTCTGGCCTCGAATGCGGCCAGTATGGGGAGCAAGTGGATGCTACCCGTGCGCTTCAGCTTCTTTTCTCCATCTTGGAGGACCGCGAAGGCACCCCTAATGTCACCCTTGGCCTTCATCACCCTGGCCAGCGTGATGGTTACCGGGACAATGCAACCGACGGTGCCGGTCACTTCTGCCTCCTCTACCCCCTTCATCAGCAAGGGGACTGCCTCATCCAACCTGTTTCTCTCAAAGAGCATCTCCCCCATCAGCACGGGGATAAAGCCTATGGGCGACCTAATCTTGCTCCTGGTTTGCTCGTAGATCTGTGGAAATCTCTGCTCAGCAACCTGCAAGTGCCCCTTCATGGCAAATATGCCACCGAGGAGACTGGCCTCCCCCATGTTGAAATTGACACCGAAAGCCAGAAAAATGCTTCCCTGCGGCATGAGGCTCTGAAACTTGATCAGATACTGCGATGTGCTCTCCGGGTCCTGCTGCTTGAGGCCAATGAAGCCGTTCAGCGCGAGCACTTCTCCCTCCAGCTGCTTCTTCCAGTCCTCAGCCAAGCCGGCTCCGATCTCTGCCAGCCTTTGCTCGGCTTTGCGGATCCAAGTCTTCGCCTCGGCAACCATGTCGGCAATGACCAGCGTCCAGGCGTAGGTCAGGCTGAGCAAGATTCGGCTCCCCACCACTTCCACCGGCAGGCTGCCCAGCCAGCCCACCAGCGTTGACATATCGCCCGCCTTCAGCATCTCTCGACCCTTTTCCTCGACGAGAGCGGCTGCCTGCTCATAGGCGCCACCCTGCAGATACTGCCGCACTGCCTCTCGGTAATACCCATTCCGCTGATACCAGCTGCCTGCCTGTGCATGGAGTGTACGCCTGACGCACTCGTCGCCCCGGTCTAGCCGCTGCTGCAAGTACTCTCCAAACAGATGGTGATACCGATACCACCCACCCTCCTGATCCAGCACCGTGACGAAGGCGTTATGACGGGCCAGCCGTTCCAGCATCTCCTGCCCATCCGCCCGCCCGGTGAGGGCGTTGCACAACGATCCGGACATAGAAGTCAGGATGGAAGTCTTCAGCATGAAGCTCCGTTCTTCTTCGCCCCACAGATTCATGACTTCATCTGTCAGGTAGCAGGCAACGCGATGGGTGCCTAGATGGAAACCGACCGGCAACTTGGGAAGACTGATGCTGCCGCTGGCAACGGAATCCAACAACAGAGATAGCCCCACCGGCCAACCTTCCGTCTGAGACTCGAGTTCATGCAGGCCCTCTGATGAAAGCGGGATGCCCCTCACTTGACATAGTTCTGCGATCTCGTCGGCAGTGAATTGTAGGTCAGAAACCCTAATCTCCTTCACTTGGCCACCCGTCTGCAGGCGCACTGAACTGAACGGCAACTGCGATCGGCTGATGATAATCAGATGCGCATTGGCTGGCAGGTACTTAATCAGCAGCGAGAGGCTCTCGTGGATAGCGATCTCTTCAACGAAATGATAGTCATCCAGCACCAGAATGAAGTCAGCCGCATACTGGATGAACTCGTCGATCAAGGCCGTGATCACATTCTCCAGCGCTACGCTGTTTGTCGCGCGGAAAAACTGTGAGAACCGCTCTTCCAACCCCTGCAAGATCGGACTGAGTGCCGCGACCACATAGTTCCAGAAACTCCTCGGGTTGTTGTCGAATCCATCGATGGAAAACCAAGCAACCGGCCAGTTAGCCCGTTCGATCCATTGCGCCACGACTATGGTCTTACCAAATCCAGCCGGCGCGATGACGCAGGTCAGCTTCCCGTTCGCCCCTTCATCCAGTTCGCGATCGATACGGGCGCGGGCGATCAGTTTTGTGCGCACTGTAGGGACCTGTAATTTGGTGCGGAATAGTGAATCCAATGCATCACCAATCCCTTCACAATGAACTGAGCCAAAAGCCAGATACTAGTACTTAAATAATACCATAACGCAAACTCAGAGCAGGCCGGGATTTGCGTTCTGCCCGTGCGCTGTCAGAAGCTTGGCCAATGCGTTCTCATGAACATTCATTGTCCTCGTTTCGGCCAAAACCTCCAAGTATTGCCATGCAGGGGCTGCCCGACAAGCGGGCAGCCCCTGCAT
>JAEZJZ010000082.1 GCA_023436245.1 Bacillota bacterium | reverse complement strand
CCCCCCGCCCGCCCGAAACTCGCGCCCGCCCTGCGCTTTTTCCTATGGTACTATTGAAATGTTCTTAGTGTTTGGCTTCAGGCAGAAAGAACAGAAAAAGTCATGGTTCATGTCGAAGAAACCATGTTTCATGCAACGGACGGCTTAGTAATGGGGATCTTTGATAGATTGTACCCGGAACATAGGCATGCAAAGCACAAGATGGGCAGACAGCAAAACTGCGTGTCCGCCCGTGCACTGGAAATAGAGGAGATACACATTACACTGCCAACCTTAATCGCAAACATCGCAATTGTTGCGGCGATTGCTCTCTGGCTAGTCTCTACAGCGCAGACTGGTAGTGCTTGATGAGAATAGCAATAACGCCATGAGTCAGATCGGGGTGCAGTTGTCAAGCCGTTTCGACTTCACAACGGCTCTGGCAGGCAGGAGGGCGAAGCGCTGATGGGGACAGTTGCGGCAAGACCGACGCCGGATGACGTGCTACGCCAGGAAGGGGTTATTTCCGAAGCATTGAGCAGGAAAACTGGTAGGTTCATGTAGAAAGAAGTCGAAAGCAGGGTTTTCGCCTGCTTATTCTGCCGGGCAGGAGAGGCAACGAATGCCCCGGTGAGAAGAACCACATTCGTTCTGTCACCAAATGAGAAATCTAGTAGTTGCAGATGTTTCTGGAACCAGGAAAACCCAACCATACGAGTTGAGGAGGAACGCCCCACATGAAGCACAGCTGAGGGACCATCCCGGAAGCACAAGCGATCGAGAGGCCGCTCAGTGCGAGACCAGGTTTCATGTCGTTATACCTATCCCTTCGTCAGTACAAACCAGATTGTCATTACAAAGAAGGAAAATAGGGGAGGAATATTGACTAGATGCTAAAGAAAGCAATCGCCGTATGCCTGATGTTAGCCCTGATTGCTGGCCTGTTGCCGATCTCAACCCTGCCCAGTGCTAGCGCCAGCGCCGGGGGTGAGACGGACATCAGCGAAATGAACGCGCTGGAAGCCCTCGGATTTGACACTTCTGAGGTTCCGGATGGGGTTGATTTGGACAGCCCGGACAACCCCTATGGGCGGGAAACGACCAATGTTAATCCTGTCTATGAGCTATTCGTACAGGGCCAGAGTTCCAGTACTCTCTACGGACACAACAAGCCCGTGGGTAAGTCGTGGGACGATTTCTACGACTCACAGAGAGATGCCAAGAGCACAGCCATCATCGGCGATTATGCGGCCACGGCTACAGCTTCCGGCAACTTCACCCGGAACTCATCCGGCGCAACCGGCCAGGCCGTCACCGTGGCTGCGGGTGAGCTCAGTGCCAATGGCGGTCTATACTTGTATTTCTCTGATCCGGTGAATAACCAGAAGGGCGCAGACCGCAAGGTGCTGCTTGGCACAGACAAAGTGATCGGTAACACCGGAAATCAGATGAATGAAGACTTCGCTGCAGATCCCTATTTGATGCAGAACTACTTGCAGATTGTCACGGGTGACTATGACGGAGATGGCGTGGATGAGGTAGCTGTCTACGTTGCACAGCAAGGCAGCTCCCGCGTGGAGATCTACGACCTGCAGCTCGATGACACCTTCGATGAGGATACTGCTGCTACATATTATCTTGATTCCACCAAATGGGCGAAGGCCTGGACTTACTACTTTAATGAAAGCCCCTATGTATCGAACATGGTCTCCCTGACGGGGGGGGACATCAACCAGGACGGCACCGATGATTTGGCGCTGACCTGGGGCTACTACTACGGGCTCAACAATTACACCAACAGCCGAGCCGTGCTGCTCTGCGGCTCAAAGACTTCCATGCTGCAGAAGTCAATGAACATCAATCTGGAGCACGGCGGCTCTCAGATTGTTCGGGCTGCATTCGCCTATGGCGACGTGGATGGCGACAACGTGAATGACCTGATCCTGGGTGGCCAACTGAACAGCGATATCCTGGGCGGCAACCTGAACAGCCGCTTTGTTGCCGTCTACACTTACAATGGCGACAGTGACAGCTTCATCCAGAGCGTGGCGGAGAACTTTGATCTGTTTGCCACGGAGAAGAACGACGCCGGCCAGGATGTGTATGTTCATGCAGTGATGGCTGACCACAATAAGATCTTCTACAGCTTGCCCACCATGGTGGCCAATATCTCCGCAGTCAACATGCGGGGCGTCGGCTATGCCTCCAATATCTACATCGACAGCCTTATCCTGGAGTATGGGGACCAGGGGTTGGTGATCACTGCCGCCCTGGATCAGAACAACAGCTTCAACAAACACATCGGCGTGGATTATCCTGACTGGATTAGGGAGATCAATGGGCGATTCTATACTGAATACAGCGCAGTTGCCGCCGACTTCACCGGCGACACTGCACAGACGATGCAGGTGATGCTGAATTACTCTGCAGAGAGCTACTCCACTGAAGTGACCTATGCCGTACCGTCCTACAAGAACTGGTGGAACAGATTGTGGCGCATCAAGTCCTGGAGCAGCGTCACCGAAACACTGTCTTTCTCAGTCGCTGCGGATACCGTCATGGCTGCGGTCGAGGGCAAGATGACGCAGGGAGGCGGCGGGGACTACACCTTTGCCATCAACATCAACGCGTCTTCCGTTGACTTCTCTGTCTCTTTCTGTACGCTGAACTCCGACAACGACACCTCCTTCATCAGTTACACCAGCGAGCACGGAGTGATCTACTCTGACCCGAAGGTGCTGGCTGTGCTGGCGTCGCCCCCGCATTTTGGGGACTTGAGCAGCGATCAACTGAGCGGGAGCTACATGGAGTCATCCACCAGCTACAGCAGCACCAAGGGTAGCGGCACGGAAACCACCAAGTCCAACACCCTGAGTGTCGGTGCTTATGTCTCCTATCAGCATGACTTCACGGTGCCGATCACCGGAACCAAGGTAGCTGGCATGGAGACAGAGTTGGCCTATACTCAAGGCTGGACATGGGAGACGACCAAGTCATCCATGGTGGAGATGAGCATCACCTATGAGACTGTCGTCGGTCAGGACTCGGTCGCTTTCTACTCCATTCCCATGGAGTACTATATTTATGATTCCTATGTGCCGATCATCGATGAGACCACCGGTCAGGTGACCGGGTACGACCAACAGAAGATGTCGATCAACCTGCCTCATACGGCGGCAGTGACGGTGCTCTCGTTGGAGAAATATGAGAGAATCGCTGCCGACTATGACGAGTTGCCGCAGATAGCTGGCACGGTCCTCACCCACACGGTGGGCAGCCCAGCTACCTATCCCAGCAGCTCGGCTGGTTACAGTAACGTACTCGAATACAGCGGCAGCTGGGCTGGTGTCGACTACAGCGCTGCGGGCGCCAGTGTCAGCCAAGAGATCGCCATCACCGAGGAAAACGGAGATGGTCTCACCAGCACCAACACTTTGGATTTCAAAATCGGCGCCGGTCCGGGCAGTTTCATCTTCGGTGTCACTGCCGGCTATGAACACGGTTCCAGCAAAGTGACCATCTCCTCGGAAGGCAGTACTTACGCCGGCACTGTCTACAACATGCCGATCGAGGCCGAGGAATATGGCTACTACTATGCTTGGAAGCTGTTTACCTACAGCTTCGCCATTGGCGATAATTCCGTCCCTGTCGTCAGCTACTTGGTCAAGGACGTGACTGCTCCGCCTTTCCTGCCATCCGACTTTGCGCAGGACAGCACCTTGACCACTGATCAAGCCATTGGTTTGACCTGGTCTTATCCCTCGGCGTCGTCCGTCGCGGGCTTCCAGATCTATCGCTATTACGAGTTTTCGGACGGCAGCGGCAGTTACGAGCTTGCCTTTGTTCCCGCATCCCAGGTCAGCTATACCACCAGAGATTCGAACGGCAAGCTGATCCGCCACTATCAGTATGTGGACGAAGGTCTCGCCGACTACACGAGTTACGATTATCAGATACAAGTCATTCGGTCTGCCGTTCCGACGGCTACCATCCTGAGCGATGTGCTGACTGCCCGCACCAAGGCTGAATTGGGTTATCCCACCATCACTCTCAGTGGCGTTACCCCCAGGGTGACAACTACTTATGATGAACAGACTGGTGAAGAAACCGGTTCAGTCACCGATTACTCGCTGCTGGTCTACCCAGACACTAGCAGCACCGTGTCAGTATCCGTGGCCGAGCACTACGATCAGGCACCGCGGTACCAGTGGCAGAAGCGAACAGCCGAGGGCTGGAGTGACATCGCCGGCGCCACGAGAGCCGCCCATACCTTCTCCAACTCCGGCGTTTCGGATGAAGGGGAATATCGTTGTCGCCTGAATGTGATCTACGAAGATGCCGATGTGGGGCAGATCTACTATATCTCCGCCTACTCCCGCACCTTCACCCTTGATTACAGCCTGCGCAGCGCGAAGGTGGCCGATGGCGGCTTTGCCGTGGACTTGGTGAACAAGACCGTGTCCTTGGCGTTGAAATCCAACCATAATAACCATACCTTTGCGCCTTCGGGCAACGTGACTTTCGTGATTGCAGGCGCGGACTATAACTCTTCCTACACTGTGAGGTTGGGCAGCGCAAGCCCGGAATATGTGACCACCGCCACGCTTAACCTGGGAGCCCCTGCTCCTGGCTACACGGGCGATGATGTCTATGTTGACTTGCCTGCTGGCGTCTATGACATCACGGCCTATTACGGTGGGAGCCGCGTGTTTGGCTCTCTGGATGTCAGCAACTCAATCTACTATGTCTCTGGAGACAGCAGTGGCCACCTGTTGAACATGAACAGTTCGTTCACTTATGGCGATGCCATCACGCCCCAGCTGATGTCGGTGGGCTTGGCCGCCGGGCAGGTCGTTGCCACGCAGGTCACGGCTGGCGTGACCTACAAGGTGTACGAGGAGCAGGCCAAGATCAACACAGGCAGCTACATCATAGCTTGGCCCTGGGGCTCGCGCACCTATTACTATACCTACAAGACTTATGAGTACGTGGAATGCGGCAACTTCATTCTGGGTGACGGTTCCGTCACGGCCAGGTCCGCAGGCAGCTACCGGCTAGTAGCTTATGTCGACGGCACCGAGGTCGCATCACGCGACATCCGCATCGCTCAGAAGGAAATCAGTATCGGCTTTGTCAACGCCCTGACCGGTGTCGCCGGCAATGGCTCCATCAGCCACCCCACCTATAGCGTCTTGAAACTGGCATCAGGCCAGCTGGTTGAGGCCTACGGTGATACCTTGGCGAATCTAGGCCTAGTGGTCAAGGCATACGACACCGCTGGGAGAGTTGTTACCATCAGCCCGACCACTGACCCCGGTCTCTATACCATCGTGGGTGCAGCGGCTGTTTCGCCGTCCGCCAGTTACGGAAATTACAGCATCAACTATGTTTCCAGCACCTATATCCTGACTGGGCCCAAGTATGACATGACCATCGAGTCCCAACCGTTTGGCGCTGACAACGCCATTGTTGGCACCGTGGCGATCATCCGGCCGGAAGTGAAGGAAGATAACGGTGAGGTAGTCAACATGACCACTTCAGCCACTAACGGTAGCTTCTTCCGGGATGATGTCTTCACCGGCGGCACCGGCGTCACCCTGCGCGCAGCGGCCCAGACCGGCTATCAGGTGAAGAGCTGGACAGTTGCAGCCGGTAGCACGGTGACCACGACGGTGACAGCAGCAACCACCTTCACTTATCAGACGACTGCCAATGACACGGTAATCACCGTGGAATTTGAGCTGGCCAAGAACAGGCTCCACTTTCAGTCCGCAAACAGCAGCCGGACTGACGGGACAGTAACCCCCGTGGACAGTGCTATTCAGAGCGGTGCCGTGGCACAGCCAGACTCCAGCTACACCTTCTTGGCCAGCCCCGCGCCTGGTTACCACTTCGTGCAGTGGACCCTGGCCGGAAGCACCAACAGCAACTTCCTGGGAGAGTATGACCCGGCAACGGGAACCTCGCGCACAACCTTGACCATGGGTCGAGTCGACACGATTCTCAGCGCCGTATTCCAACGCGACAGCTACACACTGGAGCTTGGCGCCGGCCTGGAGGCTACCTATCTGCTTGATGATGGCTTTGGCAACCCGGTGTCCACGACCAGCATCTCCACAGTCAGCATTCCGGGTGATACAGCAGTCACCGTCAGGCCGCGAACGGGATACAGCTTGTCCGATACCGCCAGATGGTCTGTGAACGGGGAGGCTGTTGGCGATGCAGGTGCTCCCAGCTGCACCTTCACCATCACCGCCGATACTATCGTTGGGGTGGGGGGAACAAATCAGAATAACTACCCCGTCTCGGCCACTGTTCAGCAGCCAGATGAAACCTCCGACAATAAGGTGATCGTCAGGATAGACAATGCGATTGTCGAGAATTTCTCATCACTGGCGGTGTCTGGAGGCAGTTCCCTCACCTTCACCGCGGTTGAGGCCTGGGGCTATACCTTCAGTCAGTGGAAAGTGAATGGCGACGCCGCCGGGACGAATAAGACCCTGACTATTGCGCAGTTAGGCGCGGCAACAGCGGTGCAGGCTGAGTTCATAGCCAATCCGAACAGCTACACTGTGACCGCCTCCCATAACTCCGGCGGCAGGTTGACCTACTCCGTGATTTATGGCAAGCCCGGCTACTCCGGCAATGCGCCCACGAATGCGGAGCTTGCCAGCGGAACAAGCATCACCGCCTATGCGGGGGACAACGTGGTGATCACGGCCATCCCCGAAGCCAACCAGATGCTCAGAAGCTGGACGGTCGGCGATGTGGTGGATGAGTCTCCAGAAAACGTGCTCACAATCGAGTCGATTGCTGCGAATGCGACCGTGGCGGCTCGCTTCATCCCGATGTCCTTTGCCACGGTCTCCTACGCCGCCGAAGGCGACGGCAGCATCACCTCCGCCACCAGTAACGGTGTGCCCTTTGCCAGTGGCAGCTTGGTCGGCAACGGCACCCGGGTTGTGCTCACTGCGGCTCCGGGCGCCGGCAAGATGGTTGCCGCTTGGACCGTGGACGGGGAAACGGTGAAGACTAGTGGCGACACCCCCTTCATCGGTGAGACGCTGACCATCGATCGCTTGGCCGCGAGCAGCACGGCGGAAATCAAGGTCCACTTCGCCGATTTGCTGGAGAAAACCCTGACCTACGATTTGACTAATGTGACTGTGAGCAGGACGTACACGCCGGCCACCTACGCTGGGAAGACCGCCAGCACCGAGACGACGGACTATGTTCTGAGCGGCAGCAAGGTGCAGCTTACCGCCGAGCCGGTGGACGACTACCGCATTACCGAGTTCATCGTCGGCGGCGTCAGCGTCACCCAGCAACCGAACGGCAGTTGGGTCTACACCATTGATCAGCTCAACTCCGATGCGACCGTTGTGGCTCGGGCAGCAATGCTTTACTCATTGTCCGTGGACAACCTGGTGGGGGGCAATATCACCATCTCCGCTAAGGAGCCGGGTAAGGCCATCGCCGGAGAGACCATCAGTTTGGCTTCGGTCACGCCTGACCTGGATTACCGGTTCGCCGGCTGGTCATACGAGGAAAATGTCGAGGACAATGAGGACAATGAGGACAATGTCGTAGAAGGCACGAGTTTCGTCATGCCCGCAGCAGACACCACCGTCTCCGCCAGCTTCGTGGCGATACCGACTGTGGACATCACCTACAGTGTGCATGACACCAACGGCATTGAAGCAGGAGGAACCAACGGCTCCATCTCTGCCGAGATCAGCCGCACCTATGCCAACAATCAGCCGGTAGGCGGCTATCCGGTCACCGATTCGGACGGCAGCATCACCGTCAATCGGGGCTACTCTGACTCCTACGCCACCTGGCCCGACTCTGTCGTCACCTTCACGGCTGCACCCGCCAGCGGATATATGGCCAAGTTCTGGCGCATCGACGGGGTGGAGGTGCCGGCTAGCCGGCCGAATCAGCTGATCCTGACGGTTGAGCAGGGGTCCGCCGACCACTATGATGTGCAGGTGCAGTATGAGCTGATCGGTGACAAGGTCACCTATGACGTTGCCAATGGTAATGGCACAATCACCGGGGCGCTGCTGACCAGCGAGTTCGGAGAGACCACCAATATCAGCAGCGGACACACCTTGACCATCGACGGAACCATCACCTTCTCCGCCGAGCCAGCCAGCGCTGACTATCAGGTCGAGGGCTGGTATGTGAACGGCGTGAAGCAGGCCGGCGAGACGGGGACAACTTACGTCTATCAGGCCACGGCCGGCGCCGGCGCCGTGGTCAGCGTACAGTTTGAACGCGTCTCCTACGTCGTCACCTACAGCGGTTTGAACGGTTCAGTTGCGGCCGCAATCGGCGGCAACTCCCTCGGCAACAGTCCTGCTGTGGTTGTGGGCGATTCCACGGTCACCTTCACTGCGACAGCCAATCCCGGCTATGCCTTCAGCGGCTGGCTGGTGGACGGCGTCAGCAGCACCGAGACTGCGAACACCTTGAACCTGACTATCGCTGCCACTACCACCGTCGAGGCATGCTTCACCGAGGATGAGAACTTGCCGATCACTTACGCGGTGACAGGCTCCGGCGGATCACTGACAGCAACGCGGAACGGAGTTGACTTTGCCAGCGGCAGCCAGGCTGCGGCGAACGACGTGATCACCTTCACCGCCATCCCGGAGACAGTGGCGCAGGGTGACGCCAACAACTACCGCGTCGCTGGCTGGACCGTGAACGGCGAAGCCGTTGGGCACAGCGCACTGAGCCACCAGTTGACCATCGATGGGGTTGCTACAGTAGCCGTCGCTTTCGAGCGGTGCGACTATGTGCTCGACTTCAGTACAGCTGACGAGGCGTACGGCGGCATCTCTGCAGCCGTTGGCGCTGCGCAGATATCCAGTCTGGACAGGGTTGCCGCCGGCAGCACGGTTACCTTCACTGCCACACCGTCAGACGGCTACCAAGTGCAAGCATGGACTGTTAACGAGGTGGCTACCGTCACCGAGAATCTTGACTACAGGATCGACAATCTGAGCGCAGACACTACGGTCACTGTGGAGTTCATGCCCATTCCTACTTATACGATCAGCATCAGCACCAGCGGGTCTGGTTACGGCTCCGTCACCGCCCAGGTGGGTGACGCTCCGGCTGTGGCTAACGCGACAGTTGTGACAGTCCCCCGCCATGGGACGGTCACCTTGACCGCAATGCGGCACGATGCCAGCAATGCCTTTGCCGGGTGGACCATCCTCCCGAGCAACTTGACCACCGAGGTGCAAGACAACGGTATTGTGCTCACGCTCACCGGAGTAGCTGAAGACATCGACATCAGCGCGGCCTTTACGCCGGCCACGATGATCGAACTGGCAGCATCCGAGGACGACCCGCACGGCACCCTTGATTACAGTGGGGTGCAGGTGGGTTATCTCAGCGCCAACTTGATGAGCACCGCTAACCTATCCACCTCCAGCGTGCAGATCACGAGCGGCATGGACGTGGTGATCAGAGCGGTGCCGGATGAGGGCTACATGGTCCAGCAGTGGGTTTTGCTGAAGAAGACAGGGTCCGACCAATGGATTGAAGTGCAGGACGAGCTGTCCAAGACCCTCACCCTGAATGGCGTCAGCGTGGACACTGCCGTCCGAGTGACGTTTGAGCCCTTGGTTACGCACCTCATCCCGAGCAGCGGGAGTCGAGAAAACGGGGGATATTATACCGTGACCCCCGGCCTGAAGGTTCCCACCGACGTGGGCAACGCTGGCGAGATTCGCGATCGGGGCACGGTGACTTTCACCGTTGCAGCCGACGCGGGTTGCTACTTCACCGCTTTGAACATCTGCGGGGTGGATTGCCTGAATGAGACCGGCAGTGCAGACGGCGTCACTGAGAATGTGGTCTCAGTGGTGCACCAGGATGGCAGCTACGCGATTACCGTAGCCAATGTGAAAGCTGCCATTGCGGCTACCATCAGAGCAGTCAAACCGATCTTGAATATCACAGAGCCCACAAACGGAGCCATCGACGTCAGCTATCTGGATGCAAATGAAGATGAGCAAACTGTCAGCAGCGGCGATGAAGTTGCCGTCGGGACTGAACTGAAGATCACCGCCACACCTGACCTCGGGTACTTCCTGAAGGCATGGAGAGATGATGCCAGTGGTCTGACGGGTAACGCGATCCGCTTGCCGGTGGGCGAAGTGGAAGAGATTACGGTTGCCGCCGAGTTCGCGCACCCGACGGCCACGGTCACCGTTCCCCAGAACGGTTCAGTGGCTGTGACATATGTGAATGCGAGCGAAGAGACGGTCACCCTGGCCGACACCGCCACGGCGGCTGCAGGCGAGTCAGCATTGACCTTCGCTATTCCAGTTGGTACCGAGCTGACGATCACTGCAACACCGCGTAGCGGCTATTATCAAAGCTCATGGGGTGGCGCTGTCGCTGGAAAGTACGGCAGAGTGATCACGCTGACCGTGCCCAGCAGAGATATCACTGTCTCTGCAGTCTTTGCCGCTCCTGAGAGCGGCGGGGGTGGGGCGCCCCTTCCGCCGGTGCCGCCTACGCCTCCTACGCCGCCTGTGACCGAAATCTCGCACAAGATCATCACCATCTCGCCTGATGGTACTGTCACAGAGGTGCCGCTGGAGTCGGAGAGCACGACCCTGGATGATGGCAGAACGCTGGAACGGATCAGCGCTCCGGCCAGCTTTGCGCAGTCGATCATCACAGACAAGGCAGCGGGCAGTGATGCGGTGAATATCAGTGTGGGCGAGTTCGAGGTTGAAGCAGAAGAACGTCAGCCTGTAGTGGAAGTCGCCATTCCAACAGAGGTGCTCGCTGCAGCGTCTGGCATGAGCCTGAATCTGTCCACACCGCATGGCACCCTGTCTCTGCCGCCGCAACTGGTGGAGGCCATGGCTGCGCAGCAGCAGAGTCTGGTCGTCGCCATTGATCGCCAGCCGGCGGAGACTGTGCGCCATCTGTTGCCAGCCGGAACCGAGCCAATCGGTGAAGCCATGAGCGTGGAGACGGATCTCACTGGTCCGACCAAGGTCACGATTGGCCTGAACACTGACCTGCCAGAGGATGAAGCTGCTCGTCAGGCTTTCCTCGCCGGACTGATGACTTTTGCCATCCATAGCAGCGGCACGCAGGAGATGATCTACGACGTCACCTACGACATTCTCGAGACCCCGTACGTCGATGAACAAGGTGTGGAGCGGATTCAATACACCCTGCAGAGCGTGAGTTTCGGCGTCGATGAGTTCAGCAGCTTTGTCGTGGTCAAGCCCAATCAGGAGTACTTGGCCACCACAGTTGGCGTCCCTGGCTTCACCATTGCTGGACTGAGCCGTGACATGGTCGCCTGCTACTATCAGAACGGGGACACCATGATGCCTGTCAGAATGCTGGAGGACTTTGGGGTAAGCTTCCAGTGGGATGAACTCACTAAGACCGCCACCATGACCTACATGCAGCAGACAGTGGTACTGACCATCGGTTCAACTGACGCGTACATCAATGGCGTGAAGACGCCAATTGTCGGCGCCAGTGGGGCACTGGTTGCACCGGAGCTGTCACCCGGTCGGACCATGATTCCTCTTCGCTTCGTCAGCGAACATCTGGGATTCAAGGTCACTTGGGACCGCAGCAATCTGATCACCATTCGCTTGGCGGAGAACCGCTAGCAGCCGAACAGAAGAGCACATCGTAAACAGGGCCGCGCTCACGGGAGCGCGGCTTTCTTTTCGCGATATCAACGGGTCAGCGGAGCAACGCTTACTTTCCTCGAGGCGTGCAACCAGGGTCAAGAGTAATCCGGGGTTACGGCACCCCTTGTGCCAGCTCGTTGACGTGTAGTGAAATCGCCCTGCGTGAACTGGTATGAGGTCACCGGGCAGGTGGAGATCATCCAGCACTGAACAGGGAAAGGGGAGCCGGCATTTGTGCCAGCTCCCCTGTAATCTGCAGATACCATGATGCCTAGCTGTGGAAGGCCCTGGGCTGCTACAGGATTATGTTCGTCCGAAAGACTCCCTGGTCGGCAGTGAAGGAACACAAGCCGCCGTACTTCTGCGCTACCGCCGTGATGCTCTTAATGCCGACTCCATGATTCTGATCGGCAGCTATTGGCCGGTTGCCGATGTCAAAGTGAACCGCGCCTGCGTAGCTGTTAACAACCTGCCAAACCAGCTTTCCATTCTTGCTGATGCAGGAAATCTTCAGAAACCGCTTTCTTGCGTCCGCAATGTGGCTGCAGGCGTTGACAGCGTTCTCTATGGCATTGGCAAGGATGACGCAGAGGTCCATGTCAGATACGGCATTGTTCTCTGGGAGGTCGATACGAGTCTCAACCGCAATCTGTTCCTGCTTCGCCTTGGCGATATAGGAGCTGAGAATCAGGTTGACGGCATAATTGCTGCAATACTCTTCGATCGCGGCACCTTGAATCGCGTTCCCAACCTCGGTGATGTATGCACGCGCCGCCGGCTCGTTGTTGTCCGCAAGATAGGCGTTGATCAAGTTGAGGTGATGTCGCATGTCATGCCGGTAGATGAATGTCTTCTCATGCGATTCCTTCAGTGCTTCCAGACGCAGCCGCGCTGCGTTTACTTGCGTCTCCAGCAGATGCCGCTCGCTTTGCAGAACAAGTTGCTCTCTGGTTTGGTTGAACGATCTCAAGATGAGAGAATAGGCTGCGAGAGTCAAGGCGAAGAAGAACACCGAGTTGAAGGACACCTGTTGGAATGTAACCCAGTTCAGATTATAGCTGCCGTTTGCATAGGCAAAGGCAGAGAACAAGAGTGGGATGGCGCAAAACCCTAACCAACCTTTGTTGGTATTTCTCAACATGTAGAGAAATGACGGACGCAGAAACCGACGAAAGACAAACCAGGTGGGTAGGTAAAGGAGATAGCAGACAACATTCACAGTTACTTCTGGAGATCCGAGAGCATATGACAGAATCAGACCGAGTAGCACAAAACTCGAAGTCACTGCAACCGCTGTCAGGTGGACAAAGACGACTTTGATTGCACTGAACTTGGACACAGACATGAAGCCCAGCAGTACCGTAGTCTGAATGAGCAAGGGGTAAAGCTTCATGAAAGTTGCATAGCCGAAGTTGTGTAGCACAAACAGATTGCAGACCACGACGGTGATTGCATAGGCGCCTAACCGGTACAGCCTGCTCTTGTTCTTGATTTCGCAGTCTAAGAGCATATGCATCAAACTGATAGCGAAGATGAGGGTCAATAAGCTTCTGAGATAGGCCATCATTCTGACTATTTTCCTCAACCCTCCATTCAAGAGAAGTGGCTCAGACTGTCCTGCTTCGTGAGTTGTCAGGTGTTCTTCGATATTGGGGCAAGCGAGTCATCAGCCATCGGAAGCTTTCATGAGATAAGCTCTTGGCAGCAACCGCTTGCCCCCGATAACCTCGACTCTCATGCGTGATCACCCTGCTGGGGTGACCAAGGTATGACTCCCAACATGCTTCACCTCTGATTTCAAGCGTATCATCCTCGGAACTAGTGTCAAGAAGTTCCCTCGCAAAGTTCCAGGAGGCTGTTCGCAGTTGTGCCCCGCGCGCTTTTCCGCTTGAAGGCTGGTCCTCTCTGCTGCTGCGGTCAGCCTGACCGCTGGTGGGTAAGGGATGCCAGTTGCGTGGAGGAAACGCGGGAACGGCGTCGAAATGACAGACTAGATGTCAGTGAAATCTGACAATATCAAGCGATAGTAGTGCCAGCCTCCAGGGCGGAGCGAGTGGAGGCTGGGCTCGACCAGATGGAAAAAGGGGGCGTATCTGTGCCGCAGTACCCCCAGGGCGCGTTCGACTTCTTGGCGAGCAGGCGGTCGCAGCTGAACACGACGTATACACAGTGCGTACGAGAGGAGGAAGAGCAGACATGCGAGTCTCAATCCTGAAGTGGCTTCTCGATTCTGACCCTTCGATTCGCTGGCAGGTTCTGCGGGACCTTGCGGGCGCAGACTCGGCAACTGTAGCCAATGAGCGGTCTAGGGTGGGTGACAGCGGGTGGGGGGCAGAGCTGCTTGCTCAACAGACTGTAGAGGGCAGTTGGCAAGGCGACGATCCGACGCTGCTGAGAACAACCCATTGTCTTGTCCTGCTCAAGGACATGGGGGTGGATCCGGAAGAGCGAAGAGTGAGGACCATGATCACCAAGGTCGCCCAGAATCTCAGATGGGAATGGCATGGCGGACGTGCCTTCTTTCAGGGCGAAGTTGAGCCTTGCATCAACGGTAAGGTCGTGACGATAGGTTCCTACTTCGGGATTAACTGCAGTGCGCTGCTTGAGCGGTTGCTGGGCGAACAACTGGATGATGGCGGGTGGAACTGTGAAGCTCCGGCCAGTAGCAGGTCTTCATTTCACACCACCATCGCTGTGCTGGAGGGTGTTCTAGCCCATGAGCAAGCCTTTGGCATAACCACTGCGACGGCTGAAGCAAGGAAGCGCGCTGAGGAATATCTGCTGCAGCGTCAGCTCTGCCACCGTCTCTCCACAGGAGAGATCATTGACAAAGAGTGGACAAGGCTCCACTTTCCGCCTACTTGGCACTACGATATCCTTCGCGGATTGGACTACTTCCGGATTGCCGGCAGGGAACTCGACGATCGGATGCAGGAGGCAATCGATTTCGTGAAGCAGCGACGCCATCAGAACGGTCGCTGGCCCCTGACCAAGCCCTACAAGGACGACCTGCTGAAGTTTGACATGGAGACAAAGGTGGGTGCAGCGAGCAGATGGAATACTCTCCGGGCTTTGCGCGTCCTTAAGCACTTTTCGCCGAAGAGCCTTTAGTGGGTGCTGTTCGCACGTCAAGGTCTTTTGTTCGGCCAGCAGATCAGGTCAAGCTGTGTCGATGGCCAGGCCAAGCGTTAGGAGGAAGTCATGGTGAGCTGTTTCATCGGAATAGTCCCCCCGCCAGGCATCAGTGAAGCGATCAGTCATTTCGCAGGGGCCTTCGGCTGCCGGCCCGGATGGCCGCCGCACATCACTGTCAAAGCTCAGCCCGGCCTCACTTGTGACCTTGGCTGGCTGGAATCTGTGCAAGAGGCATGCAGGACGCATGCTGTGATTGCGGCGAAACTGGGCGGACCGATCATGCTAGGTGAGAGCGTTCTCTGTCTGCATGTGCAGTCGCCCACAATCGAAGCCGTACACCGGACAATCCTGAACACAATCAACCCCAGTCCAGAAGAGCGTGCTCGTTTTTTTGAGGGTGATCTGTATTTCCCACACTTGACGCTTGCCATGCGAGGAGAAGCGATTGACGGGGCCAAGCTGCGTGCCATGCAGCAACAGGCAGCGGGTCTCGGTCCCTTTCCTTGCTTCGCCGCATCAGAACTGGTGGTGTTCTGTATCGATTCCCAAGGGACATACCAGCGAGTAGCAGGGATTCAGCTGGGTGCTGAGGGAACTCGCCCCTTGAGTGATGATTAGAGAGAACCCAGTCTCTATTGCAGCAAGATCAAGGGAGGTTCAGATGAACACTAAGGAGAAGCAAGTAGAGATCGTCAGGATCGGCAGTGCGGATTATCCGGCGTTCAGTGCCCTGCTGGAGTGGGCGAGCTCCGGCAGCGAAGCTGCCGACACGGACAGGTACCAGACACCCGAGGTGCTGCAGTTCATGCAGCGTTATCAGGTTCTGGACTCGGACAGATTCTTTTTCTATGCTGCCAGGGTAGATGGCAAGCTTGTTGCCTACATCAACGCAGTGCTCATCCCCAAGCCGGGCCGCGGTTGGGGGCGATGTATGTGGATGCGCTTTGGACCGCGCCGCCTTATCGTGGTCAAGGGATTGCCGGTAAGCTCTTGCAGCAGGTGCGTCACCTGGCCAAGGAGATGAACCTCTGGCGGGTGAGGCTATACGTGAGCCGTGATAACTGTTCGGCACGATCCCGCTATCGCAGAGCCGGTTTCGCCGAGATAGACGAAGGCATCTACTGTGAAACAGGGGTTGGAGATTTGCAGTCCTGAACGGGATGCCAACACCAAGACTATCGCCAGCGTCACAGTCAGCCGACTAGCAACACAGTCTCAGTAGAGCCTTTTTGTGAAAAGCGGAGTATGCCATCGTTGGCATACTCCGCTCGTTCACATCGAGGAGTTCGAGGCTAGAACCACAAACGACAGCTTAGAACTTCAGAGAAGCCACACAAAGAACAGGACTCCGTACAAAGGAGTCCTGTTCACGATCTTCTCCCAAGGAATCGCCTCTTAGGCCTTGATAGCCCAGCGCAACTTGGCGGAACTTGCACGACCATTAGCACGGCACTCGTCTGCTGACGGTCGAATCGGGTCGGGCGCTACTTCACGATAGACGCCTTCCAGGAAGTAGCGTTTGAATGACTTCTTCACACGGCGGTCTTCCCCCGAGTGAAACGACAGTATGGCCACGCGTCCGCCCTCAGCAAGCATGTAAGGAAGTTTTTCCAAGAACAAATCCAGAGCATGAAATTCTCTGTTGATATCGATGCGCAGCGCCTGGAAGCACCGTTGGCATGATTTCTTGATCTCGTCTTCACTGACTCTTGGAATGGACTTCAGGGCAGTCTTGATGATACCTCGGAGCTGTGTTGTCGTTGAGATTTCGATGCCCTGCTTGATGGTGGAAATGATGGCCCGAGCGATTATCTCTGCGTGGGGCTCATCGGCGTTCTCGGTCAACATCGCCTGCAGTTCATCCTGCGTGATCTTCTTCAGCCGGTTTGCCGCAGATCTGCCCCTGTCTGGATTGAGGCGTAAGTCCAGGGGCCCTTCAGTCTTGAAGGAAAACCCTCTCTGGGGGTTGTCCAACTGCATCGACGAAACACCCAAATCCGCCAACACAAAATTGAATGGCCCTGATTCCGGGACAATTTGGTCGACGTCGGCAAAGTTCATCTGCCTGATCTCCAGTATTTCTGGACCGTAGCCCAGGCGCTCCAGACGATCCCTGGTGCGCGGCAATTCGAGAGAATCTACATCAACTGCATATAGCCGTCCCCGCGAGTCCAGGCGCTTGAGCATCTCCAGCGTGTGTCCCCCGTAGCCGAGTGTTGCATCCAGTCCGGTCTGCCCTGGCCTAATTTGCAGGAAGTCGAGTATTTCATTGACGCAAATCGGAAGATGCATGCCTGCCGGGGTGCGGCCTTTCTGGATAATCTTAGCCACATCATCAGCGTACTGCTCAGGTTGCAGCTCCTTGTACTTTTGGTCAAAAGCCTTCGGGTGAGTGCCTCTATATCGAGGGCGTCGCTTGTGCTTAGGTTCGTTCTCGTCCAACCTTTGGTCTGAGTTCATTCTCTTCCCTCATCCTCTTCGACGTACTGTGCCTTCTCGCTTAGAACTTAACAGATGCGATCTGTTAATGCAACATCAGAGGACACGTGAACAGCATGTGCCCCTCGTGTTGTAAGTCTCAACATAACAGAGGCAAGTTCGAAACACTTTTGGTGTCCGGTCAACCATATACGTCAGCAAACACTTTTCGTGACGAAAAACCCATGTCTCGTGCAGATGAGCTATCTCGCATTGGTTCAAGTGACATAATCACAGGTGTAGATTCGTAGCCCTATGGAGATAGAAGACCTCCGATTAGGGTTGGGAGGCATTCATGAGACGAATCTGTGCAAACTGGGCTCACATCTCTACTGTCAGCGTGCGAGGCGAGAGTATCCAAGAACCAAAGATGAAAGGTGGTATCGCTGTTTGAAAAGGTTCCTCATGTGCATAATTGCCGTAATGGTGCTAGCGACTGCTACTCCTGCCCTTGCAGCAACGATGACGGCCACAAGTGCTCAGTTCATTATTGAGGTGAATGATGAAGCGAGGCAGTTGAGCACTTCGCCAGTTTCGATCAACGGATCAACGTACCTACCACTCAGAGCAACTGCTGATTTATTAGGTTATGATGTGGGTTACGATGGCGCGAACAGGATAATCACCTTGTCAGATAAGGTAGGCGCGGCCGCGAGCGCAACTCGCGCCAGCGCACCATCTTTTGGTGATGGCGGAGAGGTGTTTTCGGCCACAACCGCTCAGTTCACGATTAAGGTGAATGGTGAAGCAAGGCAGCTCAGTACTTCACCAGTTCTGATCAACGGAGCAACCTACTTACCACTGAGGGCGACTGCCGAACTGTTGGGTTATGATGTTGGTTATGATGGTGCTAGTAGAACAATCTCGTTGACAAACAAAGCGGTTGCCGGTTCCAGCGGAGAGAAGTGGTCGGTGTTTGTCTATCTCTGCGGTACGGATTTGGAGTCACAAAAGGGATACCTGGCCTCCGTCAATATCGCCGAGATGGTGAGCGCGGACCAGTCCGACGATGTCAGGGTCATCTTTCAGACGGGTGGAACAGCACAGTGGGGTTATGAGGGCATTGACCCAGAGAAACTGCAGCGTTTTGAAGTTGTGGACGGCGGTTTTGTCCTGAGAGATGAACAACCCCTGGCCAGTATGGGCGCAGCGGATACCCTCGGAGATTACTTGGCGTGGGGTGTAGAAAGCTACCCTGCCGACAAGTATATGTGCCTGCTCTGGAATCATGGTGGCGGCAGTGTCACCGGCGTGGCCTTTGACGAGCTTCATGACCATGATAGCTTGAGCCTTGATGAGCTTTCCGAGGGGCTTGCTATGGCGGGAGCTCAGTTTGAGGTGATCGGATTTGATACATGTCTGATGTCCAGCATGGAAACAGCCGCGGCCATTGCTCCATATGGCAGATACATGGTCGCATCAGAGGAAATCGAACCAGGTACTGGTTGGGATTATTCTGCCTGGCTTTCCCGCCTGGTCAAGAACTCCGCGCAGACCGGGTTGGAGCTTGGCAAGACCATCTGCGACACCTACTATGCGAAATGCCAAGCAGGCGGGTCGGATGACATCGTCACTTTGGCGGTAACCGATCTCAGCAAGATTCCGGCGCTGGTAATGAACTTTGACGCCATGGCCGCCGAAATGAAAGATGTCGCCGAAAACCCAGAGCAGCTGCAGCTCTTCTCACAAGCGATTGTGCGCGCCGAGAATTATGGCGGCAACAATGATAATGAGGGCTACACCAATATGGTGGACTTAGGCGATCTAGTAAGGCTGAGCAGGAATGTGCTGCCGCAGACGGCCCAGAAAGTTCTGACCTCGCTGAACAATGCAGTCAGATACAGGATCAGCGGTTCAAGTCGTGCTGGGTCAACCGGACTGTCAGTCTTCGCCCCGCTCAGCGTTGCGGTTGAAGATCTTGATGCGTACTCAGCAGTCGCCGTCAGCGGTCATTATCTGCGTTACCTGGAGGGCACGCTGGACTGGGAAGTGCCTGGCGATTTGGAGGTTGTTGTTCCCGTCTCTCGCGAGAACAGCGTGAGCACCAAATCCATCAGCATTGCAGATTTCCCTGTGGTGAATGCGCTTACAGCCTCGGATTATTCTGTAGAGTTCGAGACGGTTGTGGAGGACAATGACTATTTCCTAATCTTCACGAACGGTTACGATGCCGTCCAAAGCGTTCAGTATAATCTCTATTTCGGAGATGATGAGAACAATAGCCTGAACTACTTGGGGTCTGACTATGACCTGAATGCGGATGAAGACGCAGGCATCTATTGGAGCAACTTCCGCAATGTCTGGCCGATCATCAATGACAATACCTGTTCAATGATACCTCTTTACTTCAACGGGGATTATATCCTTTACACCGTTCCCATCCTCCTGAACGGTGAGCAAACCAACCTACGTATGAGTTACAGCTATGAGTCGAATGAATACGCCCTTCACGGTACATGGCAAGGGATAGATGAATCGGGTATGAGCAGCAAGGAGATTCGCCAACTGGAAGACGGTGATCAAATCGAGTTCTTGTTCACCGCCATTGACCTCGAATCCGGGGAGCTTGAGGTTTTTGAGTTCGGCGGATTCACGGTCGACGGAGATCCTGTGGTAGAGGAAGCGACCCTTTTTGACAGCACGTACTATTATCAGTTTGAAGTCACCGACATTTTCGGAAATACCTATCAGAGTGATTTCATTGCCATCTCAGTGCAAGACGGACAGCTGATCGTGATCGAAGAGTAACCCGCCACTTCAGGAAGCTCGAGTGATCAAGGGGGGGTCTGCACAAGCAGGCTCCCCTTCGGCTTTTGCAGCCTGACGAGCAGTCAAGGATTGGTGATAGACGGCCATGTGTGCGCCCGCCCGTTAGGTGGCCGGCACCATTTCGCGCCGCTCATCCTTTTATTCTCCTTTTGTCCAAATTGACATATGCCCAAAACAGAGTAGAATATAGGTGAAAGAAATGGAAATAGTCTGAGCCTATTTCGGGGAAACCACAAGAGGAGGCTGAAGCATGTCATACAGTTCACCGCTTGGAAGTTCGGTCACCAACACCAAGATGCGTACGCCCGAACACCTGTCCGGGTTTTCCGGAATGTGTTCGGTTTGCACCGCTAATTGCATCGGCAGCTGCGAAATTGGGCTGTCAGCTGTTCGCGGTTCAGAGGCGATCTACCCTTATCAGACTGACATCAATCAGTTTGCATCTGAGAAGGACTACCCCCTCGATTTTTCTCAGTTCAACATCAACGGGCATGTCTTCGGAGCGTCGGGCTGTTCGGCCGACGCCAACGTGGCCACCTTCCCGCATGCCAAGATGGGGACTACCATGGGCAAGCAGCATCCGGTGCAGTTGCTCGCGCCGATTGTGTTACCGGCAATGGCCAAGCTGAACTGGCGGGACTACTACGCGGGGGCGGCGCTGGCAGGCGTGTTGGTGGTGATCGGCGAGGACGTGGTGGCCAAGGACAAGGGCCTGGTCTTGGCAGATGGCAAGGTTGCTTCATCGCCCTTGATCGATGAGATGGTTGCGTCCTTCCGGCAATACGAACGCGGGTTTGGAGACATCATTCTGCAGGCCAACTATGACGATGAGGAGCTCGGCGTGCTGGAATATGCTTTGCGCCGCGAGTTGGTGCAGTCGGTGGAACTGAAATTCGGGCAAGCTGCCAAAGGAATCCAGGGCATGGGCCGGGTGACCGATCTCGACCAAGCGATCAAGTATCAGCAGATGGGATATATCGTCTATCCAGACCCGAGCGATGCAAAGGTAGCAGCCGACTACCGGGCAGGCAAGGGGCCGGTGTTTGAGAAGATCGGTAAGTTGCCGATGTGGGATGAGGCTGGTTTGGTTGCCCGTGTCGCTCAGCTGAGAGAGCTGGGCGCTAAGCGCGTCTGCTTCAAGACCGGTCCATATGCAGCGGAGGACATGGTCAAAATCTTCCGCATCGCCGCCAAGGCTGGCGTGGATCTGGTCACCGTGGACGGTGCAGGGGGCGGCAGCGGCAACAGCCCGGTGAAGATGATGAACGAGTGGGGCGTGCCTACCGTCAATCTGGAGTGCATGGTCTACCGCATACTGCAGACGATGGAGGCCAAGGGCTATCAGCTACCGCAGGTGGCCATCGCTGGTGGGTTTGCCATGGAGGATCATGTCTTCAAGGGACTGGCACTGGGGGCCCCCTATATCAACCTGGTTGGTATCGGCCGCGCCGCCATGGCTGCAGCCAATGTCGGCAAGCAAATTGGCGAGTTGATCTCGCAAGGCAAGACACCTGCGCCGCTCACCCGCTTCGGGCAGAACATTCCAGAGATCTTCGATGACTATAAGGCACTGAAGGGCATCTATGGCGATGATGTTTCGCAGATTGCCCCCGGGGCGATGGCGCTTTATTCCTATTTGCACCGTATCGGTGTCGGGTTGCAGCAATTGATGACGCTCAACCGCAAGTTCACGCTGGAGAGCATCAGCCAGAGCGACATCGTCCCGCTAACCGAGTTGGCGGCCAAGGTCTCCGGTTTGCCAACCTACGAGCAGGCGCTCCTGACAGCGTTGTCTGACCTCTAGTATTCAGTAGCCATGCTAAAGGGGTGTGCTGCGGAACGTTCTGATTGAAACGGGCCGCGGCACGCCCCTCGATTCTTGCCAGAACGTCCTATCGTTCAGATCCAGCCATTGGCCATCCTCCAGTCTCTTGAATGCTGTGCGCCTTTCCTGCCTCATTGGGGAATACTTGTTTGCAGATGACTGTCTTCGTCAGCTAAGGCCATGAACCGTCGGTCAGCGGGATTCCTTAGTCGTTACGGAGGCGGTCTGACCAGTAATCACGGGAGGTGCTTTATGTTTTCTCATTACCTGATGTTCAACCGTCACTGCGCGGAGGCACTGCAGACCTATGTGCAGGCTTTCGGGGCCGAGATTGTCGAGCTGCAGAAGTATGGAGATATGCCGCCGGACCCCAATTTTCCGGTTCCTGACAGCGACAGAAATCTTGTACTCCATGCACGCCTGCAGTGGGGCGGCACGGAAGTCATGTGTGCGGACAGTTCCGGGCCAGCTCAGGCGGGGGATAACATGTATGTTTCCATCACGACGAAGGATTCGGAACTCGTGCAAACGGCCTGGGATGTCTTGAAGCGGGGCGCAGTGGTCTATATGGAGCTCGCGCCGTCCTTCTTTGCTGTCGCGCACGGCTCCCTGCGGGACCGGTTCGGCATCAACTGGATGTTCACGGCACTGAGGTAGTTCAGTTGTGCTGATGCAATGAAACAGCTAAGAGCGGTATTGGGCGGCATCCCCGATGCCGCTGTTTTCATGAGTCACTGGTTTGGGAATGTCGGTCTTGTCTCCGCTTTGCCGAACTAGTAGAGTGTCTATAGGGAAGCGTGAAGTTGCATAAACGAAAGATTCATCCTACTAATTGACCGGGTGGGGGGCAGCATGGAGCAGTACGATTTCATCATCATTGGCGCGGGCATGGGTGGTTTGAGCGCAGCCAATTTTCTGGCCAAGTACAATAAACGAGTCTTGGTCCTGGAAAAGCACAATATTCCAGGCGGATTGGTGACATCCTTTGCCCGAAAAGGTGTCCATTTTGACTTGGGGATTCACGGTCTGTACGAGCTGCGGGAGAACCAGACGATCCCTCAGTTTCTGGAATACTGGGGCGGCCCACCGATTGAGACCGTTCTCTGCAAGGGGGACATGAACTGTTACATAGACGGCAAGCGGCATGTGCTGCGGCATGGACGCATCCAGGAGGATCTCAAGAGCGCATTTCCGGAGTACGGGGCCGATGTAGAGCAGTTGTTTCAGATCATGGAGACGATCAACCGGGAGATGTTCTCCGGCACGGAGGCACCGGAGCCTCCCTACGACATGAACCTGCTGCAGTTGATCAGGTTTGGGCTGCAAGCGAAGCGGCAGAGGCCGATGTTCATGAAGTACGGGAATAAGGATGTACAGAAGATACTGGATAGAATCACTGACTCAGCGGAACTGAAGGCGGCGATCTACTCTTATTGCCCATATCCGATGGTATTCATGGCGTTCGCTTATCAATGGGGTGTGTTCGGCAACAATGTGTACCCGAAGGCCGGCATGCAGGCGATTCCAGATGCCGCAGTCAAGAGCCTGCAGCAGTTGGGCGGCGTGCTGAAGTTGAACACGGAGGTGACCGAGATTTTGGCGCAGGATGGTCGCGCCTACGGTGTCCGGACCAAGGCAGGGGAGGAGTATCACGGGCGGGTAATCAGCAATGCCTCTCCTCAGTACACTTACGGCTGGATTAAGACAGCCGCAGACCGGGTGCAGAAGATGCGGCAGCAGATTGCCGGAAAGCGGATCTTTCCTGCAGTGTGTGCCTTGTTCATGGCCGTGGATGAACGCTACGATTTGGGCAACGTGGAGTGCATCAGCATCACCGGAAGCAAGGACTATCTGAAGCAACCGGAGGAGCACACGGAGGAAACGGCTCCGATTGTAATCAACATCTATCCCAAGCGAGAGGGAGATAGGTACAGACCGCTGGTGGCGCTGATTCCGCTGGCATATGACTATGAGGATGAGTGGAAGACGGAAGCTGGCAGGGCGCGCGGGGAGGCCTATCGATCCCTCAAGCAGCGGGTTGAGGCAGCGATCTTGCGTCGCATCTCAGACCATTTGGGGGAAGGCTTCAGAACAGCCCTCGTACACCACGAGTTGTCTACCCCCGTGACTTTCGAACGCTACACTTACAGCCAGCAGGGCTCTTTCATGGGCTGGGCGATAGAAGAACGTGACTATGGGCGATACCTGAAGCAGAGAACGGATATGAGGGACCTGTATTTGGTGGGGCAATGGGTGTTCCCCGGTTTCGGTGTGGCTGGGGTGATGGCCAGTGGCTACTATCTGGCCAAGGAGATTCTGAAGAGCGACGGTATCGACCTGAAGCAGGAGTTCACTTCATACTTCAACCAGAGTTCCCAATGAGGGAATAGAGCGTGCTTACATATGTCAGTCATGAACTGCAACTCCGGGTACTGAGCAGCTGCGGCTGCTCTTTACTTCTCTCGCCGCACCATACCACACAGCTCTACAGTAAAGGAAATGCGAGGTATGCTATTGGAGAGAGATCCCTCAGCGTCGGGCTAAGAGTTCCAATATAGGCTTGTGATATAATCAATGCACACAACTCGGAATTCGGGCCTTGGGTGCAGCGCTAGCGGAAAGCAACTACTTTCCCCCGGCTCTGCGCTGTGCACAACTGGTAAGGGGGCATTGGGCATGCTGACACCAGCCCATCTCGTGAATGAGAAGTTCGACGATCGCTATTTTGACGTGGTCAACGCTCTGGACGAGGCGCAGCAGATTCACTTCCGGAACAACGAGCTCCTCTCTAGAATCGCCAGAGCAGGCGAGGCTGGATTGCCCTTCGTGATCGGAGAAACCGGCTTCGGGGTAGGGCGGATCGTGGTGGCGCTAATGGAGTTTTTGAACTGCAGTTCGTTACGGAACGTGACCATCGACTACTATTCCGTTGAGATGTACCCGCTCGAGCCGTCGCGGATGCGATCCATTCTCGACGGGTTCAGAGACCGTGCCGGCGGGGAAGTAGCTGAACTCCTGTCGGCATACGAGGGCATAGACACCAGCCCGCCCGGGTGGCACGAGCTGTGCCTGCAGCAGCCGTTCGGCACCATTCGGCTGCACCTCTGGATTGGCGAGGCGCTGGAAATGGTGGAGGCCCTGGCTACACCCTGCGATGTCTGGTTCTTGGACGGGCACGGTCCAAAGAAGAACCCTTCCATGTGGCGACCTGAGTTGCTGCTCGCGATTGGGCAGAAGACCAAGGTTGGCGGCACTTGCTCCACCTACACAGTGGCCAGTGTTGTCAGAAACGGGCTCGCGGCAGCCGGGTTCACACTCCGGCGTCACCCCGGTTGCGGCGGCAAGAAGGAAGTGCTGCAGGGTCTGAAGTGAAACCGGAGTGACTCAAGAAAAGGAATCTGGCCAGCCATTGATGAAGACGGAGCGCACCCATCTTGTGGGGCGCTCCTCTTGACATGTGTTGGCCTGTTTTCCCGTATTCAGGGTCGTTGTCATCTCGGCAAACTGGGGTTAAAATGGTAAAGTAAGTGAATTTCTCAAATGATCGAAGCTGATGGGAGGAAGCAGAAGTGGCAAAGTACGTCGCCGAACCGTTCAAGATCAAGATGGTGGAGCCGCTACGGCTCACAACCCGAGAGGAGAGAGAACGCTACATCCAAGAGGCCGGCTACAATGTCTTCGGCCTGAAGAGCGACTATGTCTACATCGACATGCTCACCGACAGCGGTACCGGCGCGATGAGCGACAGCCAGTGGGCCGGCATGATTCGTGGGGACGAGAGCTACGCCGGGGCCCGCAGCTACTATCGGCTGATGGATGCCGTGAGGGACATTTTCGGCTACCGCTTTGCCCAGCCGGTACATCAGGGCCGGGCGGCCGAGAAGGTGCTGTTGCCTTGTCTGCTCAAGGAAGGCCAATACTCCGTGGCCAACATGCACTTTGACACCACGCGCGGGCACGTCGGCCTCTGCAAGGCGATACCGAAGGATTTGGTGGTAGCGGAGGCGAGGGACACCGAGCACTACGCGCCGTTCAAGGGCAACATGGACATCCTGGGTCTCAGGGCGTTCATCGAAGAGGTTGGGGTGGAGAAGATCGGCGTGATCATCATGACCATCACCAACAATACCGCCGGTGGGCAGCCGGTCTCCATGCAGAACATCCGCGAGACGTCCGAAGTAGCCAGAGAGTACGGCATTCCGATGATCATCGATGCCGCTCGCTTTGCCGAAAACGCCTACTTCATCAAGACGCGCGAGCCTGGCTACGCCGATAAGTCGATCATCGAGATCACCCGCGAAGCCTTCAGCTACGCCTGCGCCTTCACCATGTCCGCCAAGAAGGATGCGATCGTGAACATGGGCGGGCTGATCGGCATTAAGGAAGATGAAGATCTGTTTGTGGCCGTCAAGGGACTGACCGTTCCCTACGAAGGCTTTGTTACCTATGGCGGCTTGGCCGGGCGCGATCTAGAGGCGATGGCCATTGGGCTCTATGAGGGCACCGACCCCGACTTCCTGCGTTATCGTCTGGGGCAGGTCGAGTATCTCGGAGAGTTGCTGCGAGAGGCGGGAGTGCCGTTCCAGTACCCAGTGGGGGGCCACGCCATTTTCCTGGATGCCAGGAAGATGCTGCCGCACATTCCTTACTACGAGTTTCCGGCCCAGGCCCTGGCGCTCGAGCTCTACCTCGAGGCGGGAATTCGCGGCTGCGACATCGGCTCCTACATGCTTGATCCGGACCCGGTCACCGGAGAACAGCCGGAGAGCGAAATGGAATTCACGCGTCTCTGTGTGCCTCGTCGCGTCTACACCCAGGCGCATCTGGATGTAGTGGCGGAAGCAGTGATCAATGTGATGCAGCGGGCAGAACAGGTGAGGGGTTATGAAATCGTCTGGCAGCCCAAGGTGCTCCGCCACTTCACCGCGCAACTGCGGCCGTTGAAGTAGTCGGCAAGAGTCCAACTCAAGCAGAAACAATCGCCAGTCGGGTTTCCCCGGCTGGCGATTTCGCATGGAGCTAGAGAGTGGCCTGCCCCCTCCCCAATCCTCGCTGAAAATGCTGTGTTGATTGTAGCTCCAGATGCATCGCATTGAAGCCGGTGCCTGCTCGGGCATTCAGATGGACATTTTTCATAAATGGAACCTATAGTACTCTTCCGCACGGCTGAGGGTCTCATTTTCTTTAAGGGAAATCTGCTGGTCACGGCAGGTCAGCGTTGACAACGCCGCTATTCTGTATTACTATGTAGCAGTAGTCAGTAATACTGAATACCAGTCATACAGAGTAGTGAGAGGTGATTCTCCTGGATAATCTGACGGAAATGCTCAAGGGCGTGCTTGAGGGCTGCGTCCTGGAAATCATCAGCCGCAAAGAAACTTACGGCTACGAAATCACGCGGCGACTTAACGCCCTTGGCTTCACCGATGTCGTGGAGGGAACGGTGTATACCATCCTGATCCGGCTGGAAAGAAACAAGCTGGTGGAGATCAGCAAGAAACCCTCCGACATGGGCCCTCCGCGCAAGTTTTTCGCGATCAACAACGCAGGGCGGGAGGAACTGCGCAGGTTCTGGTCAAGGTGGGAGTTCGTTTCGTCGAAAATCGAAGAGTTGAAGGAGGATGACCGATGAACTTCTGGGACAAAGTCACGGGCAACGACATGACTAAGGAGTTCAGATCTTTTGAGTCGCGAGCCAAGCAGTTGCCGGCGGACTATCAAGCGGCCTGGGAAGAGATCAAGGCTAATCTTTGGCCACACTCAGATTTCACCGGTCGCAACCTGATGCCAATCCTAGGTGGTGTGCTTGGCTTGCTTGAGGAAACGGCTGCGGACGGTCGGGGTGTCCAGGAGGTTCTGGGAGACGTCAAGGACTTCTGCGCGGCGTTGGCCAGTGAAGAAGGGGCAAAGTCCTTCCGCGACAAGTGGCGCGAGCAACTCAACAATAGTATCGCTAGGAAACTGGGTACCAGGAGGTCAAAATGACGATACGAGATATCATCGCAGGCAAGAGAGCGTGGCGGGCGCACATGGCGCGGGTGAAGGCGCTCCCGCAAGAGTATCAAGTCGTTTACGAAGAGATTCAGAAATATCTCTACAAGGTCGGTCCGGTTGAGCTTACCGAGGGGATTGGCTTGCTCTCTGGGATTGTCGATCTGTTTGCAGAGGGCGCGGTCCTGGGGAAAGGCGTACTCGAGGTGACTGGGAGTGACGTAGCGGCTTTCTGCGACGATCTGATCAAAGACTCGAAGACTTACGCAGACATCTATCAAGAGTCTGCTAACAGAGATGTCACCAGAGCCATGCAGAGGGTCACGGATAAAGGGAAGTAGAAGGAGGATACTGGGATGAGAAAAGCGATCCAACTTAAGGGGGTGCAAAAGTCCTACAAGCAACTGCATGTGCTGAAGGGCGTGGATCTGGAGGTGGACAAGGGCAGTATTTTCGCTCTGCTCGGCCAAAACGGCGCCGGCAAGACCACCGTCGTCAAGATTCTTTCCACGCTGCTGCAAGCAGACAGCGGAACCGTCACAGTCAACGGATTTGACGTGGCAAAAGACGCGGACAATGTGCGCCAGTCGATCAGCCTGACCGGGCAGTTCGCCGCCGTAGACGAGATTCTGACCGGGCGGGAGAACTTGGTCATGATCGCCAAGTTGCGGCACCTGACCAACCCGCAGCAGATCGCCGCTGATCTGTTGCAGCGCTTCGGTCTGAGCGATGCCGCCGACCGCCGGGTGGCAACCTATTCCGGCGGCATGCGTCGCCGGCTGGACATCGCGATGAGCCTGGTGGGGAAACCGCAGATCATCTTTCTCGATGAGCCGACCACCGGGCTTGATCCTGAGGGGCGCCTCGAGGTTTGGCGGACTGTCAAGGAGCTATCGGGCGGCGGCGCGACCGTGTTCCTGACCACGCAATACTTGGAGGAAGCTGAGCAACTGGCCGACCGTATCGCCATTCTCCACGAGGGCAAGATCATCGCCAACGGCACACTGGCCGAACTGAAGCAGCTGTTCCCACCCGACCAGGTGGAGTACGTGCAGAAGCAGCCGACGCTTGAGGAGATCTTCCTCGCCGTCATCGGCAAGAAGGAGGGCAAGTAACATGGAGAACGTGAACAGACACTTCTTCAGCGATATGGGCGTGATGTTGGGGCGCTCCATGCGCCATGTTTTCCGCAGCACGGATACCATCATCACGGTCACCATCACTCCGATTGCGATGATGCTGCTGTTCGTCTACGTCTTCGGCGGCGCGATACAGGCCGGCACAGACAACTATGTGAACTACCTGCTGCCCGGCATTCTGCTGATGGCGATTGCCAGCGGCATCGCCTATACGGCTTACCGCCTGTTCATGGACATGCAAAGAGGCATCTTCGAACGGTTTCACTCCATGCCGATTGCGCGTTCGGCTGCACTATGGGGGCATGTACTGACCTCACTGGTGTCCAACGCGATTTCAGTGCTGGTGATCATCCTGGTAGCGCTGCTGATGGGCTTCCGCTCGTCAGCAGGAGTGCTGTCATGGCTGGCCGTGGCCGGTATCCTGGCCCTGTTCACGCTAGCGCTGACCTGGATTGCGGCGATTGCCGGACTATCCGCAAAGTCAGTGGACGGTGCAGGCGCCTTCTCTTACCCGCTGATCTTCCTGCCGTTCATCAGTTCCGCGTTTGTGCCGACAGAGACGATGCCCCGGGCAGTGCGTGCCTTCGCCGAGAACCAGCCGGTGACCTCGATCGTGGAGGCCGTCCGGGCGCTACTCTCACGGCAGCCGCTGGGCAGCGAGATCTGGGTTGCGCTCGCTTGGTGCCTTGGCGTTACCGTCGTAGCCTACTTCTTCGCCATGAAGGCATACAGGCAACGGTCGGCATAACTCCAGGGGACTGTTGTAGCCGGATGTGGCGTTCCGACACATCCGGCTTTCTGTTGCAAGCTAATGGCAACCATTGGATCAACTCTTGCCATCTGATATACTCCAGATGTTAGTAACCAAACGTTTGCCGAGAAGGGTGGCGTGTTGACTGAGTATGCAAGCAGCATTGATCGCTCCCTGCGGGATGAACTGCGCACTTTGCGTTAGCTACTTGGCGATGACCAATCAGCTGAATCAACAGGGCTTTAACCGCAGGTATTGCGTTGGCTGTCAGCCCCGCGGGAAGAACTGCACCTACATGAAGCGGGATTGCGACCTGGTGGGCAAGGGGCACGTTCGGTTTTGCTACGAGTGTGACAATTTCCCCTGCCACCGTTTGCAGTTGCTCGATCAACGCTATCGCGCCAAGTACCACATGAGTATGTTGGAAAACCTGGAGTTGATCAGAGACCAGGGCATGGACGACTTGCTTGACCGGGAGAGGGAGAAGTGGACTTGTCCGGAATGTGGCGGAGCAATCTGCTGCCACAATGGACTTTGCCTGCATTGTCAACTAGACAAGCTACGGCAGAACAAGAAGTATCGCTGGGGAGAACAGTAGCGATCGGGAGACAATCTGCCGGCTCCCCTCTGGCCTGCGGGAAGGTTCAACTCGTCCTCCGTAGCGGCGCGGCATGCCGAGCCGCTCCCGGCCCACCGCATGCGAGACTGTTCATTTTGTCTCTCGTAGTGGCTCGGCGATCCTTATCCCGCAGCATGCTGCGGGAGCTACGGTGGGGAAAAGAGCGACTTTCCAAGCGCTCTCGCCTGCTAGGGTCCTGCGTAGACCACCAGCGTTGCCGCGCTCAACCGACTGGCATCAAAGCGATAATGCCCGGTGATCGGCGTCTGGGAGCGGGTCAGCGCGTCTTCCTCGCACCGCGGCTGCCCGGAGTTGTGAATGATGTAGGTATGCCATCGGCGTTTCGCCGGTCGGAGATGATGGCGATGTGATTACTGCCGAAGATGACGACATCTCCCTGCTGCCACTCGGCAATCTGGGTCAGATCGGTCGTCAAGGAGATGGCATGACGCTGAAAGTAGACCATCAGGTTGGGAACACGCCGGAAGTCGATGCTCGGTTCGGGCGTGGTCGCCCGAGGATAGAGGTCACTGTGCGCAGCAATGTCTGCGTCGACCATGTCTTTCAGGCTGTACCCCGCCCGCTTGAAGGCGCGCCAGATCACATCGGTGCAAACCCCAATATTGTCCGGCGGATAGCCCCCCGGCTGGTAGGCTCCGTCATTGCGAGGCCTGTTCTTGGCATCCTCGCGGGCACCGAGCATAATGTCAGTATAGTCGTCGACGCCGTTGCAGTTGAAGTCCACTTCACTGTGGACGGTGGAAACGCCAAAGTGGGCCGCCGAGTAGTATCTCCTCGGGAGCAGATTCCAGTAGTTCGCCAGATAGACCCCGCCGTAGCCGACGATCAGCAGCAACAGCCGCACCACTAGCATCAAGGGGCCGCGCCTACGTTTCTGCTTGCGCATCCGTTGAGCTGCCCACTGTTCTCTTCGTCAGAACGTTTGATCAAGATCTCGCCAGCGAGGCTCGCCATGACCTTACCCTCCCAATCTCGACAGTGCCTTTGAGCACTAAACACAGTGGTTTTCATTGGAAACTATAGCAACTCACGCAGAAGAGCGTCATGTGGGTCCGCTCGCAAGACTCTACCCAGGGCTACTTGAGTGGCGGCGGGATGAAGATCTCTTTTTACAATCTTCTTGGGCGCTGGCTACCGAGCCCGATGAGGGCGATGTGGATCTCCTAAGGGGTACCTGCCTGGCTGAGGCCACCGGCGGGAGGAGTATTGCAGGTTAGATGGGAGGCTTTGCAGATGGAGTATAGACTCGCAGACACTACGCTGCGGGCAGTGAGCCATAACGATCTGGACGAGGTCGCGAGAATGTGGAACTTCGGCAAGGGTGAGATTCCCTCAGCTGAGGCAGTGAAGGCGATCGAGTGGATGCAGGCTAATCATGCGCAGAATCGTCCCGGAAGGATTGTTCATGCCTGTTTTGGCGTCTTCCTGAACAGCACCGGCAGCATCATCGGCTGGTGCGGGCTGGATGGTCGAAGCGGCGAGACGGTGGAGATCTTCTACTTAATCGATGTAGAACACCGCAGGCGGGGCTACGCTACCGAGTGTGCCAGGCGGATGCTGGAGTTTGGTTTCTCCAGGATGGAAATTGAGCGCATTGACGGCGGCTGTGCTGTTGATAATCTGGCATCGCAGAAGATCCTCGAGAAGATTGGGATGGTGCCAACGGCGGGGGAACCCGGCATACTGCGCTATTGCCTTACCCGGGATGCGTATGCATCCGCGGAAATGGGCCCGGCATAGAGAAGCCGCACATGAAGACCTGTGCGAACACCCGTAGAGGTCGCATGCATGCGACTGGGCAACGGGCGGTTCGTTGCAACATCTTACCGGCATTGGCTCGGCACGCGAGAGCGTTCAGAAAGTCCGATTTCCCTAGGGTCGTAGCACCACAGCATGCTGTGGGCAGGGATCGGCTCGGCATGCCGAGGCTCTGACAGACCTGACCAGTCTCGCCTGCTGCTCGCTGACTGCCGTACCATAATCCTGCTTGAGCCTCAGTTGCCGCTGTGCTAGAATGCTTGCAGTGGCTGACTGAAGTCGCCGGTCTATTTGCATACGACTGTATTGTTAATAGTTGTACCATGAAGGTGCTTGTCTTCCCTAGGAAGGCGGTATTGTTATGGTATTTTTTGTATACGGAGGGGAAACTGTGAGGAACTCATCAACCAGGAACTTGACGCTATCTGGGCTTTCTCTAGCACTCGGCCTGCTGCTGCCGTTCTTGACCGCCCAGATCCCTAGTCTGGGCAGCAGGTTGCTGCCGATGCACCTGCCAGCGCTGCTTTGCGGACTCATCTGTGGCTGGCAATACGGATTGGTGGTTGGCCTGATCACACCCGTGTTCAGAAGCCTGCTCTTTGGCATGCCGCCCATGTTTCCTACGGCTGTGGCCATGTCATTTGAGTTGGCGGCGTATGGACTGGCGGCCGGGTACATCTATCGCTTGCCGTCCAGAAAGGCTGCCTCAGTCTATCCAGCGCTGATCGCAGCCATGATCATCGGTAGAATCGTTTGGGGAGTGGCCAGCATGCTGCTCTTCCGCCTCGGGGGCAACGCCTTCACCTGGAAGCTGTTTCTGGGTGGTGCGCTCCTGAACGCCATCCCTGGGATTCTGCTGCAACTAGTGCTCATTCCTCTGATCATGTTCGCCCTGGCGAGGTCCAGCTTAATTGCTGGTCTGACCCTTGGCCAAGGCCAACCTGATTGATCATGGAAAAGCTTGAGGATCTGAGAGCGATACTGCTGCAGCATCATCGCCGCTACCCCATCATGGCGATGCAGGACATGGTCAAACTGATTTATCAAAACGAGTTCGCGGGTGGGCATCTGATCGCAGATGAACAGGCCAGTCTGAGACGGCTGGCTGAGGAAATGAGCAACTATTGCCAGAACACGGACCACGATTCTCGACGGACAGCCTTTGAAGACATCGGCAACGGCCTCTGTCGCCTGCATCTGGGCGCGATTGCAGAATCCGGCATTCGCTTGAACACCGTGAACCGCTTCTTTGTCTCCACGGCTAACTCCTGGCATGGCAGCATCTCCGGCCTGGAGCAGAAGCTGCAGTTCTTCAGCGATCTATGCACCAGTGGTAAGCTACCCTATGTTCCGTCGGAGGTCGCTGCCTATCTACGCACATACCGAGATCAGGGCTACCCTCCGGAGAGCCACAGCGATGTTTTTCGAAGTAGTTACCACCCGGCATACCGGGTGGTGCAGGCAGCGTATCGGGAATTCTTCCAGTTGTTCTGTCGACTGGACGCTTTGCTTGCCTCCGAGCGCGTGGTGAATGTGGCCATTGACGGCTACAGTGGCTCCGGCAAGAGCACGCTCGCTACCTTGATTGGACAGGTTTATGACTGCAACATCTTCCACATGGATGACTTCTTCTTGCCGCCCACTCTGCGGACGGAGGCCCGTTTGGCGGAAACAGGCGGAAATGTGGATTATCTTCGTTTCCGACAGGAGGTAATTGCGGGGCTGCATTCCGGTCGCCAGTTCGCTTACCAACCCTACGATTGCAGACTGGCGACACTGACAGCACCAGTGTCGGTCTCTCCCAAGCAATTGAATGTCGTTGAAGGTTCCTACAGTATGCACCCCACCCTCGTGGACAGCTACCAGCTCAAAGTCTTCCTGGAGATTGCGCCGGAGGAGCAACTCCACCGGATCCGGCAGAGGAATGGAGAAGCAATGCTCAAGCGCTTCAAGCGCGAATGGATTCCCCTGGAGAATCGCTATTTTCGGGAGCTGGATGTGGTTGCCCAGAGCGATCTTGTCATCCGTCGCTGAAAAGGAGCGGCATGCCCAGTCGACTGACTGGGACATGCCGCTCTTTGTTGCTTTGACTGCTATCGGCCGCGGAGCAACTGTTCTGCTTCGCTCACTGCCAGGGCAATGTAGTCGCTGACCGGCAGATCCGCTGCCCCAATCACTACACAGCCGCACTTGCTGACCGGAATGAGAATCTTCTTCGCCTTGCTCTGTCCGACTGCTGTCGCCATGGCCGGGGTCACTTCCCCCAGCAGGGAGTTGGCCACGATGATTCCCAGCGGCCCGATAATCAGATCAGCGTCCAGACAGTTGTAGACCACCGGGTTCTCGCCGGTTGCCCCAAAGTCAGCCCCCGCCCTGAGCATGGCCGCGGTGGCGATGCTGTTGGTGCCGATCGCGGTGAGGCTCTGCTCTGGCAGGCTCCGCTTGAACTGCTCCACCAGCAGCTTGCCGATCTTTCCGCCCTGACCATCCATGACCACGATCTTCACTCGCTCACCCCTCCCGGTAGCTATGGTGCCCATTCCTTCACCATTCCCTGAGTAGCTTCAATTTCCTGCGACCAGCTGACTCGACCGATGCTGTTCGAACGCCGCCCACCCTGCTGCATGATCAGCGCGGACCACGTTCGTGCCAATGGCGGAACCAGCGCATGTGCCAGTCGATGAAGCTGTCGTTGGCCCAACTCCAGCCCTGGTACACCGTCGTGTGCCGGAGCACGTGGCCCATCAAGAAGATGTGACGAATCGCCGGAGTAAGCTGAATGATCGTCAGTTCATCGTTGCTCAAGTGCCGCACTGACTGGTAGCCATCCAGGAAGACTGACAACTTCTCCTGACGGAGGGCTTCAGCTTCCTCGCTTGTGTTCATCCAATCATGATTGAGGTAGACCCCCAGATCGACTGCCCG